>CAKNRV010000062.1 GCA_930991035.1 uncultured Clostridium sp. | reverse complement strand
TTTGGGACATTTTCATATCCGATTACTTAAGACATTATCATAAACGAATGAGATTTACCTAATAGCTTGTCAATTTTACTATTGACAAGCTATTAAAAAATAAGTATAATTATATTTGTAAAAGGAGAGTAAATATGATAGCTAAGATATGGAAAAAAGTATTATTTGTAATTTTAATAGTAGCGTGTCTATTTAATATTGTAAATAAATTAGTTCATAAAGCTTCACTTGAACAAGAATTGCAAAGCTCTGCTGAATATATACAAGAGCAACAATTAGAAGAAGGTACTCAGAACTAAAATTTTATAATTTAAGCCTGATAGCAAGATGGAGCAGATTTAAAACATTTTATTGTATAATGCAAAAATTGTTAACTTATTAAAGATAGTACTTGAAAAAATATAAAATATGTGTTATCATATTAAATAGCGTTTTTAAAAGAAAAAAGGAGAGGTGAACACAAAATGAAAGAAGGAATACATCCAAATTATACAGAAGCAACAATTACTTGTGCTTGTGGTAATGTAATGAAAACACATTCAACAAAACCAGATATAAAAGTTGATGTTTGTTCAAAATGTCATCCATATTGGACAGGAAACTTAAAAAGAGAAACAACTGGTGGTAGAGCAGATAAATTTAAGAAAAAATATGGAATTCAATAATAAGTATAAAATTAGGATAGCAATTATGGCTATTCTTTTTTTGTACTAAGGTGTTTTTACTTAGTACAGCTGTGAGATAAATTTTTACATCATATAAAAATATTTTTTCTATTAAAAATCAGATTTATAATGCAAATAAATTTTTACTTTTTAAATTATATAGTCTTGCATAAAAATGTAAAAATTGAAAACAATAACTAAAAAAGAATGTGGTTTGATATATGAAAAGAAAAGTTATTGAAGAGATTAATAGAAAATTAGACGATTTGAACTATGCTATGACTAAAAGCAAATTCTTAGACTTAGTAGAACTTTTGGGCAATAGAAAGGAATTATTTTGGAGAAATATTTGGTCAGGCATTGTAAAAGGAGTAGGTATAGGAATTGGAGTTACAATAGTAACTGCAATTATTGTTATTATACTTCAAAAAATAGTAACTTGGAATATACCTATTATAGGGGAGTATATTGCAGATATTGTTGATATAGTTCAAAATAGTCATTAATAGAATAAAAAAAGTTACTGTTCAGTCTGAAAGCGAAGATATAAAGACTGTTCCATCTTATTGAAATATATAATGTAGAAAAAATTCTATAAGCGGAACAGATTGGGAGAAAAAATTATAAATATAATATATAAAAGAATAATAAAGGTTTGTCTCAAATTACTAAAAATACACTTGCCAAGGAGTAAAGGAATTGATATAATAATCACATAAAAAGTTATAAAAATGCCACAAAGAAAACGAAAAACTTTGAGAATATAAAAAATCAGAAAAAATATTTTAAATAAAAGCCTAGAAAAAGGAGGAACTACAATGGACTTTGAAGGAATCGGAATAGGAATAAGTGATTTTGAAGCAATAAGAATGAGAAAGAACTACTTCATAGATAAAAGTATGTATATAAAAGACATAATAGATAATCAATCAGGAGTAGTGCTAGTAACACGTCCAAGAAGGTTTGGAAAAACATTAAATATGAGTATGCTAAAATATTACTTTGACTGTAACTCAAAAGACTCGAAAGAATTATTTGAAGGGCTAAAAATAATGGAACAAGGAGAAAAATATACATCAAAATTAGGAGCATATCCTTGCTTGTACTTGACATTAAAAGATGTAAATGATTCCAATTATGAAAATATGATATTAGATTTTAAGACAGCAATATTGGAAATGTATAGAGAGCATAGATATTTATTGGATAGTGACAAAAGCTATGACGACGAAAAAGAAAGAATAATGGATATACTATATGCAAGAGAAGACGAGGTGGCACTGAAAACAAGCGTAAGAGAATTAAGTGGTTACTTGTATAGATACTACAATAAACCAGTAATGCTATTTATAGACGAATACGATGTACCAATACAAACAGCTTATGTAAAAAAATATTACGAACAAGCTATGGACTTTTTAAAAGCATTCTATGGAAGTACCTTTAAAGACAACCCATACTTAGAAAAAACAGTACTAACAGGAGTAAGCAGAGTAGCAAAAGAAAGTATATTTAGTGGAGCAAATAATTTTGATGTATACACAGTACTAAATGACGAATTTGCAGATGACTTTGGGATAACAGAAGACGAGATGGAAAAGGTAATGCAGGACTTTAAAGTAGAAGACGATAAGGAAGAAATAAAGAGATGGTATGATGGATACCGAATAGGAAATGTAGAAGGAATATATAACCCTTGGAGTGTATTAAATTATTTAGCTAAAAAAGAGTTAAGACCATACTGGGTAAACACAAGCTCAAATGATTTAATAAAACTAACTGTAAAAAATTCAACAACCGTAAAAGAAAAAATGGAAAGACTATTAAAAGACGAAGAAATAGAAGTACCAATAAATTTAGAAACAATAATAAACGGAATAGAAAATAATGAAGATAATATATGGGGACTAATGCTAGGAACAGGATATTTAAAAGTAACAGAAGTAGTAAGTTTAGCAGAAAATATATATAAAGTAAAGTTACCGAACTATGAAATAAAATTATTATTCCAAGATATAGTAAGAAGTTGGTTTAGTGACAAAGTACCAGGAAATGATTTAAGGAGTATACTAAAAGACCTAGTAGAACTAAAGCTAGACGAATTCCAGAAAAAGTTTAGAGTACTAACAAGAGAAATGTTTAGTTATATGGACGTAGGAGAAAACACAGCAGAGAATTTCTACCACGCATTTGTGCTAGGAATGTTAGTAGGCTTACGAGATACATACTACGTAAATTCAAACAGAGAATCAGGATTTGGAAGATATGACATAATGCTAGAACCACACGAAAAAGCTGGAAACAGCTTTATAATGGAGTTCAAAGTAGCAGATAGTTTTGAAGGCGAAAGCATAGAAGAAGTGCTAGAAAGTGCAAAAAAACAAATAGAAGAAAAAGGTTACGAGAGTAATTTACGAGAAAGAGGATTTACAAATATAACCAAAATGGTATTTGCGTTCAAAGGAAAAGAATGTAAAATGGAAATAGTAAAATAAATCTAAGAAAAATGAATCCATATAAAAAACACTTGTCAAAGAGAAAATGTATTGGTACAATAGGCATATAGGAAGCAAGAAAGAAACAAAGGAGGAAGTGACAAAAATGCTTAAAACCGTTGGCGTTGTAAGAGAGAGGGAGAGAGACAGACTGCCCAGCGAATATAAAAAAAGAAGAAATAAGTAGTCATAAA
>CAKNRV010000061.1 GCA_930991035.1 uncultured Clostridium sp. | reverse complement strand
GAAATTTTTTTTAATTTTTTCAAAAATCTATTGACTTTTCATAGTTGGTCTCCTTTCATTATTTTTAGTTCTTTATATGCTACCGGTTGGAAAAGAATTGTAGTTTTCCAACCCATTAATCTCCTAAATTGATACCAATATACCTAGCCGTCTTAACCAACTCGTCATCCATTGTAACTTTTCTTAAGTTACTTTCTGGAGTGTTTCCTGAAACAGCACCAACCTTTTTATTGTTACCAACAACATCCTCTAATGGCACACTATCTAGTTTTCCATTTTTTATTACTGCTAGTACTTGAAATTTTCCTTCTAAAGCAAGTTCCATTGCCTTTGTTCCATATTTTGTTGAAAGCACTCTATCAAAAGCAGTAGGTGTTCCACCTCTTTGCATATATCCAAGTACTGTGCATCTAGCTTCTAGGCCTGTTAATTCTTCTAGTTGTCTTGCAACTTTTTCTCCTATTCCTCCAAGTTTTGTATTGTCCACTCCAGAGCCATTGTGTCTAACTCCTTGTATTTCCATTTCTCCGCCCTTTGGTCTTGCTCCTTCTGCAACAACTACTATACTAAATGATTTACCTCTGTTTTTTCTATTTATTATTTTTCTTGCTGCACTATTTATATCAAATGGTATCTCTGGAATTAATGCAACATCTGCACCACCTGCAATTGCCGACTCTAATGCAATCCATCCTGCATATCTTCCCATTACTTCCAAAACCATTATTCTATGGTGTGTCTCTCCTGTTGAATGTAATCTATCAATTGCTTCTGTTGCAACAGATACTGCTGTATTATATCCAAATGTAATTTCTGTACACGCAACATCATTATCAATTGTCTTTGGAACACCTATAACATTGATACCTTTTAAAGATAAATCTCTTGCAGACTTTTGTGTTCCATCTCCACCTAATGTAAATAGGCAATCAATTTCGTCCTTCTTTATATTTTCAACACATACATCTGATAAATCTTTGTATACTATCTCTCCATTTTCTTCTACTGGATAATTAAAAACATTTGCATTAGTTGAAGAACCTATTATAGAACCGCCTTTAGGCAAAATGCCAACTGCATTACCAGTAGAGCTTGTACCTAATCTAATTATATTATTTTGCAATAATCCTCTATATCCATCTATAAAACCATAGCATTCAATATCTTTATTTTCAGCTGTTTTAATAATTGCTCTAATTACAGCATTAAAACCTGAAACGTCTCCTCCATTTGCCAAAATAGCAACTTTCTTTAACATCAATATCATCCTTTCTTACGTTGAATTTATTTTTACTTATATTATTATACCAATTTTTTTCAAAAAAACAACAGTAAGTAAGAATTTTTTGTGGTTTTTCTATCTTCAAATATCTCTCTTCCATTCCTTTTACTACTTTTTCTAGAAACATACTATTTGTTAATTTCATATAAATTAAATCTTGATATTAATATTCTTCTGCTTATTTTCTTTCTAGTTTATGGTTTTATGATAAGCCCTAGGCTTACAATTTATATTCTTCCTACTTTAATTTGAGATAAGCAAAGAGTTCTCCTATTTTAAGCCCTCTTTGTCTACATTTCTCAAATTATAAAATATATATTTCATTTGATATATAAAGATATTCTAAATCCATATTCTTGGGAAGTAATGTAATGATTGGTATAATTACGAGTAGAAGCTGGTCTTTTATTTCCTGTATCTGTATAACTGCCTCCACGCAAAACTGGATAATATCCATTGCTCGAATATACTTCCATTGTCCATTCCCCTACATTTCCTGCAAGATCATAAATATTGTTTACAGAATAATAACCAGTTTTAGTTGGTACGTTTTGACTATACCATCCTTTCCCACTTGAATCTCTTACAAAAGATGTAGAGTTACAATTATTAGTTGAATACGCTGGATCAATAAAGTTCATTACTGCATCCCATAGAATACTATAAGTTAGGCAACTAGAAACTGTTGTATAGCCATTTACACTTGCAAATTTCTTTGAAAGTTCAGTTGCTCCTCCAATTTCGTCATTAATATCATTTCTCCATTTTATAAAATTATATACATAAACATTCTTTTTAATAATTACAATATCACTAATTCCTGATTCTTCATTTCTGTTTGAATTTGTTGTACCTGCTTCAAATCTTCCAATGTAGAAGCCATTATATTTCTTAATACTACTTACCATAACATTATATTCTGAAGTTTCATCTGAATATCCATTGTATGGTTCAACAAAATAAGATAGAGCTGAAATTGTTCCATTATAATATCCACCATATCTTTGAAATTTAGTTTCATCTTTCACAGGTATCCACACAAATTGATTTCCTTTAGAGTCTTGTATAACTACTCCATCGTCCGCATCTATTGCACTATCTTCAGCTATTTCAAATCCACCAGGTATCCATACTGTGTCTCCACTTTCATCCATTATTGGTGTTGTTGTTTCAAATTTCTCTCCTCTTAAATTTTCAACTGTCAGTGAAGTAGTATTTATTGTTGTACTGTTTTCTCCTTTTATTCCTACCCCATTTATTACTTCTACTTTTATTGTGTACATTGTATCTGCTGTTAGTCCTGTAAAAGTACAGTTACTTGAATTTCCTCTTGTGTACTCTGCTCCATTTAGATAATATACATACGCATTTTCACTGGCTAGTCCACTTTCTTGGTCATTTGCTACTACACTTATTTCTATACTATTTGACGTTATTTTTCCTGTTGTTATTACTACTGTTGGTGGTGTTGTATCTTTTTCTGGTTCTGTTATTTCTCCTCCTTCATCTTCTGCCATCACATTCATATACTCTTGCAATACTTTATTCATTTTTTCTCCTGTTTCTAATGTTGTACCCTCTGCCATATCTTTTACATCTTGTGCCTGTCTTAGCAATCCATTGTCGCCTAGTACTGCATTTATCGTTATTCCTGCTAATATAATTATTATTAAAATCGTTACTGCCAATGCTATTATTGTTATACCTGCATTACATTTTAGGTTGTTTTCTTTATAGGCATTATAAATTGTATTTTTATTAATACATCTATTTTTACTTTTAAAAATCTCTGTTTCATTATTTTTTTCTATTGATTCATTTTGCTCTTTATAATCATTTATACCCTTTTTATTAACTATCTTCTCTTCCATAAAAATACGCTCTCCTTTTATAAATAAGTTTTTTGCATTTTATAGTATCTATTTGTCTACTTGTTAGTTTGCTTGTACATCTTTATATTGTTTATACAGTTAGGTATTCTTACATCAGATACCTCTCTTTATCTCTTACATAAAATTTTAGTACAAGTTTACCTTCTATAACTTATCTTAAAATTCAAGCGTATTTATCTTTATTTGTTATTTCTTCTATATATTTTTTTGCTCTACAAATTAGAGCATATTTTTCTAATTCATTGCTCTCTCTCCAGACTGTCCAACGAATATCCTCGTTTACATAAGATATCGTT
>CAKNRV010000060.1 GCA_930991035.1 uncultured Clostridium sp. | reverse complement strand
TCGGACACGTTGACCATGGTAAAACAACAACAACAGCAGCTATTACAAAATATTTGGGACTATTAGGTCAAGCTAAATATGAAGCTTATGATCAAATTGATAGTGCTCCAGAAGAAAAAGCAAGAGGTATTACAATTAATACAGCTCACGTTGAGTATGAAACAGCAAACAGACATTATGCTCACGTTGACTGTCCAGGACACGCAGACTATGTAAAAAATATGATTACAGGTGCTGCTCAAATGGATGGTGCTATATTAGTTGTTTCAGCAGCTGATGGACCAATGCCTCAAACAAGAGAGCACATCTTACTTGCTAGACAAGTTGGTGTTAAATATATCGTTGTTTACTTAAATAAATGCGATATGGTTGACGATCCAGAGTTATTAGAATTAGTTGAAATGGAAGTTAGAGACCTATTAACAGAATATGGTTTCCCAGGAGATGAAATCCCAGTTATAAAAGGATCTTCATTAAAAGTATTAGAGAGCAACTCAACAGATCCTAACGATCCTGTTTATGCTCCAATCAAAGAATTAATGGATGCAGTAGATAGCTACATTCCAACACCAGAAAGACCAGTAGATCAACCATTCTTAATGCCTGTTGAAGACGTATTCACAATTACAGGTAGAGGAACAGTTGCAACTGGTAGAGTAGAAAGAGGAACAGTTAAACTTCAAGACGAAGTTGAAATCGTTGGTCTTTCTAAAGAAGCTAAGAAAACAGTTGTTACTGGTGTAGAAATGTTCAGAAAATTACTAGACCAAGCAGAAGCTGGAGATAACATTGGTGTATTATTAAGAGGTATTGATAGAAAAGACATCGAAAGAGGTCAAGTTTTAGCAAAACCAGGAACAATACATCCACATACAAAATTCAAAGCACAAGTATACGTTCTAACAAAAGAAGAAGGTGGACGTCATACACCATTCTTCAATGGATATAGACCACAATTCTATTTCAGAACAACAGACGTTACAGGTGTTATTGAATTAGCAGCTGGAACAGAAATGGTTATGCCAGGTGATAACGTAGATATGACAGTTGAACTTATCACACCAATAGCTATTGAAAAAGGACTAAGATTTGCTATCCGTGAAGGTGGTAGAACAGTTGGTTCTGGTGTAGTTTCAGAAGTTATTGAATAATATTTGAATAGCATATAAAAACAGGGGGCTTGCAAGAAATTGCAAAACTCCTGTTTTTTTTATTCTAGAAAATTGCATTTTTAGAATATCTATGAAAAAATATATCTTTTTAACACATATTTAACACATAAGGTTTAATATAAATCTTTAAAATTAAAATATTTTTAATATAATTATCTTAAAAATTTATTTCTAGAGTACTAATCCAAACAATACTTTGATGTCTAATTTTATTATATTTGTAAAAGATAATTGACAAATAGTACTAAATATAGTATCATAATATAAGTAGTTAGGCGTCTATTTCTAAAGGAGGAAGACAATGCCGAGTATTGAAAAAATAATCGCAAAAATGAAAAGACAGCCGAATGGAATAAGATTTCAAGAATTATCAAAAGTGCTTGAATACAATGGATATAAAATGAAATCTAAAACCGGAACTTCACATAGAAACTTTATCAATGATAAGGGAGATGTAATAACAATAAAAGAAGAGACACCATTAAAAGCAGTTTACGTAAAAAACGTATTAAAAAGAATAGGAGAATAAAATCTTTATTATTTTATATGTTATATATTAATAGAAGGAGGGAAAATTGTGAAAAAGCCAGAAGATTATATGGATTTACCATACAACTATATTGTGCAACCTATTAAGGACGAAAGTGGATTTTATTATTATTCACGTGTATTAGAATTAGACGGATGTCAAAGTACCGGAGATACTTTTGAAGAGGCGTATGAAAATATAAAGGATGCTATGAAAGGTTGGATTGAGACGAAACTAGAGGCAGGATTAGAAGTACCACTTCCAATTGGCTATGAAAATTTTAGTGGAAAATTTGTAATACGAGTGCCTAAGTCATTACATTATAAACTAGCTGTTGAAGCAAAACAAGAGGGAGTATCGTTAAACCAGTATGCAATATATAAGTTAACCAAATAAGTAATAATATTAAAGTTAAAACGAAATTTGGTGCAAAACTTGGAAACAGGTAAAAGAGTAATACTACTAAATTTTTCTTGACTTTTTAGCAATTTGATTATATACTATAAGCGTATTTTAGGAGGAGCAGATAATGAATTTAGTCAAGAAAATTTTAGCAATAATAGTTATATTAATCTTAATTCTATTAGTATACATTAATATTTCAAAAGCGGCAACCGTGGAAATAACAACAGAAACATTAAATTTAAGAAAAGAACCATCAACAGAAGCTGATATAGTAGCTCAAATTTCAATAGGTGACAAATGTGAACTTTTGGGCGAAGAGGGAGATTGGTATCAGGTACAATATGGAGAATATACAGGATACATTAGCAAAGAGTATGCGAAAGTAGTTGGTGGAGAGGATAATACAGGTAATGAAAATAATACCTCAGACAATAATGAAACTACTGATAATGAAAACAATACAGCAGATGGAAACACATCAGATAATGAAAATACGCAAGGTAGTAGCAATAACGGAGAAGATAATACTGTAAATGACAATAATTCTAATGAACCAGACAGTACAGATACAGTAAATCAATCAAATAGTTCAGATACTGTAAAAAATGTAACAGGCACTACAACTGCTCAAACAAGTATAAGAATAACACCTCTAATCAATAGTAGTAAAATAGATACAATTGCAAATAATACAGAGGTATTAGTTATAAACCAAATAAATGGTTGGGCATATATACAAACTGACGAAGTTTCTGGATGGGTAAGGTCGGATTCACTTGAAATAGATAACAGCACAGATTCGAATGGTCAAAGCGATGCTCAAACAAATCAGCCTGATTCAAATGGCGAGGATGATGGAAGTAGTAATGGAACGGGTAGCGAAGGAACAGATAACAACGGATCTGATAGTAATACAAGTGGAGAAAGTGGTACATCAGATTTTAAACAAAGAGTAATGTACACTGAAGACATTGTTAATATTAGAAAAGAGCCAAGTACTGAGGCTGAGATAATTATGGTTGTTGAACAAAATACTGAGCTTACAGTTATTGGAGAAACAGGAGACTGGTACGAGGTAGAAACTAGTCAAGGAAATGCTTATGTGTCTAAATCAGCATTGTCTGAAACGAGAGTTTCTGTAACAAACAGAGGAAACGTAGATAGAACAAACAACAATGCTAATGATAGCACAAATAACAACACAAATGATAAAAAAAGTGAGGCAGAGGGAGAAACTTCCTCTACCTCAAATTCGTCTACAATTAAGGCGGAAGAAATTGT
The DNA here is from genome assembly GCA_930991035.1 of uncultured Clostridium sp. GTDB lineage: Bacteria > Bacillota > Clostridia > TANB77 > CAG-508 > CALXVA01. The sequence goes on along the minus strand of CAKNRV010000060.1, from coordinate 902 downwards.
GAGTTATGCTAAAAAGTTTTTAGGAGTACCATATGTATATGGTGGAGCAAGTCCTTCTGGCTTTGACTGTTCTGGATTTACAATGTATGTATTTGAGCATTTTGGAATTAGTATGAGACACGGAGCTCAAGCTCAAGCAAAACTTGGGGAAAAAGTTAGTGCAGATAAATCTTCAAAATCAAGCTTACTCAATAATTTAGAAGTGGGAGATTTAGTATTTTTCCTAGATTATGAGACAATGAACGAAATTGGACATTGTGGAATATATATTGGAGATGGCAATTTCATTCACGCATCATCAGGTTCTGGCTACTGTGTAAAAATAAATAGTTTGTTACCAGGAGAATACTACAATACTAGATATTGTGCTGCAAGAAGAGTGTGGTAAAATAAAGAAAGTTACAATTCACGGCTTTAGGTTAGAGTATAAAAATACATTATACAGCGAGTATTAAATAATCTAAAAACCTAAAGCCGTGAACTGTAACTTTCAATGACTTAACAAAAAATCTAATAAATCGTCTATAATTTCTTTATCTCGCAGGCTCAATTTATTTATTTTATAATCATAAGTTTCTTTTTTTGAATCGTCATTAAAATCTAAAAATCCAAGTAGAATATCGTTTGGTGTTATTTTGTAAGCATTACAAAGATTTAGGAGAGTATTTATACTACCTATGGATTCTCCTCTTTCTATTTGACTTATATATCTTGGTGCTAATCCACTAATTTCTGAAACATTTTCTAATGTTAAGTTATTTTTCTTTCTGTAATTTCTTAATATTTTGCCGTATTCTATATTTATATCTTTTTTTTCCATTTAATTTCATTCCCTTCTTGTTTTGTACAAAGACGAAGACTATTATGAAAGTGTTTCCTATAAAATTTTAGCTATTTCAGAG
>CAKNRV010000059.1 GCA_930991035.1 uncultured Clostridium sp. | reverse complement strand
ACATAGCTTTTTATTATCTATTTGTTTCATTTAGCAACTCCTTATCTATCTCTTCAGCAATTGCCCACATATCTACTGTTATAAAATCCTTCTCTAAGAATTTCTTTCCGAGCTCTGCTGTGGGCTTTTTATAACAGTAAAACTCTTTGCATATTAGCGGTCTGACCTCATATATTAAGCACTTCTTGCCGTCGTAATACGGACAAGTTAGTCTATTTTGCATTACTAACATTTGCTTTTGTGGTCTTATTTTATTTGCTATAACATATCTTTGTATTGTTTCAATTTCTTTTTGCGTAACTGGAAGAAAATTTGTACAACATTCTCCACATTTGCTACATTGACCACAGCAAGAATTATCTGTTATCTTTATATCGTTTTTTACTATATGATCTATAATTTCTTTTAAATTTGATTTTGCTAACATAAATCCTCCTAATCTACATATGGTATATGTTGCATATTCTCTGCAATCATTTTTTCTTCTTCAGTTGCTTTTCTGTATACCGCAACGTTTTTATTTGTTACATAATCTACTTTTGTTCCACATTCTACTAACTCGTTATATTCATTTACTAGCTCTGTCAATCGTGGTCTTACGTGGTTCATATCAAAATATTTTGAATATCCTCGTCTATTCATTTCTGCTTCTATTTCTCTTGCTGTCATTTCTCTGTTACCTATTATTTCTAATATTTGCATATACTTTGTTAGCCTCTTCGGTTTTATATCTTCAAAACTTATTTGTCTTGTTTCTATCATTTGTTATCACTCCTCTTTAATTAAAATAAAATTTAATAAAGTTACATCAATACAATCTTCTAATTCATTCTGTAAAAGATCTTCTATGTATCTGATGTGAGATTTAGTTGTTATCTTACTTGTGACCGAAATCACATCGTTAAAGATTTCATATTCTTCATAAAACTCTGCTCGATATACTACAAAATACTGCATCTTTACTCCTTTAAATTTGTTAAAATTGTAAATTTACTTTTGTCCTAACTTCCTACAAACCAATTTCTGTCAACGTTGGCAAGTTATATTTATTTATCTGCCTTTGTTTGTCCGCATTTTGACAAGTGCATAAAGCTATGTATTCGTACTTTAATATTCTATTTCCGTCATTTTTTTGCCTAAAATACTTTATAAAGCCTTCTCCGTTACATTTATTGCATTTCACAAAGTCTATCTCTTTGTTAGACTGTGTCTTTACAGTACTTATATCTGCACTTGTTAAATCTGCTAGTTTAGGCAAATATTTGCAGTTACGAATGCAATATTTTACTGCTTTCGTATACTTCTCTAAACTCCATTCTTTTAGCATATAAAACATTTCTTTTAGTTGTTCTGTTGTATATTTTTTGTCAAAGTATCCTTCTAGTCTACTTGTTGCTTGTACAAATTCTGCATTTGTCATCTAACCACCTTCTAACTCTTTTATTATTCGAGCTTGTCGCTCTTCTTCTGTTTCTCCTGTATTAGTATTTTTATTTTTAAACTTTAAGTCATCTGCTTGTACTTCCTCAACAGTCTTAAAACCTTTTTTTATATAACTCTCTAAAATTGGAATTGTATATTGCCAACTAGGTCTTTCCACTCTTGCAGTTTTTCTTAAAGCATACTCTATTAATTCTATTGGTAATTTGTTCAAATAACTTATACATTCGTGAATATTGTTAATATTAGTAGTTCCTATTGTCTCTATCATCACTTTTTGAATTTCCTCTACTTTAGAATCATATAGAATTTCATTTACACTACTACTACTATTCTTTTCTATACTATTCTTATCTATACTAATCTTATCTGAGGATACATTTTGTATACAATCTGTATCCAAGTTGTATACATTACTCTCATCTGTTGATAATAGCGACTTTTCTTCTTTATGTATGGTTTCTTTATATCTATCTTTTTGAATGTAGTTATTTAATCTCCAATGTCTAATTACTAATATTCCTGACTCAAAAGGGATAACAAAAGATTTTGCTATTAGTAGTTTTAAATCGTCTTCTTTTTTTCCAGTCATTCTCATAATTGACTTCCAATTATCTACAAATCCGTCATCGTCTGCTTGCATTGATAAATGAAAATATAAATTTTGAGAACTATCTGGCATTTCTAAAAAATCATCACTGCCTACTACTAAGTTACTGAACATTCTTTTTTGAGCCATTTTCCTTTTCTCCTTTCGTTTAAAGGAGCTAGTTTTGTTGTCTAGCCCCTTGTTGTTTAATCTAAAATTTTTCTGTTGGAGTATCATACCAAACTTCTAATTCTTCTAATTGTTCTACGCTAGGGACATGCCCTTTTTTTCCACTATTTCTAAAGTCATATATTTTATATGCTTCTTGATACATTTCTTCGCATATTCCTAATTTAGAAGCAAAATCTTTTAATTCGGTAGCATAAATCAATACATAATCTGCCATCTCTTTATTATTATCTATGTAGTAATACTTATCAGCTTTCTTTTGTAATCTAGCCATTTCTTTAGCAAATTTACTTATTAATTCTTTTCTCTCTATAAGTTCATATACTTTCATTTTCTTTTCCTCCTCTTAACTATTTTTAATAATTCTTGCTTATTTATTAAGCCATCATGCACTTTTCTATGGCAAGCTCCACATAACTCTATTAGGTTATCCTCTGTATCATTTCCACCAGAGCCTTTGCTCTTTATATGATGTTTGTTTGTCCAACAATTTTTCTTGCCACAGTATTCACAATCGTGTTTCTTATCATTTATCAATTTCTTATTCTTTTTTCTTTCGTTTTTCGGAACTGGGTTAAATGAATTAGTTAAATCTGTTACTGCTTTAAATCTCATACCTAATCGCCTCTATTTTCTTTTTTAAGGCATTTTGTTTGCTGTCAATACTTTCGTATGCTTTTTTAAATCTGAACAGTCTAGCACCTAATTCTGCTAATTTCTTACTGTCTTCTTTCACATATTCTTTTGCCATAGCCTCAAAATAGCTCATAGCTGGTGGTTTTTCTTTTTGTGTTTCTTGCCATTGTTTTCTTTGCATATATATCTGCTTATTCTCTTGTATTGAAATATCTGTCTTTAGCAAATCATATTCCTGTTGTAATCTTGCTACCATTTCTCCAATTAAATAATTCATATTTGCATATATTTCTATATTTTTTGATATTAAAAAGCCTGTATCTGCATTATTTATCAATTCTTTTTGTAAATTACTATATGTATCTGCTATTTGTTTGCTATCTGCATTTTGAATTGTAAATGGATTAAACATATATAATTTTTCAAATTCCATTGTTTCCTCCTAATATTTACATTTCCATTTTTCTGTATATAAATCAAATAAGTTATATTGTTTTAACCATTGTTCAAATTTATGTAATATACTATTCATTGTTTCTGGAAACATATCTTTTGTATATTCTTCTCTAAAAATATCGCCTACCTCATATTCAACCTTTGATACATCTTTAAAGTTTAAGTCTGGATATTCTGTTTTATTAAATTTATTTGTAATTAAATACACCATTTTCTTTGCTTCTGGTACCATCTCTAAATACATTAAAGTTTGATGATTATTAAAGAATTTACCTTCCTCGTAGTTTTTAGTGTATTTATAATCGTATATAATTCCACCTTTTAAGCAATCTATAATTCCGTAAAGTAGATAGTCTCCGTATTCTTTGCTAACCTTTACTTGATATGCTCCTCTTAATGTTTCTTCAAAATTTTCTTGCATATATTTTTCGTATTCAAAACCTTTTAAAATGCTTTCAGTTGGCTCAAATTCTTCCTTATTTAATACTTTTATAAAATCTTCTAATGTCCCATTCTTGATGTTGTATTGCCAACTGTTTAGCAATGTAGGAGTTATATAATATTTAGCCATAAGCTATTCCTCCTTGCTTGTTTCATATTGTTTTGTTTCCTTATTCCAATGCATATTTAAGCTTTTTAACTTTTCTAAAAATCTTGCTGATAATTCTTTTTTGCTTGTTAATTTGTGTTCTATCGTTTGCATTAAATCTGATACTTCTTGTACATTTTCTGTTGCCATATTTTCAATAACTGGTATATACTTGTCCATTACTTCCTGATATTCTTCTCTTTCTTTCTCAAATATTTTACTTTCTGCTTGTATATTTCTATCAGCTTGTTCAAACAATTTAGTTAAGAAATCATTAGGTGTGTTCATATCTAGTTCTGGTATATTGTAAATACCTTTTATTCCAAAGCTTGATTTTGCAAAATATCTTTCACAATTGTCAAATCCTATTGTTTTCTTATTTCCTCTCATTTCTATAAATCCACCAA
>CAKNRV010000058.1 GCA_930991035.1 uncultured Clostridium sp. | reverse complement strand
ATGTGGACAACACTTTTTAGAAAAAAGTTGTTGCATTGGCAATGAAAATTTTGCATGTTTAAAAAATTTTGGGACATTTTCAAAAACTATTGACATTAAAAACTAAACCATATTTACTTGTATAAAATTCTAATACTTTTTGCATATAATCAATTGAAACGTCAAAATATTCAGCTAGATAATAAACTGTATTAACTCCGCTTTTTAACGGCTGATTTTAGTTTCTCATAAGGAACTAGTGCATAATAAGACCATTTTCTTGCCTTGTACTCTTGTTTGGAAATATAATTTATATTATTACAATAAGGTGAATATACAGCGCCGTGTATAATAGTGTCCTAATTCTTCTGCAAGTGTTTGCTTTTCCGCTATATATGTACCTAGCTCATTATAATTTAATGCAATAGCATTTATTTTATCTATATTTATAAAAATACCATTAGCATCTTCAATATGCCAATTATATATTTTTATATTTTCTTTTTCTGCTATATCATATAAATTTTCTAATTTCATATAATTTCTCCTATGTTACAATAATGTTACAAAAATATTAAAAATTTATGACATTTCACTTAAAAACTTGAATATTTTAGTAAAATTGTGTATAATACTTATAGTAGAGTTAACTTGTGAAGGATAAGGCTGGGTTCCCGAATGGGAGTAGATATATTTGCAAAAATATATTTAGAATCCTTTGCCCCTGGGGTTAACTCATTGGGGTTCGTAATTGTGCGGACGGTAGTAGCTGATTATGTCGGCTACTATTTTTTATGGAAAAACTTTTATGCCTTTGTTAATATAATCTGGATATTTATCTATTTTGTTTTCGAGAGCCAAGAAAGCTTTATCTTTTTTGTTGTTTCTTATGTATTTATGAATTGGATATGAAGTTAAGTCGGCTATTTCTAAGCCAGAAAATGTATTATCATATCCTTGATTCCATTTCGGATTAAAATAAATACCTAAAATTCTATCACTCAGTTCATTAGAAGTAACTTTACGTATGCCTGTTTCGAATATAATATGTTTCATTTCATTAAGTAATATATAATCCTCGTCTTTTCCTCTAGCCTCTAACATAACAATACCTTTACAATTACTTTTCATTGCATAAATGTATCTTTGCAATAAAAAGCACATAGCTGTATTGTAAACATTATATTGATAGTGCTTTAACAAATACTCTTCTTTATTTATAGTAACTGATATTATTTTATAATCTAGACCTTTTAACAAGTTAGTAAGCTCTGATATAAAACTGTCATAGTTTATTAGATTTATATCAAAAGCCCCTTCTTTTCTTCTTATCTCTCGTGAATGAAAGCAAACCTTTTTTAGATTGTTTTTATACATATAAGAACCATTTTTCCAATATGTATTTTTTAATTCGTCTATTTGCTTACGAGCAATGGCATATTGCTCTCTAGTAAAAATAACACCAGTAACAGTAAAGAATTTGTTATTATCATCAACTTTAGCATTTTTAGATATACATTTTAAAATATCTTTAATGTCACTATTTCCATTTTCATCTACGAACATTACATAGTCTATATCTTTCGACCAATTTGTAATCTTAGAAGGTCTTTCCGTCCAATCTTTTCCTATTTCCATATTTTACCCCTTGTTATTTTCATTCTTTTCTTTATCTTCCTTCTTATTATCCTTTAACACAAATTTAGCAAAATCTTCTATTTGTTTTATTTGATCATCTGATATATTAGAATAATCTTTTGTAGATAGACCTATTTGTAGCTTGTCCAAGTCTCCCTTTTCTGGATTGCGTATATTTGATTTGCCGAGAATATAATCTATACTACAATCGAATATTTCAGACAATTTTAATAGAACTTCCATACTAGGTTTCCTATCGCCTTTTTCGTACATAGCAACAGTGCTTTTAGCACCGTCTAGCTTATCTGCTAATTCTTGCTGTGTCATATTTAATTCTTCTCGTAAAATTTTTATCCTATTCATAATTATTCCTCCAAATATATTTTATTATAGCACACTACGAGTGTACTATGCAAGAAAAAATCAAAAAAAGTTTACTTAGAGCGACAATGGTTTTAAGAAAATCAAAAAATTATTTTAAAAAAAGTATTGACAGTTCACTAAAAGTATATTATACTATGAGTGAACTTGAAAGGAGGAGAGCTAAAAATGGCAAGAGAAAAGCTAAAAGAATACAGGATTTCTATAAAAAAGACCCAAGAAGAAATGGCTGAAAAATGGGGAATAACAACATCTTTTTACAAGCAAATAGAATGTGGAGCAAAAAATCCAAGCATACAAAAAATTAAGGAGTTTAAGAAGAGTTTTCCTACGGCTAATACTGACGAAATTTTTTTAACATAAAAGTTCACAATAAGAGAACTAAGAGAGAGGTTGATAAAAATGTCAGAAGAAGAATTAAAAAAATTAAAGGAAGAGCTAAAAAGAGAAATACTTAATGAAATGACAAGAAAAGAATTAGTAAAAGACAATGCTTGGAAGACTATACGAAAAGAGTTTGAAAAAATGTTTTATTCAAAAGGATATACAGACCGTAGAGAACAATGCAAGATATTTGATGCAATAGCAACTATAACAAGAATTTCATTAGGATATAACCAAGTGCAAATTATACCAGCAGAAAGAGCAGAGGATATAAGAAACATTATGTATAAAGTATTAAACATTTTTCCAGATAAAACAAAGGAGGTAAGTTAAGATGGCAAATACAAGTACACCAATATCAATTCCAGTAGAATTAGATATTACAGAATTAGAAAATGGAATTGAAAAGGCAGAAAAATTAAAAAGACTTCTCGACGAGATAAAAATATCTATCAAAGAAGTCAAAGATTTACTATAAGTTTTTTAAAAACTTATCAATGTCCTTGTTAGCTTGTTGTAAACCTTGCGTAAAGCCTTTATTTTGGAGAGTTATAGGCTGATGGCAAAATTTGCATTGTATAGTAGAGCCAACTTGATTTACAGAAACTTGAAACTTCCCTCTACATTTAGGACATTGCAATTCAAACGTAGCATTATCAAAAAAGTTTTTCAATAAAATCACCACCTTTCGACAGAATTATAACACGGTGGTAAATAAAAAGCAAAAACAAAAGAAGTAAGTTAGGAGGGAGAGAAAATGTTACAACCAGAAACTATACACTATTTTGGAAAAACATCAATAATGCAATCAAAAGTAGATGAAGAGGTTTCAAAAATATTAGAAATATTAAAAAAAGAAAAACAAACCTACATTATAAATAAGTTTGTTTTAGAGCAAGCTATTGAAGAGTTAGGACAGCAAATAATTTAGATGTCCTGAATAATCATTTCTTGAAGGACATCAGATAGTTCTTTAATATCTTTTGAAGAATGGATTTTAGTATAAGTTATATCTTTATAATGCTCAAAAGTAACAGTACAAATTTCTGAATATTCTTTATTTAGATATTTATAGTTAATTGTAAAATTGATAATTTCATCAAGTTTTATGTTTGGCAATAAAGGATATACAAAAGACTGATTTGGAGCAATAAAAGTATTCTCTATGTTTTTAAATGGAACTCTGTCAAAAAAGCTTTTTAAATCTTTATCATATTGAATATTTAAAATTGTAGCTCCACTATTGCCAAAGTTTTTTAATATCAAATAAGAATAAGGAGTAGTAAAGCTTATTACTTTAGAAAAAATAACTATGTTAGGTTTGTTGCTTTCGAAAATCATCTTATTGTTTTGAACTAAAGTAAGCACAGAAATAACAATAGCAACAATAGATAATATAGATGAGCAAATAATAGATACAATCTCTATTTTATCAGAAACGGACATAATAACACCTCACTTTTGAGGTAATTATACAAGATTTTAACAAATAAGTAAAGGAGAGTGATCAAGTGAATAAATTTAAAAGTAAGTAATGCGACACAACCACAATAAGAAAGGAAGTGAAAAAATGGAATCTCGATATTACACAATACAAGACATAAAGAAAATGGAAGGATGCGGAAAAGATGCAGCATATGCATTAGCAAAAACATTACTCTATGAAAAACGAGGCAATACAATATATGTTTTTAAAGATTCTTACGAAGAGTATTACAAACAAAAGCTAGAAAAAGCAAAAGAATTACAACAAAGAAAAGCAGATAACAATGTATATAACTTTAGAAAATTTAGTTAGAAGGAGGTGAATTAAATGACTAGAGAACAAAAGATATACTGCAAAATAGGACAAGCAGTATGCGAAGGACTAGGTTGTATGATAGTAGGCGGAATATTTTTAGCAATGATATTAGTTTACATATTTTAGAAAGGAGGACGAATATGATAAAAAATGCAACAGATTTAGAAAATTGGCTAACACAATATTATATAGACAACAATACGACAGATAAACTTTGCAAAATAAGTGTAGCAATGGGAGCATTAGATGGCTTAATAAGTTTGCAGGACGATAAAGAAATTAGTAAATCACAGATAGTAAGCATAATTAAAAAAATTTTGGAAGGAGAATTGTAAAATGGGAGTTATGTTACTTTTCGGAATAATGGCAGGAATATTTGTAGGAATAGCAAGTGCAGGTTATATGTTTATACAACCTTTGGAGGATAGGGACAAGTTAATAGAAGAGCAGAAAAAGGAGAACTTGCAAGTATGTAACGAAAACAAAGATTTAAGAGCAGAAAATGAAGATTTACAGATTGAGTTATCAACAGTTTATAAAGCAGTAGAGTTGCAGGATAAACAGATGGAAAGCATTGAAACAATTTTATGGCAAAACAGCTATGGCAGAGACGACATAAAAATAGCAAAATTAAAAGAAGTTATCACAACCGCAAACGTGAAATAACTTCTCAAAAAACATATAAATATATGCAATTCTGTATTTTAGTTTAGCACAAATACAGAGAAATTGCAAGAGGGAGGAAAAATGTCGGAAACATTAGAAGAATTAGAACACAAATATTTTATGCTAGAAATGCAAGACAGTTGGGACAGTTCAGATTATAGATATGCTGATGAGCTAAGAGAAAAAATTAGAAA
>CAKNRV010000057.1 GCA_930991035.1 uncultured Clostridium sp. | reverse complement strand
TACTATTTATAAGGCTTAACTAGAATCGTCTTGCACCCAAATTATTCTACGAAAGGAGGTGTTATTCACGTCACACCTAGTATTTATATTAACTTATCTAGTATCGTTAATACTTGTGTAGATAAGGATTTGCACCTTATATGTCAACTTTGCTTTTATATGCCTCCTTCGTTAACCTAAACGGAGTTTCGTGCGTCTACCTGTTCCGCCACTACACAAGTTTATATTATACTACGCATCGTTTTGTGATGCTTTAAATAATCTACTGCGCTCCAGTAAGTCAACCCTTTTTCTTTAGCTTGCTTTATGTATCTTTCTGCAGTTTCTTTTGTCCATTTTTTCATATCTTAATTCTCCTTTTTTGCATAATAAAAGAGCCTATCGTGTTTGATAAGCTCTGTAATATTATTGTAATATTTCTGTAATTAATTTGTAATAATTTTGTTGTATTTTTGTTGATATATTATAAAATTTGTCGTATAATATTTTTGTCTTCATTTACTTTCGTCTTTCCAGCGAAAGGAGGTGTGTACATCTATGGATAATATAATCAAGTTGATAGCGTTAATCGTTATCGCTATTATATTAGCTCAGTTTGACTAGTATACATAGCAAAATACTAGAGATTGCCGTCTCTAGTATTTTTTTGTCTCCATTTATGGACAATATCATCAAGTTTCTGAATTAAGGAGGTGATAAAATGCAATTTTTCTCTCTTAATTCGTTTCTATATTATACTAGAGTTTTAACAAAATGTAAATAGTTTTTCTAAACTTTTCTGAACATTTCTGTTTTATTTTATTCAACTCTATATCATATTATACCACATTTATGTTAATTTTGCAAATTTTAAAGAGCCAGCATTGATACAACGATGGCTCTTACACAAAAGATAAATATTATAATATATAGGAATAAAACAACAAACTAATCCTACTTTCCAACCTGCTTCTTGCTTCATATCAGTTCAATAAGAACATACAACAACTGATATATAGTCGGTAGTTTTTATAAATCTCAGAATGTTCTATTTTTGATTTATCATTTAGTTGTTTCAAACTCTGCACTGTTGACGTGTTGCTTTCTGCAAGACTCGAACTTGCGACCGACTGTGAAAACAGTTGCTCTTCCACCTGAGCTAAGAAAGCATATAACAAGAATTGCAATACTTTCTAGAAGACAGCTGACGAGCTATCTATATTGCAATTCAATGATTTACACTAGCAAGTAGTCAATTAAGACTACTTAACTAGCACAGTTTACTCTGTTTGCACTTTAGGTATTTCGGGGTACCTTATGAAAAACTCTATTATAATTATACTATATCTGTTTTGCAGAAAAAAGGACATTTTCCGGACATTTTCCGGACATTTTCAGCCCAGCAATATAATTTTGTCTGTACTTCTTTCTATCATTCTTCTTATTTGCTTTTCTGACCTAGTTTGGTGGAATAATTCCCAATAAACAACGTTTCCTATATAATCGTATGTATATCCATCTACATAATAAGCCATCAAGATGTCTTTTTCTTTTCCTTTTAATGCGTCTAGCCTTATATCTATCTCCTCTATAACATCATTTAACTCAATTATTTCCTGTTCTAGTATATCTAGTTGTTCTTGATACTCTTTAGTCTTATCTATGTTGTCAGATGCTTTATTTCCTACTTTGTCAGATATACTGTTTTTACTATGTATGTCATTATTTATCTCTGTAACAACAGCTGTTATAGTTACATCTTTTAACTGTTCAATTTTTCTCAATAGCTTTTCTTTTTCTCTTAGCTTTAACTTTAATTTTGCTTTATTTTCTTTGTATTGCTTTAATAACAAAATCAAGACTTCTTTAGTCATTTGTATTCCTCCTTTTTTGTTTATTTTTTATGCTTTCTCTTTCCATCTCCGCTCTTAACTCGTCTAGCATTCTGTATGCTTTATTTATAGTCTTTTGATTTACGCTCCTCGTTGAGCCTGTACCTATTTCATATAGATTTACATTTTGTATAAGTTCCATTACTTCTGTAACTTTTTTATAGACGTGGCTTATTGTCATTTGTATCACTTACTTTCTACATATTCCTTTATATTAGGTACTGCTTGCTTCTTAATTATTCTGCTTATATCTTTTAGAATTTGCTCCTTTTCCTCTTCTATAATATCATCTACAATTACATCTAGTTTTTTGAATATTTCTCTATAATCCTCCTGCGTTGGATTATCTATTCCTATTGTAGTTAAGAATTTATTTATTCGCATTGGTGTTATATATCTGTCTAGGAAAGCAAATGGACTTTTTGTTTCTGTATTCTTTATTTTCTTTACTTCTTGAAATGTGTCTCCCACTATTTTTATTCTTTTTGCTCCATCTAAAGTTTTAATCACTATTCCCTCTCTTATGCAGTCTGTGTTCTCTAGTGCAGAATTTTGACCATCAACATATTTCTGCTTTAATTCCTCATAGTTAGTAAAATTTATTACATCAAGCTCTGGAACTGTTCTTAATCCTATTTTACTAGCTACTTCTTTCATTTCTGATATACTTGCAAATACTCTTGTAAAATCTTCATCTTCTGTTGGTTTATTGATGATTTCTTTTACTAAGTCAAATGCATAATATGGCTCTATCTTACCTTGTTTTGCTAACGAGTTATATGGTATTTTACCTTGTTCTAGCCATTCTCCATATAATACGTATCCTTTTGGCAAATTCTCTAGTATTTTATCCTCTCTTGCTCTCATATATTTTACGAATCCGCCTAGTCCATCTTCGCCTTTTAGTTCATTACTTCTACTGAATAATCTTAGCTTTCCATTATCGTTGAATATAGCCGTATTACTTCCATCTATTTTTTCTTGTATTACTACAAGTTCTCCTTTTTCTATTTGATACTTAGCATTGTCTGGTCTTTTTATCTTACAGTACATCTTCATAATCTATCATTCTCCTTTCACTTTATAGCAATTTGCTTTGTATAATTCGTGTGTTAGAATTGTTTCTATATCTTTTTCAGCTATGTATTTTGCTTTGTTAAAACCGCCTTCAATTTCAAAATACAAATTATTATCATCTTCTCCATAGATTTCATTTACAATTTTATGTCCATTTGCATAGTCTCCGTACTTCCAGCAAGTCTATTAGATTAAAGCTGTGCTTTGTTATATCTGCTATTAATACAATTTGTCCACAGTCGTCTATAACAACCCTATCTGGATTTTCTTTTATAGCGATTACTCTGCCTATTTCTCCTAAATATGTTCTAATATACTCGTTTTCTTTAATATCTTCCATATTCTACTCCTTTTCCTTCTTCAATATAATTTCACAAGTATAAATACAACCTTGATAAAACGTGTCTCTTGCACGGTCTTTGTTTTCTTCTTTCTGCTTTTTGCATTCTTCTAATATTTTTTCTACTAAAAGTCTAGGTATATAATTATTTTTAATCTCTGTATTTATTAAAGGAACTATATCGCCTTTTAATATCTTCTCTAATGCATTTATCTGTTCTTTAGAAAATTTTACTTCATCTTCCATACTCTACTCCTTTCGTTTTTTTCTAAAGCATATTAATTTAAGTGGTTTTAATATATTTAATCCATTTTCGTCTACTACTTCACAACAATTTAAAAGTCTTGTCTTAAAATTGTATTTGCAATTGTTGCAACACTTTTGTTTTAGTTTTTTTAACATCTTCAACTCTCCTTTTCTACTAAATCTGCAAAATATTGTTTTATGCAACTCGTACAATCTTTATATTTATTGCAGTCAATATTATTCAGCTCTTTTTTCTTTAAAGAACACTCATTCATTTTATAGTGATATGCTTTTGCAAGCTTTTCTGCCATTAAGTCTATTTGCTTATCTTTCTTTTTTAATTTACAAGTATCGTTTAAATGTCTTTTTGACATTTTTTCATTTAATTGCCAAGCATTTCTATTATCCTTTTTTAATTTTTCTATCTCTTCTTGCTGTTCTTTTATTAGAGACAAGACTATGCCTAAACTCTTTAAATCTTTATAATCTAAAATTGCTGTTATGTTTTCATTTTCTTTTTGTAGTTCTTCTTTTGATAATTTAACTATTTCACTTAAATTATCTATCGCTTTTCTTTGTTCATTTGTCATTGCTTGTCCTCCTTATCTATTAGTTCTGAAAGTCCTATATATCCTGCCAATAAACCAGCAATCATTCCTATAAAATATGTCGCTGTTAATATCCATACTCTTTGTTCAATTATAATATTGCTATTTGTTGCAATAAATAATGTCATCAATGTTATTATTATGTATAAAACTAATAATATTTTTAAACTCTTCACTCTCCAAGCCTCCTTCCGACATTTAGGGCAATAATTTATTATTTGATAACTGTCTACTACCTGTTTTTCGAGGTTATAGCTTTTTATAGCTAAAGCATTAAACCCGTTGTTCCTTATTATTCTTAAAGAAACTATTGGAGTATTTATTATATAATCTCTTTTCTTTCTTTTGTCCTCTTCGCAATATTTACACATTTCTATTTTTCTCCTTCCTTTCATAGAATTGTTTAAAATCAATATATTCTTTGCAATGCTCACAATCTTCGTTACAATGTACATATTCGGGAAAGCAGATTGGACAAATTGTATAGCCCATTTCTTGTATTAATTCGTCTTTCCAATTCATATTATCTTTCTCCTTCTAAAAGTTCTTTTATTCGCTTTTTATTTTGCTCTCGCTCTAATAATAATCTACGAATTGCTTCACATTCCCTTCTAGCTTGTGGCACCATATTTTCTTTTCCAATCTGATAATAAAATAGTTTTCCTTCTAATATTTCTAAGTCTTCTTTTGTTACAATATTTGCGACATTTTTGTCGCTTGTTTTATTACTCATTTGCTTTCTTCTCCTATCTTCCAAATATATTTATTTTTGCTCTTATTTTTATATTTATATTTTCCATTTATACAAGTGCTTATTTTAGAAATACTTACTCCACTTTGCTTTGAAGCTTCAGTCAAACTGTTATACTGCTTAATAAATTTTCCATTTAAATCATATTGATTTACTTTTATTTTATTTTTGCTCTTTGCTAATCCCATTTTATATGCGTGTTTTACATTTTCTTGATTAGTACACCATTCTAAATTATTAACGCAATTATTTTCCTTATTTCCATCTTTATGATTTACTTGTGGCAAATTATTAGGATTTTCTATAAAAGCTTGTGCTACAAGTCTATGTAATCTTATGTTTTTCAAGGCTCCATTTTTATATAATTGAACATATACATAACCATTTTTAGAGTTTGTATATCTTAATATTTCTTTTGGATCTACATATTGCAACTTACTATTATTTTTCTTATATCTAGGTAAAGATATTATTTCTCCATAATTAGAAATTATATACTTGCCTTCATATCCTTTTATTTCTTTCCATATTTCTTCCATAACGTTCGCATCCTTTTACATAGCTTTTTATTATCTATTTGTTTCATTTAGCAACTCCTTATCTATCTCTTC
>CAKNRV010000056.1 GCA_930991035.1 uncultured Clostridium sp. | reverse complement strand
AGTATTAATTTATATTTGTTTTTTATTGAATAGAATTTACTTTTTCAATTGACGTTTCAAGAGAAATGGTCTTTTTTTGACCAAAAATATTGAAAATA
The DNA here is from genome assembly GCA_930991035.1 of uncultured Clostridium sp. GTDB lineage: Bacteria > Bacillota > Clostridia > TANB77 > CAG-508 > CALXVA01. Next base: position 5,972 of record CAKNRV010000056.1, on the reverse strand, counting down.
AGAGGTCTTTGTGGTATTATGCTACATATAATTAAAAAAGAAATCAATATAGGTAAGGAATTACTCTCTAAAATTGTATATTAGTTGATAAAATTAAAGAGTTAGATAAAAGACTTTGGTATGCTGAACAAGTTATAGAAAACGGTTGGTCTAAAACAGTGTTAAGTCATCAAATTGATTTAGAATTATATGAAAGACAAGCTATTCCTGACAAGTTAACAAACTTTGCTAATAAGCTACCTAATAAAGTTTCGACAAACAATAATGATTATTATATAGATTTATTATTTTATCATTTAGATTTAAGATGTTTTATAGTCGTCGAATTGAAAAATACAGAATTTAAGCCAGAATTTATTGGACAACTAGGATTTTATGTAACAGCCGTTGACGAAACATTGAAGAAAGAAACTGATAATGACACAATAGGATTGTTGCTTTGTGAAGATAAAGACAAATTAACCGTAGAATGGTCATTAAAAAATGTCAATGCTCCAATAGGAGTAGCTTCATATAAAGTAAAGAATGCAATTCCTAAAGAAATAATGGAAAAATTGCCTACTGAAGAAGAATTGAATTTGTATATAAATAAGTTACAAAATAAAGAAGAAAATGATTACAAAAAAATTATTCATATTTGAATAATTTTACAAAACTAGCATATATTAAATTTAAAGAGGTGGTTATATGCTAGAATTTACAAAAATGACTGGATTAGGAAACGACTATATATATGTTGACTGCACTAATGGGACAAAAATAAAAAATGTGCCAGAGGTAACTAAAAAATTAAGTGATAGACATTTTGGTATAGGGGCGGATGGATTGATTTTAATAGATAAATCTGAAAATAAAGATGCAGATTTTAAAATGAGAATATTTAATAGTGATGGTAGCGAGGCAGAAATGTGCGGAAATGGAATTCGCTGTGTTGCAAAATATATTCACGATAATAAATTGTTTGACAAGGACAAAATTTCAATAGAAACTTTAGCTGGTATAAAGAAAGTTAAGTTGTTAGAAGAACCAACAGGAGATTGCAACGAAGTTATAGTTGATATGGGTGAGCCTTTATTTCAAGATAACAATATACCTTACGATGTTTTTGAAGCATTTAATAAGGATTTAGATTTAGATGTAAAAGATGGGAAAATGAGGTTTACTGTTGTTTCTATGGGAAATCCTCATGCTATTACTTTTGTAGAAGATGTAAACAATATAGATATAACTTCTTATGGACCAGAGGTGGAGAATAATCCTGTGTTTCCAAATAGGACAAATGTGGAGTTTGTACAAATAATTGACAAAAACAATATCAAAGTAAGAGTTTGGGAAAGAGGGGTAGGTGAAACATTCGCGTGTGGAACTGGAGCTTGCGCAGCAGTAGTGGCTTGTGGCCTAAATGGATATACGGACGAAAACGTAAATGTAGAACTTCCAGGAGGAGAACTAGAAATAGAGTGGGGAAAAGATAACCATATATATATGAAAGGACCTGCTAAAACAATTTTTGTTGGAAAGATTGCAGATATATAAAAGCATATAAATAGGTTTATAGGTAGAACCTTTATAAAAACCTAAATATTATATAAGGAGAATAAAATTTTATATCTTGCAAAATATAAAATTTTATAAAAAATATATGGTTAGAATAAATGAAAATTTTTTAAAACTACAAGATAGCTATTTATTTTCAAAGATAAATAGCAAAGTTAGTGAGTATATAAAAAATAATCCAGAGGCGAAAATTATAAAAATGGGGATAGGAGATGTAACAAGGCCAATTCCACAAGTTATAATTAATGCAATAAAGCAAGCAACAGACGAAATGGGAAAGAGCGAAACATTTAAAGGATATGGACCTGAACAAGGATATGACTTTTTAAAGGAAAAAATAGTTGAGAACGATTATAAAAATTTAGGAATTAGCACAGACGAAATTTTTGTCTCGGATGGAGCTAAGTGTGATACTGCAAATATTGTAGAGATATTTGATAGAGATTTGAAGGTTGCAGTAACCGACCCCGTATATCCGGTGTATTTAGATAGCAATGTGATGTATGGTAGAACTGGTGAATATAACGAAAAAACATTGAAATATGATAATGTAATATATATGTCTGCAACTGAAGAAAATGAATTTAATCCATTGCCATCAGAATTAAAAGAAGAGCCAGATTTAATTTATTTATGCTCGCCAAATAATCCGACAGGAACTGCAATGGATAAACAAACTTTACAAAAATGGGTAGAGTTTGCAAAAGAACATAAAAGTATAATTTTATTTGATGCAGCTTATGAGGCATTTATAGAAGAAGAAAATATACCACATAGTATTTACGAAATAGAAGGAGCAAAAGAAGTAGCAATTGAATTTAAAAGTTATTCTAAAACGGCTGGCTTTACAGGATTAAGATGCGCATATACTGTAGTTCCAAAAGAGATTATGGTGGAAACAGAAAAAGAAAAAGTAAGTGTAAATAGGCTATGGAATAGAAGAAGCACAACAAAATTTAATGGCGTTTCATACATAATTCAAAAAGGTGCGGAAGCAACTTACTCAGAAGAGGGAAGAAAAGCAATTAAAGAAAACATTACATATTATAAAGAAAATGCCAAAATAATAAAACAAGGATTAGAAAGTATAGGAATGGTAGCTTTTGGAGGAGTAAATTCACCTTATGTGTGGCTAAAAACTCCAAATAATATGAAATCTTGGGATTATTTTGACCTTTTATTAAGTAAATACAATATTGTAGGGACTCCAGGCGTTGGCTTTGGCCCAAGCGGAGAAGGGTATTTTAGATTAACTGCATTTGGAACTAGAGAAAATACAATAGAGGCTATGGAAAGGCTATAACTCTTTAATAGCCTTTCTTGCAAGCTCGTCACATCTGTTGTTATACTCATTATTTGCGTGACCTTTTACTTTAATAAAGGTAACATTATGAATTTTAGTAAGTCTAACCAACTCTTGCCACAACTCTTTATTCTTTACATCTTTTTTATCAGCTGTCTTCCAATTATTTTTTTGCCATCCAAAAATCCATTTTTGAACAAACGCATTAACCACATAAGCACTGTCACTATATAAATTAACTTTGCAAGGATACTTCAAAAGCTTTAATGCCTCTATTACAGCAGTTAACTCCATGACATTATTAGTTGTATCTTTCTTACCACCAGATATTTCTTTTTTATTATCTTTATACATCAAAATAGCACCCCAACCACCTGGACCAGGATTGCCAGAACAAGCTCCATCTGTATAAATCGTTATTTCTTCCATTACATCTACCTCTTTATTAAACAATTTTCTTCTAAACATTGTAAAAAATTTTAATATATGATATTATATCAGTAAATTATTTTTTGTACAAGATGGAGGGAACAAATTATGAGCAGAGTACTTGGTATAATTGCGGAATATAATCCATTTCACAATGGGCATCTATATCATATTGCAAAATCAAAACAAGAAACGTCTGCTCAATTTGTAGTTGCCGTAATCTCAGGAAATTTTGTACAAAGAGGAAATACTTCAATAGTAAATAAATGGACAAAGGCAAGAATGGCTTTACTAAATGGAGTGGATTTAGTTATTGAACTTCCTACTATTTATAGTATTTCAAGTGCGGAAAATTTTGCAGAAGGTGCTATTAAACTATTAAACTCTTTAGGTGTTGTAGATACAATTTCTTTTGGAATGGAGACAAATGATATTTCTACATTAAATAATATTGCAAATGTATTATACAACGAGCCCAAAGAATATATTACAATGCTTAGCCACGAACTAAAAAAAGGAAATTCTTTTCCAAAAGCAAGAGAAAATGCCCTATTACTTTATTTAAATGATATAAAAAGATATGCAAATGTACTTTCTGGTTCAAATAATATTTTGGGTATTGAGTATTTAAAAGCGATGCGTAAAACTAAAAGCACAATCATTCCTATTGGAATAAAAAGAGAAAAGGTGTTATACAATGATAAGTACATTGTGGATGAGTTTGCAAGTGCAACAGCAATAAGAAAAATGCTTATGACTAAGCAATTAAATGATATTAGCAAAGTTATGCCAAGAAGCTCATATTTGCTTTTGGGCGAAGAACTTAAAAAAGGTCATTATGTAATAGATATTTCTAGATTTGAAAAAGAGATAATATATAACTTAAGAAAAATGTCAGCAGAAGATATTGCTAAACTTCCAGATGTATCAGAGGGATTAGAAAACTCTATAAAAAATGCGGCAGATTCTTGTAATACTTTGACTGATTTAATAAATATTGTAAAAACTAAGAGATTTACTCAAACTAGAATTCAAAGAATTTTACTATATAGTTTGCTAGGAATAGACAAAAAACAAATGGAAACATCAAGAAAGATTGTTCCTTATGCCAGAGTTCTAGGCTTTAATAACAAAGGTAAAGAATTAATATCAGAAATGATGAACTTAAATCCAAAACTTAATATCGTAACTTCTGTAAAAAAATACATAGATACAGTAGCAAATAAAAACTTAAAAGAAATGCTAGAAACAGACATATTAGCAACAAATATTTATACACTTGGCTATTATTCAGATTCTTATGCTAATTTGGATTATACAAATAGGATTGAGATTATATAAAATGTTATAATTCACAGGGAAAAAAACACTTTAAAGTCCGTTCCATCTTGCTGCTACATATATGTAACATTTTAGAAAACACTAATGAAGGGACGCTGATGCGAAATGATAATTGGAATAACTGGAAGTTCTGGAGCAGGAAAAAGTACTGTTTGCGAAATATTAGAGGCTTACTACAAAGTTACAATTATAAATGCTGATAAGGTAGCCAGAAAATTATCAAAGCGAGGCACGAACTATGTTATAGATATAATTTCAAAATTTGGAAAAAGCATAGTTGACGAGAACGGAGAGCTAAAAAGAAGAAAACTTGCTGAAATTATATATAACGACCCTAAAAAGAGAGAAGAACTAAATAAATGTACATTTAAGTACATAAAAAAAGAAATTGAACGTCAAATAAAAAAAGCTCAGGCAGATACTATAATTATCGATGCGCCTTTGCTTTTTGAGAGTGAATTAAATAAAATCTGTGATAAAGTAATTGGTGTAATTTCAAATAGAGAATTACAAATAGAAAGAATTGTTGCAAGAGACGACATAGATTATGAGGACGCAGAAAAGAGACTAAATGCTCAACAAACAAATGAGTTTTATATAGAAAAATGTGATGCAATAATAGAAAATAACAATAATTTAAAAAGTATTAAAGAAAATGTTGAAAAAATTGCAAAAACGTATGGGATTGAAAAAGAGGTTGGGTAAAGGATATGAAATTTAATACCATTTTAATTCAAGGCGCTATGGATATAGAAGTTGAATATCTAAAAGAAGAATTAAAAATAAATGAAAGTAAAATAATAGCAGGGTATGAATTTTATGTCGGCAATATAAATAACACACAAGTTATTGTTTCAAAAACATTGATAGGAACTATTAATGCTACTATTGCAACAACTATTGGAATAACATATTTTAAGCCAGACATAGTAATTAACCAAGGAATTGCAGGAGCACATAAATCTGATATACATACAGGAGACATCATAATAGGAGAAAAGTGCTGCAATATTAATTCGTATTCTATGCCTAAAAAGGCTAAGGACGATGGATCTAATTCATTAGAATGGGAACCAAACAAAAGGGCAAAAGATGTAAAAGTTGCAAACAAAAATTTAACGATGCTGTTTTATAATTCTTTAAAAAACAATTTTAATAAAGTGTATAAAGGTACGTTGGGAAGCGGAGATGCCTTTAATAGAGAGATAGATAGAATTAAATGGATAAGTAGTAGATTTAACACTTTATGTGAAGATATGGAAAGCATAGGTGTGTATTCTGCTTGCTCACAATTTGATGTACCTTGTATTGGAATTAGAATAATATCAAATAATGAAATTAC
>CAKNRV010000055.1 GCA_930991035.1 uncultured Clostridium sp. | reverse complement strand
GAAAAACTTCTATTTACAGGATAGTCTATCCTTTTTGTGCTGTAAAACTAAAAAGTAAAAAAATAAACTAATTTTATAGTTTAAGCACAAATATAGAAAATTAGAAAAATACAAGAAAAAATACAAATAGGAGGAAATTTTAGAAATGGAAAAGAAAAGCTTAAGAAAAAGAAAAACATTACAAAATGAAAAAAGAAAAAATGCAGGAATAACACTAATAGCGTTAGTAATCACAATAGTGGTATTAATCATTTTATCAACAATAACAATTAATTTTGCATTTGGAGAGAATGGCTTAGTAAGCATAACAGAGGATGCGAGAGACATAACAACAGAGGCAACAGAAAAAGAAGGAATAGAAATGGCAGTAGCAGATAGTAAAATAAAAGATATAACAACACCAGATAGAGAAAAGGAAAATTTGGAAGAATCGTTAAGAAGTCAATTTGGAAACGATACAAATTTCACAGTAACCGAAAATGGAGATGGAAGCTTTTTAATAAATATGGATGACAGTCAAAGAAGTTACTATGTAGAAAGCACAGGAGAAATAATAGCACAAAGTGAATGGATAGAAATAGGAACAGCAGAAGAACTAAAAGCATTTAGGGACGAAGTAAATAGTGGAAATACTTATGAAGGACAGTATATAAGATTAACTAGTGATATAACATTAGACATAAATGAAGAATGGGAACCAATTGGATATTATTATCAGAATAGTGAAGATACAAGCATAAAAGATGGAATTCATAACGAAAATCATAAGCCGTTTTCAGGAATATTTGATGGGCAGGGACATACAGTAGATTATATGAAAATAAATAATTCAAAATATGGACAAGGATTGTTTGGATTAGTTGATAGTGGAGAGATAAAAAATATAAATCTTGGAGAAAATTGTAGCTTAAATATGCAAGGAGTAGGATGTGGAGGAATAGTAGGAATAGTACGTACAGCAGGAGAAATATATAATTGCAATAACTATGCAGATATGGAGCAAACAATAGGAGGAGTAGTAGGCACAATAGTAGGTTCTGTTACTGTAAGTAATTGTAAAAATTATGGAGAATTAACAAATGCAATGGGAGGAATAGTAGGAGCTAGTAATGGAGCAGATTGGGAAGAGTATAAAAATCAATCTCATACTATAATAAATTGTGGGAATTATGGAACAATTAATAGACTTACTGGGACTTATGCAGGAGGTATAGTAGGATTTTTTAAAGGGAATATATACAGCTCATTTAACAAAGGAAATATAATTTCAGAGGATAGAGTAGTTGGAGGAATAGTTGGACAAGTAGATGGAAGTATAATAAGTTGCTATAATGTGGCTGACATTATAGGCGATAATAATGTAGGAGGAATAAGTGGAAATATTTCTTCAGGTAATATAATAAATTCTTATAGTATAGCAAATCTAACGGGAGATTATAGTGTTGGAACTTTTTATGGATATTCACCATCAACAAAGATAGAAAATTGCTATTCCAAGGAAAATGAATTTAATGCCGAAAGCTTAGGCTCAGCATTCAAAGACGATTACGAAGAAGAAAGTATAAACGAGGGCTACCCAATATTAAGTTGGCAGTAAGACCTAAAAATAAGAAATTAAGATTACTAAAAAGATACGGAGTTTAAATAGGATTACTCTGTATCTTTTTAGTGTGACTAAGTTTTGTTAAAATGAGAGTTATAAAAATACACTTGTCAAGGATTAAAGAAATTGATATAATAGTCACATAGAAAGTTATAAAAATACTACAAGGAAAACGAAAATTTGTGAAAATATAAAAAATAATAAAATATATAAAAAAGCCTAGGAAGAATAGGAGGAATTGTAATGGACTTTGAGGGTATAGGAATAGGAGAGAGTAATTTTAAAGGATTGAGAGTAAGAAAGAACTATTTTATAGATAAAAGTATGTATATAAAAGACATAATAGATAATCAAAGCAGAGTCCTACTAGTAACACGTCCAAGAAGGTTTGGAAAAACGCTAAATATGAGTATGTTAAAATACTTTTTTGACTGTAACTCAAAAGATTCAAAAGAGTTATTTGAAGGACTAAAAATAATGGAACAAGGAGAGAAATATACATCAAAATTGGGAGCATATCCTTGCTTGTATTTGACATTAAAAGATGTAAATGACTCAAATTATGAAAATATGATATTGGATTTTAAAACAGCAATATTAGAAATGTATAGAGAGCATAGATACTTATTAGATAGCGATAAAATATACGAAGACGAAAAAGAAAGAATAATGGATATATTATATGCAAGAGAGGACGAAGTAGCACTAAAAACAAGCGTAAGAGAACTAAGCGGATATCTATATAGATACTATAACAAGCCAGTAATGCTATTTATAGACGAATACGACGTACCAATACAGTCAGCATATATAAAAAAATATTACGAAAAAGCAATAGAATTCCTAAAAACATTTTATGGTTCAACATTTAAGGATAACCCATACTTAGAAAAAACAGTCTTAACAGGCGTAAGTAGAGTAGCAAAAGAAAGTATATTTAGTGGGGCAAATAATTTTAAAGTATTTACAGTGCTAGATAATGAATTTGCAGACGACTTTGGAATTACGTCAGAAGAAATGGACAAGGTAATGAAGGACTTTAATGTAGAAGACGACAAAGACGAAATAAAAAAATGGTATGATGGATACCGAATAGGAAATGTAGAAGGAATATATAACCCTTGGAGTGTATTTAACTATTTAACAGATAAACAACTAAAACCATACTGGGTAAATACAAGTTCAAATGACTTAATAAAACTAACAGTAAAGAATTCAATGACAGTAAAAGAAAAAATGGAAAGACTACTAAAAGACGAAGAAATAGAAGTGCCAATAAAATTAGAAACGGAAATAGATGGAATAGAAAATAACGAAGACAATATATGGGGACTAATGCTTGGCACAGGGTATTTGAAGGTAGTAGAGCAAATAGACAGAAAAATGTATAAAGTAAAATTACCAAATTACGAAATAAAGACATTATTTGAAGATATGGTTGACGAGTGGTTTAGTGATAAAGTACAAGGAAATGATTTAAGAAGTATATTAAAAGACTTAGTGGAGTTAAGATTAGACGAATTCCAGAAAAAATTTAGAGTGCTAACAAAAGAAATGTTTAGTTATATGGACGTAGGAGAAAACACCGCAGAGAATTTTTACCACGCATTTGTACTAGGAATGTTAGTAGGATTAAGAGATACATACTATGTAAATTCAAATAGAGAATCAGGCTTTGGAAGATACGACATAATGCTAGAGCCACACGATAGAAACGGAAACAGCTTTATAATGGAGTTTAAAGTAGCAGATAGTTTTGAAGACGAAAGCATAGAAGAAGTACTAGAAAGTGCAAAAAAACAAATAGAAGAAAAGAGATATGAAAGTAATTTACGAGAAAGAGGCTTTAACAATATAACAAAAATAGTATTTGCCTTTAAAGGAAAAGAATGCAAAATGGAAGTAGTAGAATAATGAAGAAAGAAACAAGAAACTTGAACAAAAGGGACACTCCTATTTGTTCAAGTTTTTGAACGTTTGGGACACTCCTTTTCGTTCAAGAAATAAAAAATGCTTGACAAAGGAAATAAGTATTGATAATATATATGTGTAAAGTAAAAGCAAAGGAGAAAAGGCAAAAAATGGAAGAAAACAAAATGACAAAAATAACCAGAACCGTTGGCGTTGTAAGAGAGAGAGAGAGAGAGAGAGCAACAGATTAGAAGAAGTTGCTCAAATTTGTGATACAAAAAATGTAAATGAAAATAGAGCAAATAATGTAATAGTTAAAATAGAAAGAAACATAGATAAACAAAAAAGGGTAGATTATATTGCGAATAGAAGGAAAGCAAAACTTCTATTTACAGGATAGTCTATCCTTTTTGTGCTGTAAAAATAAAAAAATGTAAACGGATTTTTATAATTTAAGCACAAATGTGAAAGAGCAGTAACAGATAGCAAAATAAAACACCAGACAAAAAAAGTAGAAGAATAGCTAAGAAGTTTTAGAAAAAATACAAAGAGGAGGAATTTTTAGAAATGAAAAAGAAAAGCTTAAGAAAAATATTACAAAATGGAAAAAGAAAAAATGCAGGAATAACGCTAATAGCGTTAGTACTAACAATAGTGATATTAATCATACTGGCAACAATAACAATCAATTTTGCATTTGGAGAGAATGGCTTAGTGAGTATGACAGAGGATGCAAGAGACATAACAACAGAGGCAACAGAAAAAGAAGGAATAGAAATGGCAGTAGCAGACAGCAAAATAAAAGATATAACAACACCAGATAGAGAAAAAGAAAATTTGGAAGAATCGCTAAGAAGTCAATTTGGAAATGATGTAAATTTCACAGTAACCGAAAATGGAGAAGGAAGCTTTTTAATAACAATGAATGACAGCCAAAGAAGTTACTATGTAGAAAGTACAGGAGAAATAATAGCACAAAGTGAATGGATAGAAATAGGGACAGCAGAAGAGCTAAAAGCATTTAGAGACGAAGTAAACAGTGGGAATACATTTGAAGGACAGTATATAAGATTAACTAGTGATATAACATTAGACATAAATGAAGAATGGGAACCAATTGGATATTATTATCAGAATAGTGAAGATACAAGCATAAAAGATGGAATTCATAACGAAAATCATAAGCCGTTTTCAGGAATATTTGATGGGCAGGGACATACAGTAGATTATATGAAAATAAATAATTCAAAATATGGACAAGGATTGTTTGGATTAGTTGATAGTGGAGAGATAAAAAATATAAATCTTGGAGAAAATTGTAGCTTAAATATGCAAGGAGTAGGATGTGGAGGAATAGTAGGAATAGTACGTACAGCAGGAGAAATATATAATTGCAATAACTATGCAGATATGGAGCAAACAATAGGAGGAGTAGTAGGCACAATAGTAGGTTCTGTTACTGTAAGTAATTGTAAAAATTATGGAGAATTAACAAATGCAATGGGAGGAATAGTAGGAGCTAGTAATGGAGGAGATTGGGAAGAGTATAAAAATCAATTTCATACTATAATAAATTGTGGAAATTATGGAAATGTTAGCAAAAGTATTGACGGTGCATATGTAGGTGGAATTGTAGGATATTTTCAAGGAACAATATCAAATTCATTTAATAGCGGAACAGTTTCAATGAATGCTAATGAGGAGAAGGTAGGAGGAATAACAGGAAGTATCGATGGTAATATTTTAAATTGTAGTAATGAAGGGAACGTAAACTCTAATGCAAATAAGGTAGGAGGAATAACAGGAAGTATACATTCTGAAGGAATAATAGACCAATGCTTCAATAAAGGACAAGTTAATGGAAATGAAAACGTAGGAGGAATAGTAGGATATGAGGGAGAAAACATAAAGAATTGCTACAATACAGGAATTGTAACGGGTACAAGAGATGTGGGCGGAATAGTAGGAAGAAATGAAGGAAAAGTAAGTAACTGCTATAACATAGGAAAAATCAGTGGAGATACAAGAGTAGGAGGAATAGTAGGACTTAATAATAGTTATAATTCTCCTAGTCAAAATTTAAGTGTAAGAGGAACAATAAGAAACACATATTCATTAGATAGTGCTTGTGAAGATTTATGTGGACAAAATAATACAAATGGAGATGGAGCAATAATAGAAAACAGTTCAATAAAAACAGAGCAAGAAATGAAGTCATTAGCACCAACATTAGGCTCAGCATTCAAAGACGATTACGAAGAAGAAAATATAAACGATGGCTACCCAATTTTAAGTTGGCAGTGAAAACTTATAATGAATAATTAATTGTTTGAGTTGAAGATACAGAGTATTTTAGATTTGGCTACTCTGTATCTTTTTATTGCGGTTTGTCGAAAAAAGTCGAACGATTTTTCTTGCAATATAGTAATAAATGTGATATAAAATTAAACATAATAAATTTCGAATAAGTTTTTGAATCAATAACTTTTAATTCTTGAAATTTTATATCTTTGCAAAATTCTTGAAAATTAGAAAAAATAAAAAAAGCTTTGAGCTTAACTAGAAATATATATTTATTTCAAATTAATTTTATGTATTAACTTTGCAATCAATAAAATCTATACAAATATATTCAAAGAATTTATTTTCTAACTTAGAATTTATAATTTCTATTAGATTTTCAGAAAATCTATAATTCTGTAAAAAGTTAAAATAATCTCTTCAAAGCAAAAAATTGCTAAAGCTCTCTCAAAGGAATTAAAATCTTATAATACCCAAAAGTAGCAATAAAACAACAA
>CAKNRV010000054.1 GCA_930991035.1 uncultured Clostridium sp. | reverse complement strand
GAGCAGTTGACTCTTAATCAAATGGTCGGAGGTTCGAATCCTCTATGGCGCACCATTTTTTAAGCTATGTAGTAATTTACTACATAGCTTTATTTATTGTCCTTACATATATAATTTGTACATTTTATTCTTCATACTAGCTTTTATATTCTATTTATGATAATATATTATAAAAGGGGAGTATCAAATGTTTCGTGATAAATGGAAAGAAAAAATGGAAAAAACTAAATGGGAAGAAATGCAAAAATATAAAGAGTTTAAAAAGGAAAATTTTAGAGGAGTAGAAAATTTTTCAAGAATTTTTAATTTTATTTTTAACTTTTTTAGATTCTCTATTGTTGGACTTTTCGTTTTATTAATTATAGCTGTCCTTGTAATATATGTTATTTATATATTTTTTTTAAATCAAATGTATGTTGGATAAAATTTTCATCAATTCTTTCGTGCATTTTGAAACAGTTCTTTTGATTAACTTTTGATATATCTATAAAAACCTACTAGCTAAAAATTTAGTAGGTTTTTTATTTTTATTATTCTTCTACAATATTTTCATTTGTCACTTCATTTACTGTCTCTTTATTTTTGTCTATGCTATCTATTTCTTTATCATTTGTACTAACTGTCTCACTATCGGTTTCTTCACTTGCATTAGTTTCTATTGCTTCCTTTTTTGTACCTCTTTTTATTATTCTGGTCATTGGGTCGTAAGTATCTTTAGAAAGTAATGTTTTAGAAATTACTTCTCCATTTAATTTTAATATTCTATATGCCTCACTTGTACATCCTCTGTAACCAGATTGTTCTACTACTTCTTCTCCTTCATCCAAAGTAGAGTCTTCTTCATATTTTGTAGTATATGAAATATATGATAGTACATCAGATTGTATTACAACTTCATATTCTGTTTCTTCTTTTATTCCATATATGCTCATTTCGCATACTCCGTTTTTTACTTTAGCTTCAATTTTTATTGGATATGACCTAGTGTTTTTAAATTTAAAATCTATTGAGCCCCAGCTTACAGTCGCATCTCTACCAGCATCAACATATGATGTTAAAAATTGATGGTTACTTCTTTCTACAATCTCTAAATTTGCATATAGAACTGCATTATATAATGTTGATGAAGTTTGGCAAATTCCTCCGCCTACATCTTGCACTACTCTTCCTCCTGCATATGCTCCTGCTTCTTTATATCCTGCTGCAATTGTTCTTTCTCCAACTGTTTGATTATATGAAAAAGTTTCTCCTGGTAATACTATTGTACCATCTATTTTTTCTGCAGATATTTCTAGATTATTACTTCTATTTTTGTTTGTTGGATCATATCTTGTAGAATATGTGCCAAGCTCATCTGGAAATGCTTCTTCTCCCAAGTCTTCAAGTTTTGTTTCTGGCTGAGTAATTTTTAGCGGAATAGTATATTCTTCCTTATCTTCGTTTAGTAGTTCTTGAGCTTCTTCTATTGTTATTGCAAAGTCTATCCCATCTACATCTGGGTGAACTGTTGTTGGTTTTTGTGAAATATATGCATCTTCTGGTTCTTTGTATATTTCATTTCTTATTTTTTCTAAGTTTATTTCCTCTGGTTTAACAGTTTCTGTTGGTATTGTTATTATGCTGTTTCTTTGTGTTATGCTTTCTAACTGATTTATTATTTGATTTTTTAGTTCGTCACTCTTTATTGTAAGTCCTTCTTTTCCTTTTACTAATATTAGCTTTTCTCCTTCGATATAATAACTATTTTGTACAACTCTTCCTGGCAATTTTGCTGAAATATCTTCTATTTTTTTGTTAAGCTCTTCCTCATTATATTGCATTTCGCAATCTATTTCATTTCCAAATATCAAATTAAATAATATACTATAATTATTTGTCACTATATTGCCATTTCTTCCAATGCTATATGCCTTGCTAACAGCTGATTCTACATCAAATGTAGCATTTATTTGGCCTGCATTTATTGTAGTCTCATAGTCATCTTTTTTTAGTAATATTTCTTCTGAAAATTTCTTATCAATAGCATCATTTACAGCTGATATCGCTTCTTGGTAAGACATATTGCTGACATCAATTCCCATAACAGAAATATTGTTGTATATTTTCTCATTATTTATATTTATCAATGCAAAAATCACGGAGAAAAATAGCAATAAAATTATTATTATACAAAAAGCAATGATTAGTCTAATTTTTCTCTTTTTAGATTTATCACCACTATTTACTTTTATCGATTTTTCATTTTCTTTTTTATCGCTATTTGTTTTTTTATTCAAATTTTTTTCTTCTTGTATAGTAGATAAATTATTTTTATCTTCTTTATTTTTATCCATTTGCTTCTCCTTTTGTTTTATTTTATACATTTTAATAAATTTATATTACCATATTGACTTATTTTTTACAATATTATTTTCGCCAATATTTTACAAAAAATGATTTTTTTCACTAGACATTTTTATTGTTTTTTTGTATAATAAAGTAAATTTTTGAAAAAGAGGCTGGTACTAATGATAGGAGATATGATAGAAAGAGTTCGTAATGAAAAAAACGTTGCTAAGTCAGAGCTTGCTAGGCGTACAAACATAAATATTGGTCATATTACTCATATAGAAAAAGGTGAGAGAAATCCTAGTCATAGAGCTCTAAAAACAATTTGTAGAGCTTTAGAAATTCCTTATCAACCTTTAATGTATACATATGATAAAGTTTTTAGTGATGAGCAAAAAAATAATAATATGCCAGAGCATATTTCTTATGATAAAATAGTGGCTGTAAGTTCTGCTGACTCTTTTATAACTTGTCCAGTTGACTTACCTAGCGCTTCAATTGCTTTAAAAGTTGAAGATAATTCAATGGCTCCTAGACTTGAAAAAGGCGTTTATGCTTTTATAGAATTTAATACTCCACTAGATAATAAAGATATTGGTTTGATTGAATTTAATGGAAAAATTATGATTAGAAGATATGTAATAAGAAAAGACGACCTTGTTCTAAGAGCTGATAATAAAGAGTTCCCAGATATTATAATTTCGGAAAAAGATACTTACAATATTATTGGAAAAGTTATCGGAACAAATACTGGTTTAATATTTTAATATTTTTTACATATTTTATATTTTTCTTTGAATTTTTTACAATTTTTTTGTAAAAAGTATTGAATTTTGTAAAAATTAAATATATAATTTACCATATGAGATTAACTAGAGATAAAAGGAGATTAAAATGGAATTAGTAAAAAACATATTTTTTAACACGGATAAATTAATTGAAAATAATATTGTCAAAATTACTTATACAGGTAAATTGTTTCAAGATGGTTCAGAAGAAGTGTTTATTCACTATGGTTTTGGCAATAACTGGGATAATTTAAACGAAGTAAAAATGGAAAAATCTGATATTGGTTTTCAAGTTGAGATAGAATTATTGTCTAGTGATACTTTGAATTTATGTTTTAGAAATTCAAACAATGAATGGGATAACAATGATTCTGCAAACTATGTTTTCCCAATAGAAAAAGCTGAATTGGCTTTAGTTGTTAAAGAAAAATCTAATATTTCTACTCCTCGTAAATTAAGAAAGACATATTTATGGAGTAAAAAAATAAGACTTGCAGTTTATAAAATAATTACATATTTACCTAAAATTATTTCTGGTAATTATAAAAGAAAAATAAATAATGAAGATTAAAAATCTAAAATATGATTTTTAATTTCAAACAATAAAGTTAACTCTATTTAATACCAAATATATAAGACGCTCTAGTTTTAATAGAGCGTCTACTTTTTTATATTTTCCATCCACCTGTTATAGAAATAACCTCTCCTGTGGTATAATCGTCTTCTATTAACCAATTTACGCATTTAGCTATGCTCTCTGGACTACCTATTCTCTCTAAAGGAATTTCCTCTACTATATTATTTATTTCTTCTTTAGAATATCCTTTATTCATATCTGTATCAATCATTCCTGGCGCAATAGCATTTACTCTAATATTTGAAGGTCCAAGTTCTTTTGCAAGAGCTTTTGTAAAGCCTATAAGTCCTGCTTTTGCAGTAGAATAATGAACTTCACAGCTTGCCCCAGTTATTCCCCAAATTGAAGAAATATTTATTATTAATCCTGATTTATTATGTATCATATTTTTTACAGCTTCCCTAGAACAATAAAATGCTGAATTCAAATTATTATCCATAACGTTTTTCCAATCTTCGTCTGTTATTTCTGTAAAAAGTTTGGTTTGTGATATTCCTGCATTATTAATTAGCACATCTATTTTACCGTATTTTTCTATTGCAAATTTTATTAACTTAACTGCTTCTTCTTTTTTTGAGACATCTGCTCTGTAAATATCTACAATATGGCCCTCTTTTTTTAGCTCACTTTCCACATTTTTAGCACAATTTTCGGATTTATTGTAATTTAAAACAACTATGTATCCTTTTCTTGCTAAGCACTTTACTATTTCTGCTCCAATTCCTCTAGAGCCTCCGGTTACAACTATTACTTTATTTACTATATTTTTTTCTTGATTTTCTACCATTATTCAAATTCGCTCCTTTGTATGTTGATGTTAATGAATGACAATTAGGACATAATAATACTAAATTTTCCTCTTTATTATTTCTATAATTACCATCTATATGTTCTATTTCTAATGGAATTGTATTCGTATAAATATTTTTTTCTCCCCAACCGCATCTTGCACACTTACTATTATATTTTTTGAATAAATATGTTTTTATATACATTGAAATTTGATATTCGCCTCTAAGTCCGTCTATTTCATCATTTTTCCATTTTTTTATGTAATTTTTATATTGAAATTCTTTTTGACACTTATTATTACAAAATTTCTTTTTCGAAGAAATCTGTTCTCTGCAATTTAAACATAACATATACTAAAAAATCCTTTCTAAGAAAAAAAGAAGAACTGGGAAATTCCAGTTCTTCTTTTAGTTTGGAGCCACTTGTCCGACTTGAACGGACGACCTACTGATTCATACTACTATAATTTTCATTACCACTAAAAAGTGTTTGTAGTCTGGACTTTCTCTTTACCATAGCTTATTGCCTTAGGTACACCGTATAAAGTCTCTACACTTAAAGATTATTCATCTTCTAGCTCGGGATTAGCATATTATAACTTAGCCTTCCCCGAATTAGCGGTGTCCACTATATATGTTTCCACATATAGGTGCAAGATAGTTCAAAGTAAAATCTAATTTTTACCTATCCCACAAGTCAGTTGCTCTACCAACTGAGCTAAAGTGGCATTTTGGTGACCCCGACGGGAATCGAACCCATGTCTCCGCCGTGAAAGGGCGATGTCTTAACCGCTTGACCACGGGGCCAGAAATCTGCACTAGGACTAAAAGTCCTAGTTATGATTGGTGAGCCATCGCGGACTCGAACCGCGGACAACTTGATTAAAAGTCAAGTGCTCTACCACCTGAGCTAATGACCCAGATTTCTACTTGCGTTCACTTCGTGAACGCAAGTATTATTTTAAACTATTTTTTTTGTTTTGTCAATAGAATTTGTGAAATTTGTGTGAATTTTCGCATTTTTTTGTAAATTTTATTTTTTACTTTATTTTTTAACTAAATCTATTCATTTATTTTTTTCACTAATTCTTCAACATCTATTCCGTGAACTTCGCAAGCCTCTTCCAATGTCTCTGCTTGTGATGCAGGACATCCTAAGCAATGCATTCCAGCTTCCATTAAAATTTCTGCTTTTTCTGGAGCAGCTTCTAAAAGTTCACCAATTTTTGTATCTTTATTAAATTTCATTTTCAAAACTCCTTTACTAACAAATTATATAAAATTTTATCACAAATTTTCAAAAAAGTATAGACAAATTGCAAAATTTGTTATATTATTAGGTAAATTTTTTGAAAGGTGGTGTTTAAATTTAGTCTCGTAGATTTATTTTTCATAGTTTTTATTGTACATCTTTTTGTTACACTTTATTCAATTTATTTATTTTTCAATAATAAAGTATTTCATAATTCACAAGGTTCTAAATTAAACTTGAAATCTAAATTTTTCAATCATTAATCAATTTTTATAGGAGGTATTTTTATTAAACGTTTTCTTTTTATTATTATTGCATCAGCGATTTATTGCTGTGTTGGCTATAATGTTTTTTCGAGTATATTTTTTGCAGATTCTGTAATTATTACTTATGGCATCCGCCCTTTTGATATTTGCATCCAAAATCCTGATTTATGGAAATATATTAAAATAGTATTTTTTATTACTTATATTTTTTCTTCATTTGTTATTTCAAACTTTATCTATTTTATATTTTCCCTACTTTGCAAAAAAATATTTATTCTAT
>CAKNRV010000053.1 GCA_930991035.1 uncultured Clostridium sp. | reverse complement strand
CTACTTATTTCTTCTTTTTTTATATTCGCTGGGCAGTCTGTCTCTCTCTCTCTCTCTTACAGCGTCAACGGTTTCATTCATTTTTTGTTCCTCCTTGGTTTGTTTTATTCGTTCATTTTTCCTATATTGTATACTAACTTTTTTTCGTTTTCAAGAGTTTTCACTTATTTTATTCATATTCTTAATTTTTATTTTTCCACTTTATATGTACAAATCATAAAAGTATGATACAATATATTCCGAAAGGAATGTGATTAATATGCGAATAGGAATAGATTTAGATGGAGTAATAACAAATATTGCACAGTTTGTTGCTGATTATGGAACTAAATTTTGTTATGATAATAAGATAAAATATAATTTGAAGACTGACGAATATGATGAACAAAAGGCTTTAGGCATTTCTGTGGAATGGACAGAAAAGTTTTGGAATAGATATTTACCATATTATGGCACAAAATATGCCCCTAGAGAATTTGCCAAGGAAGTAATAGATATTCTAAAAAAGGATAATGAAATATATATAATAACTGCTAGAAACGAAGACGGATTACCAGAAGAGTTATACGGCTTTATGCACGAAATGGTAAAGGGCTGGTTTAAAGAAAAAGAAATTAATTATGACAAATTAATTTTTACACAAGGAAGCAAATTGCCATATTGCTTGGAAAATAATATTGATATAATGATTGAAGATTCTCCAAGGAATATAAATGAAATTTCAACAAAAATACCAGTACTTTGTTTTGATAACCCTTATAATAAAGAAATAAAAGGAAACAACATAACAAGGGTTTATAGTTGGTATGATGTACTAGATAAAATTAAAAATAATGCTTGCCTATAAAAGTACTAAATTTTATTGACTAATTTTTTCAAACCTTATCAAAACCAAATAGCTAATATCTATCTTGTTTAAAATTTATAATAGAGACACTTCTAAAATATAACTCTTTACTTATTAGAAATGTCTCTATATTTTTATAATTTTTTAACAATCTAACACTCAAGGAGTGTCCCAGATGTTCAAGAACTTGAATAAAAAGGAGTGTCCCAGATGTTCAAGGACTTGAACAAAAGGCAGTAGTCCCAATCGTTAAAGTTATTGCTTTTTTATTTTTGGCTTTGCAATTAGAGAAGCAATATATCCAAAGAAAATTGCTGCGGCAATTCCTCCTGCAGAGGCTTTTACCCCTCCTATAAATGCTCCAAGAAGTCCCGATGTTTGTGCTTCTGTAATTGCTCCTTTTGCAAGGTTAGCTCCAAATCCGAGCAAAGGGACAGTTGCTCCACATCCTGCAAAATCTATTACATATTGATATACACCAATTGCTCCAAGAATTACTCCAGTAGTAACAAAAAGCACCAAAATTCTGGCAGATGTAAGCTTAGTTTTATCTATTAAAATCTGTCCAACAATACAAATTAAACCACCTACAACAAAGCATCTAAGCAACTGCATCCAATCAATACTTTGTAAAAATTCCATTTTTCCTCCATTCTAGTATTCTATACTCTAATAAAATTAATTCAAAAGTTTTATTTTTGTAAATTTTCAATAGCAACTGCGTGAGCTATTCCTGGAATACTCTCCCCTTGTTGTGAACTAGTTGAATTCATTAATGCTCCTGTTGCAATTAGCAAAAGGCGATTAATTTTATGTTCATTAAGCATTTTGTAGAAATATCCAGAAAATACAGAGCCAACACATCCGCATCCACTACCTCCAGAATGAGTATCTTGTACATCTTTATCGAAAATTAGTACTCCGCAATCGTTATAATTATTTTTGATATTATACCCTTTTGTTTCGGCCATTTCGGTTAATATATCCTTACCGATATATCCTAAATCCCCTGTTATTATTGCATCATAATAACTTGGTTTTCTACCAGTATCTTGCAAATGAGTTATTAAAGTATCCAATGCTGCTGGAGCCATTGCTGCTCCCATATTGTTTGCATCTTTAACTCCCATATCCACTATTTTGCCAGGTGTAACGTAAGTAATTTGTGGACATATCTTATTCAAATTATTTTTAGAAATGATAGCTGCACCAGAGCCAGTTACAGTCCATTGTGCAGATGGTGGTCTTTGATTTCCAAGTTCTAGTGGAAATCTAAATTGTTTTTCCGCACTACAAAAGTGGCTAGATGTTGCACACAATACATTTTGAGCTGCGCCTCCATCAATAAATAGGCTTCCCAAACACATTCCTTCTACAAATGTAGAACAAGCTCCAAAGATTCCAAAGAAAGGAATATTTGTTTCTCGTAATCCAAAACTAGAAGAAATACATTGATTTAATAAATCTCCTGCAAAACAGTAATCTATGCTATTTGACGGAATTCCAGATTTTGCAATTACAGAATTAACATTTTCTTTAATTATTTTACTTTCTGCCTTTTCCCAAGTTTTTTCTCCCCAAAATTCGTCTTCTAAGCATTGGTCAAAATATTTTGCAAGAGGTCCTTGTGCCTCTTTAGGACCAACAATTGAAGATGTCTCTAAAATATATGGAGGAGCATCTAACATAATAGTTTGTTTACCCAGTTTTCTCATTTTTTTCTCCTTTCCTGGTTAATAAAGTTTATGGATATTAAATTTTATAATGTCTAAACAAAAAATGTAGCAATTATTCCCACAACTACTGATGTAGAAATACCAAATACAAGAACTGGACCTGCTACCGTAAACATTTTGCCACCAACACCCATTACATATCCTTCTGATTTATATTCAATTGCAGGAGAAACAATAGAGTTTGCAAAGCCTGTAATTGGAACAAGTGAACCAGCACCGGCAAATTTTCCAATTTTATTAAAAATATTAAGTGCAGTCAGTAGCGCTGCTATACCAATTAGTGTTATAGATACAATTGCAGAACAAGCTGTATCCTCTAGCCCTTTAAACTTACAAAAGTCAAATATAATTTGTCCAATAGAGCAAATTAATCCACCTACCCAAAAGGCATTAAAGCAATTTCTTAAAATTGGTGAGTTAGGAGACTTTTTGTCTACATAGTCTAAATATTCTTGTTTAGTTTCAATATCTTTCATAAAACCAATTCCTTTCTATTCTATTTTTTAGCATATATAGTTTAAATTATTTTCAAACTACATATTGCCGTCTATTTTCGCTCAGCTTTTTAGTCTCTATCTCTATCGATAACAAATGCTATGTCTAAATCAACATAATATTGAATTAATTTTCTTCCATCTATCTTTGCCCTTTGGTCAATAACTCTTACACTTGTTAAGTAGTCTATTGTTTTAGCTGCTTCAGCAACAGCTTGCACAACTGCATCCTTCCAAGAAACACTAGATGTTCCAGTAATACTTAAATGTTTTTCTATACCCAATTAAAATCAACCTCCAATAAAAAAATTTCTATTTATATAATTTCCTAAAATTTGCAAATTATACAAAAAATAAAATTTTTTATTGATTTATTTCGAATAATTTTTATCCTTGAACGATTGGGACACTCCTTTTTGTTCAAGTTCTTAAACTTTTAGGAGTGTCCCAGATGTTCAAGTTCTTGAACAAAAAGGAGTGTCCCAATCGTTCAAATCGTTCAGCTTTTCAAGCAAAAAAATTGACAAATAGGAATATCCTTTTGTCAATTTTTTTCTTTTTATTTCTTTCTATTATCTTTCATTTTTATTTTATGTCCTTATGCTTTTTTTGCTAATTCTGCAACTTCTGTAAAAGCTTTTGGATCTGTTGCAGCAAGTTCTGCTAACATTTTTCTATTAATTACAACATTAGCTTTCTTTAATCCAGCTATTAATTTGCTATATGTTAAACCATTCATTCTAGCTGCTGCATTAATTCTTGCTATCCATAATTTTCTGAAATTACTTTTTTTGTCTTTTCTTCCTACATAAGCATACATTCCAGATTTCATAACAGCTTGTTTAGCCATTCTAAATCTATAATGCTTTGCACCATAATATCCTTTTGCTCTTTTTAATACTTTTTTATGTTTTTTACGTGTAATTATTGCTGTTTTTACTCTTGCCATTTATATTCACCTTCCTTAAAATTTAGTTTCCATATGGTAATAATCTCTTAATACCTGCTTCGCAAGTCTTATCTGCATAAGCATCTTGAACTTTTCCTCTTGATTTTGCTCTTGGTGTTTTATTAGCTAAAAGATGTCTTCTATTTGATTTTGTTCTTTTAACTTTTCCTGTTGCAGTATATGAATATCTTTTCTTTGCTGCTTTGTTTGTTTTTAATTTTGGCATAATTTATTCCTCCTTGCAATTATTTATATATAAATATATTGTTAATATATTTTTTGACTTCATTATGTAATATATTGTTTAAAACTTGAGTAAACATATACATACTCTTGTTTTTAATATATATCACTATTTATTTTTCTGGCTTTTTTGCCAATATAATAAACATATTTTTACCTTCTAGAACAGCTTTTTTTTCTGGACTAGCTATGTCAGATAATTCTTCTACAAATTTATTTAAATTATCTTCTCCTAGTTTTACATAGTTTAGCTCTCTTCCTCTGAATCTAACCGTTATTTTTACTTTGTTTCCGTCTTCTATAAACCTTCTAGCATTTTTTGCTTTAAATTCAAAGTCGTGTTGTTCTATGTTTGGTGTAATTCTGATTTCTTTTACTTCGAATACTTTTTGTTTCTTCTTAGCTTCTTTTTCTTTTTTTGCTTGTTCGAATTTATATTTTCCATAATTCATTATTTTGCAAACTGGTGGCTCAGCATTTGGTGCAACTAAAACCAAATCCAATTTTTTTTCATAAGCTAAGTCTAGAGCATCATTAAGTCTCATTGTTCCTTTTTTTTCACCTTGTTCATCAATTACTTGAACTTCTCTTGCTCTAATTTGTTCATTAATAGGTAATTCTTGTTTTATATAAAACACCTCCAAAATTATTATGTGCTAGGCACAAAAAAATTGATCTGTCAAAGACAAATCAATCCACTTTATTTACATTTATAACTAATTTTCATAACTAGTTATCCACATAATACACACATATAAACTGTTCCATTTTTCAAATGTTTCTATAATTTATAGTTTGCATAATGTTATATATTCTAACCTTTTCCTATTTGTTAAGGTGAGAAGTGGATTGCTTCTTCTTTACTTGACTATATAAGAATACTACATTTTTATAAAATTGTCAAGTGTTTTTGATTAATTTTGCGTTAATACGTATCAGAATTTCAAATATTCTAAAGATAAGTTAGGACTCCATATTATAAATAATAATGGAGTCCTAACTATATAACAAGTTATACCGTAATCCGATATGTATATATTATCTCTTACTAAATTGTGGAGCTTTTCTAGCTTTTTTAAGACCGTATTTTTTTCTTTCTTTCATACGTGGATCTCTTGTTAAGAATCCAGCAGCTTTAAGAGCTGGTCTATATTCGCTATTTGCTTGTAATAAAGCTCTTGCAATACCTAAACGGATTGCTCCAGCTTGACCTGTAAATCCTCCACCTTGTACAGAACAAATTACATCATATTTGTCAGTTGTATTAGTTGTTGTTAATGGTTGTCTAACAATAACTTTTAATGTATCTGTTCCTAGATATTCGTCTATATTTTTTCCATTTATAGTAATTGTTCCTTTGCCTTCTACTAATCTAACTCTAGCAATTGAACTTTTTCTTCTTCCTGTACCATAAAACATTATTTTATCTGTTTTTGCTTTAGGCATTTTAATATCCTCCTTTAATTATTAAAAATTCCAAACTTGTGGTTTTTGAGCTGCATTTTCGTGCTCTGCTCCAGCATATACTCTTAATTTTTTTAACATTTGTCTTCCTAAACTATTATGTGGAAGCATACCTTTTACAGCACGCATCATCATTTGCTCAGGACTTTTTCTTAATAAATCTCTAGCAGTAGTTTCTTTCATACCACCAATATATCCAGAATGACTTCTGTATACTTTTTGATCTAATTTTTTTCCTGTTAAAACAACTTTGCTTGCATTTAATATAATAACATTATCTCCATTGTCTAAGTTTGGAGTATAAGTTGGTTTATGCTTTCCTCTTAAAAGTTTTGCAGCTTCAGTAGCAACTCTTCCTAGAGGTTTGTCAGCTGCATCAATTATGTACCAATTTCTTTTAATTTCGCTTTTTTTAATACTATATGTTGTATTGTTCATAGTATTATGTGTCCTCCATTTCATAATTAAATTTTAATATATATGAAACCGTATAATAAGCCACCGGGGAGAAGCTTCTTAAACGATCATATTCAATATAATGCTATAATATTTTATAACAAAAAGTGGAAAATGTCAAGCAAAATTGAAAATTCTCAAAAATGGCGTCTGTAGGTTTGTCAAACATATGTCACACTTTCTTAGAAATATCTATCGTTGGCATA
>CAKNRV010000052.1 GCA_930991035.1 uncultured Clostridium sp. | reverse complement strand
GACACTCCTTTTTGTTCAAGTTCTTGAACTTTTAGGAGTGTCCCAAACGTTCAAGGCATCAACTTGAAAATATGTATTGTACAAATGTAAAAAATGTGATAAAATGGTAAATGTAATGAGTTTAAAAAATGTAATACATTTTTTAGAAAAAAGGAGATGTAGATTATGGTAGAAGATAATCAAATAAAGGCGGTAGTATCACCTTTTGCAGTAAGAGAAGGAGAAATAAAAACATTTGATGGAAAAGATGGATATGTTTCTATGAACCAGATAATTCATAAGATAAACATAGGACATATAAATGACTTGCATTTTAAAATATTAGAGCTTGTAAATGAATTTGAATTTATTACATCAAGACAGTTATTTCAAATGCTAGAATGGAAACACATAGAAATAGCTTCACAAGACAAGTTAAATAATAAGTTGGATCAATTAATAAAATCTAAAATCCTTACAAGATATTATTTTAAAGGTGAAGATGGAAAAGGAATTTATAGAATATATTGCTTGGAAAAAATGGGAAAATATTTATTAAATTCTAGAGGAATAGAATGTAAATGGCAACCAACTGATAATACAAAACCTGTTGCTATGATTAAGAAAAGATTAGCAGGAAATCAAACAATTATTGCATATTTAAGAAAGGTGAAAGCTTTTGATTCATATACGGTAAAGCCAACACTTAGAGCAAAGCAAACAGGGAAGGTATTTAAGGCTACTGGAGGAAGCGTAAAACTTACAAAAAATAATAAATCTTTAGAGTTCTTATTTGACGTAGTAAGAAGAGAAGAAGATTGGGAAAATAAATTAGTAGATAAAATGAGACTATATAAAGATTTTTATGATAATTTTGTACCAGGAGATTCTGGATTTAGTTCTATGCCACAACTTATTATAATTTGCGAAGACGAAAAACATATGGCAGAAAATTTTAAAACAATTGTAATGAATAAAGTGGAAATAGATAAAATTAAATTGTACTTTTCTACTGATTTAAGACAAAATGAAGAGACTTTGGACAAGACTTTAGTAGAGTTTAAACTAGAAAATGGAAAGTACAAAATGGAAAATGTGGAAGTAAAATTATTAGGAATATAGGATAATATATAAAATAAATAGTAAAAATGAAATTAATGACAAAAGCAAAAAATACAGCGACTTAAAATACTAATAGATATTTTTAATAATAAAAAACCAAGATAAATTCTTATCTTGGTTTTTCTCAGTTATACATTTTCTGATGATACTGAGCTTTTTGAGTAAACTATGCCTCCTTTATTGTCTTTTTCGTAGATGTTACCATCTACATCGCAAGTGAAACTCTTCTGGGTTTCGGCATCATAATAGATGCCAGTATTTTCATCGTAGAAGAGTTCCTCCAAATCAATAATGTGCATAAAAATTCTCCTTTCGAAAATTAGCTGAGACTATTATAAAAAATAGGTCAAATATCATTATATCACATATAATACGGTTATGTCAACATTTGAATTGATGTGGAATGTGCGCATATGAATGAATATGTGTAATAAATTTGAATAAGTATGAACAAAAAAAGCTAAGATACAAATTTATCTTAGCTTTTCGAGTTTAGTATATAGTTGGCTATGAGTTATTGTCATTTTTCCTATTTAAATCAAATATTATAGCATCATCATTATCTAAAAAGTATTTTGAATCTGTGCTAGTTCGTATTGGATCAGTTTCAGCATCAGTACTTGTTACATTATTGCTACTTGTTGCTGCCGCAAAATTGCCTCTCAATTTAGAAACAAATTTGTTCTTGTCTGGACTTGTATGTACCCCACTAAGGAATCTTTCAAAATTATATTCTTTTGGATGTTTTGGTTCTTTATATTTTGCTTCCAAGAAATCCAAACTACCTTTAGCAACTTTGCTTTTTCCTTTACTATCTTTAATCTTAAATATAATTTGTTTTGATTTTAAAGACATTATTTTGCCTTTGGTATAATTTGGTTTCCATTTGAATTCTATGCTACCATATTTTGTATCATAACCATAATTATCTTTACTTGTATCGGTTTCATAGCTGTTACCCCAAGACCATTCTCTTTTATCTTGTAATTCTGTTTGCCACCACTCAACATCTTCTGGTAGTGCGTTTCCAAATATTGCTTTGTTTACACAGTTTGCCAATATTTCGTCTCTAAAGTTTTCTTTATTGGTTCCACTGCCAGTTAATTGTGAAAGCGTTTGTGCTGACAAAATATTTCCTACTTTGTATTTTCTGTAAACAGTAAATACTGGTTCTATTGCTTTACACAAGAACTCTGGAAAATCGTCAATGTATAGAAAATGTGGAATTCTTGTATTATCATTACCTGGTCTAGAAAGTACTGACTGTTGCATTAATAGTAAGAAGAATATACCAAAACCTTTATGGGCAGTTGCTCCTAAATCACTTCTACGAGTGCAACAAAGAGTGACTTCACCATTTTCTAGTACTTTGTCAAATTCTAGGTTGTTTGTTCTGTTACATAATATATTTTTTACCCCAGGATATCTTAGTAAATTGTCAAGCTCTGCTGATGCTGTAAAAATAGATGTTTTAGTGTTATTTAAGTCTTTGCCGTCTGCATAAAAGCTATTTTCAAAATATTTTATTAATATTTTATATTTGCTAGCTAACTCTGGAATAGCTTTCATTTCATTACACATTTCTTCTACTAAAGAGAAATCATTCATCATATTAAGCATATCTTCTAGGTTTGGCAAATCGCCATCGTGTAATCTAGGGTACATCTCTTTAAGTAAAATAGAAAGGTTTTCTATTATTTGTATAGATGCATTTTCTCTAAATGCTTGTTGTAAATCTGGTCTACTATTTGCATACAATCCTTTTAAAACAGAAGAAATTGCAATACCAGTTTTAATTGGGTCTTTGTATACAAATGGGTTCATACCTGGTGAGTCTGAATTGTTTGGGTCAATTAAATTAACATCAATTTGATAATTTTTTGCTACTTTTAAAATTGTTTCAATTGAGTCATATTCAGCAGACAAGTATGTTAATCCAAAATTTCTGTAAACATATTTGCCATTAGATGTACTTAAAATCATTTTCTTCATATATGAATTGTATAAATCTTGCTTTTCAGGTACTGGTGTAAGCATATCTAATGTAAAATGTGTATTTAAGTAGTTATTATCATAAGGACAATTTAGTGTTGCAATACCTGTTTTTAATGCAGTAAATCCCATTTCCTTTGATATTTCTTTGAAAAAGAATTTTCTATCTAAATCTCTTGCAATAAGAGGTTCGTAAATCATTGTAGTTTTTCCAGAGCCAGATACACCAACAACTAAGAAAGATTCTAATCTTTTGCTTTCTGGAATAATAACTGGTTCACCAGATTCAGAGTCATTACATAAAAATACTTCACACGAATATTTCCCAGTATCTTTTGACTTACCAGACAAGCTAATTCCGCCATAATCAAAAATTGAGTCCTTTAAATC
Organism: uncultured Clostridium sp.; assembly: GCA_930991035.1. GTDB lineage: Bacteria > Bacillota > Clostridia > TANB77 > CAG-508 > CALXVA01. Next base: position 3,139 of record CAKNRV010000052.1, on the reverse strand, counting down.
TTTTGTGTCATTAATTGTAAATGTCAACCATTTAAATACCTTATAGAAAGATACTAGTGGTATATATAGCGAAATAGCCGTAAAAGCAGGTCTAAATAAATTAGAGTATTCACTAACTATTTCTGCATAATTTGGTACTGATAAAATAAATGTCCAAGCCAAAGAGTTTAATCCTTGAACTGCAAATGATACAATCAGTATGTATAAACAAATTACATAAGTATTAAAAAATCTCAGTTTATCAACATCAGCTTTTACAAACTTTGAAGGAAACGAGAAATAGAATGCAAAAACAATTGCTGCAAATGCTAATGTATATTCAATAGGTCCCCAATATGAGTAGGAAACCCCTGTAAAAATCATAAACATTAATTCAACTAATCTATCTACTATTATATAGGCAGAAATTAATGTTAAAATATATGTTACAAAAGTGTTTCTATCTGTTTTTAAAAATTTAAGAAACTTATCTATGTATTTCAATTATTTCACCACTTTCAAAATAAAATGCTACATATATATTATCTTATAAAATCGCAAAAATTACAATAGTTTTTGTAAAAAAATACCTAAAAATATTGCGCATAGCAACAAAACATACTGAATACTATTTATTATGAAAAATACAAGTTATAAAACTAGAAAATTAAAAAAGACCAGTTTCTTAAAAAATATAGCAATTTTGTTGTTTGCACATATTTTTATAAAAATATTAGGTGTAATAAACAAAATATATTTAACAAATAAGACGGGATTTGGCGATGAAGGAAATGCTATATACTCTAGTGCATTTCAAGTATATGCATTGTTCCTTACCATATCTTCAATTGGAATACCAAATGCAGTATCTAAACTTATTTCGGAAAGACTGGCAATAGGTGATACAAAGGGAGCTCAAAAAGTTTTTAAAATTGCTATATTATTTTTTGGAATTATTGGATTTTTACTATCTGTTATACTGTTTACATTTGCACACAAAATTGCATACGAATGGATACAAATACCAGAAGCAGAATTGAGTTTGCTAGCACTATCTCCAGCAATATTTTTTACATCAATATCAGCAATAATAAAAGGATATTTTAATGGAAGAGAAAATCTAAATGTGGGTGCGAATTCACAAACAATTGAGCAGATTTTTAGAACAATACTTACTATTGCTTTGATTGAGTTTATAGCACAAACAACAGGACTAGATACAAAAGTAATGGCAGCAGGAGCAGCAATGGCAAGCACTATTTCAGAAATCACGTGCTTTGCATATTTATACAGATACTATAAAAGTGTAAAGAGAGATATAGCAGTTGAAATTAAAAATAGTGTAAATTACAAATATAAAGGTATTAGGCAAACTATAAAAGAAATATTATGTGTATCATTACCAATGTCAATATCACCTATCTTAGGAGGAATAAATAAAAATATAGACTCTATGACAATAGTAAGAGGACTTAAAAACTTTATGACAGATACGGAAGCAATATTGCAATATGGTATATTAAGTGGAAAAGTTGATACTTTGGTCTCGTTTCCTCTGTCATTTAATGCAGCTTTTACTAGTACGCTAATTCCAGTAGTATCCTCAGCAAAAGCAAATGGAAATTATGAAAGGGCAAAGAAAAAAATAGAATTTTCAATGTTGGTATCAGTACTTATAGGTTTGCCTTGCACGGTAGGAATGATAGTTTTAGCAGCTCCAATATTAAGATTTTTGTTTCCGAACCAACCATCAGGAGCATTTTTACTACAGATAAGTTCAATATCAATAACCTTTTTAATGCTTAATCAGAATATAAATTCTGTACTATTGGGATTAGGAAAAACAGTATTACCAGCATTATGTACAATTATAGGATTAATAATAAAATTGGTTTTAAACAATATATTAGTTCCAATTAATCCTTCGACATTTATATTGGGCGGAACAGCTGGAGCCGCAACTGCGACAGTTATATATCACATAGTATCATATTTTATATCTATACACATATTAAAGAAAAATTTAAAAATAGAATTTGGCATAAAAAATATTATAAAGCCATTAATCGCAACAGCAATGACAACAATAGTTATGATATTTTGCTATAATAAGTTTTTAAGTATATTTTCTGAAAATTTGTGTATAATAATCACAATTACAATTTCTGCAATAGTTTATGTGATTCTACTTTTAATATTGAGAGTATTTTCAAAAAATGAAATAATGTTGATTCCAAATGGAGAAAAAATTTACAATATATTAAAGAAACTAAGAATATACAAAGACTAAAAAATGCAATAAAATGCAAAAAATAATAAAAAAAAGAAGGATTTTAGTGAACTTTGGAGAATATTGATAATAGTAGATAGCGTTTAGAGTCTACATACTAAAACTTATAGGAGGTAATTAAAATGAACAAATCAGAATTAATCGCAGCTATCGCAGCTAAAACAGGAGAAACAAAAAAAGATGCAGAAGCAACATTAAACGCTTTCATAGATGTTGTAACAGAAGCATTAGTTAAAGGAGATAAAGTTCAATTAGTTGGATTTGGATCTTTCGAAGTAAGAAAAAGAGCTGCTAGAAAAGGTAGAAACCCACAAACTAAAGAAGAAATTAAAATACCAGCTTCTAAATCACCTGTATTTAAAGCAGGAAAAGCATTAAAAGAATTAGTAAATAAAAAATAATTCAAGATTTATATAAATATATGAATTCATATAAGATATAGGGTTTCCTATATCTTTTTAAATAAATTACCATATAAATATTGAAGGAGGAATGAAAATGAATAAATATAAATGCGTAGCTTGCGGATATATATATGACGATGCAGTAGAAGAAGTAAAATTTGAAGATTTACCAGACACTTGGGTTTGCCCATTATGTGGTGTACCAAAAAGTGCATTTGTAAAAGTAGAAGAATAGAAATAAGAATAAGAGCAAAGCCACATAACCACTTATGTTCGTACAAATGTGGTTATGTGGTGTAAAAAAATATAATACATTTTATTAAAATTTATGATAATTTTTCGAAAAAAATTGTTTAGAAGTATTGACAAATAGCATTAAAAAGTAGTACAATAATTCTTGTCAGTTCAAACAAATGCAGATGTGGCGGAACTGGCAGACGCACAGGACTTAAAATCCTGCGGGACT
>CAKNRV010000051.1 GCA_930991035.1 uncultured Clostridium sp. | reverse complement strand
AGTTATATCAACTGTTTGAAGTACGTATTTCCATTATTTTACTGTCAAACTCAGGATACAAGTATTGTACCACAACAGAATAAAAAAATAAATAAAAATGAAAAAATTTTATTGCAAAATAAGAAATATAGTGTATAATAAGGAAAGTAGTGAAACAAAACAATAAACATAGAACAAACTTAAGCTGAAATAAAGCAAAAATAAAACAAGGAAAATGCAAAGGAGAAAGTTACAAAAATGATTAAAATCGTTGGCGCTGTAGAGAGGCATTAAAAAATGGTTTTACAATTTATGATGCAATCAATTTAGAAAAAGTTGATTCATTTGTTGTAATAGATAATAAAAAAATATATATAAAAAATAAAAGGATAGACTGTTTAGCAAAAGTAGAAAACAGCCTGTCCTTTTTGTGTGTTAAAGACAAATATGAAAAATAATGAAAAAATATTTCTCAAAAACCCTTGATATTGCTTCCATTTTATGGTACAATAGAATACGTTAAAAATACACACACAAGCTAGTTTAAAGAGGAGTGCTTGTTTATGTATAAGAAAACTACTTAAAATATATGGCTATACATATTTGCAAATGCTGTAAATGTGTAAAAAATTCTTATATAAAGCAAGTCTTTTTAAATGTTTATGCTTAGTGGAGGTAAAAACAAAAAAGGGAGGAATTAAAAATGGCAGTAGTTGCAATGAAACAATTACTAGAAGCAGGTGTTCACTTTGGACATCAAACAAGAAGATGGGATCCTAAAATGGCTGAATACATATTCCAAGCTAGAAATGGTATCCACATTATCGATTTACAAAAAACATCTAAGAAATTAGATGAAGCTTATGCTTTCTTAAAAGAGCAAGCAGAGGAAGGAAAAACAGTTCTATTTGTTGGAACTAAAAAACAAGCACAAGAGTGCGTAAAAGAAGCTGCAGAAAAATGCGGTATGTACTATGTTAATCAAAGATGGTTAGGTGGAACTCTAACAAACTTTACAACAATTAGAAAAAGAATTGACAGATTAGAAGAATTAGAAAAAATGCAAGAAGATGGAACATTTGATGTTTTACCTAAAAAAGAAGTTATCCTATTAAAGAAAGAAATGGAAAAACTAGAAAAGAACCTTGGAGGAATTAAAGATATGAAAGAACTTCCAGGTGTAATGTTTATAGTTGATCCTAAAAAAGAAAGAATAGGAATCTTAGAAGCTAGAAAATTAGGAATTCCAGTTATAGGTCTAGTTGATACAAACTGTAACCCAGAAGATGTTGACTATGCTATACCAGGAAATGACGATGCTATAAGAGCAGTTGCTTTAATTGCAGATTGTATGGCAAATGCAGTTATAGAAGGTAGACAAGGTGAGTCTATGGAAGCAGTAGAAAGCGAAATGGCAGAAGAAGCAGAAGAAACAGCACCAGAGAGCATTGAAGAAGTAGTAGCTTCTGAAGAAGAAAAAGAAGAGAATGAAAAGGTTGAAGAATAATTGTCTAAATCATTAGATAATGTAATTAGATAAATTAATTTATAGTTTATAAAAACAAGTATGAGAAAATAAAAAGGAGGAGAGCTTTTATCTGCTCTATCTCCTTTTATTTATATAAGAGAATAGAAAATAAAGTAGTTCTGCGTGGGAAACATATTTGTTATTCGAATATTTGAAGAATACAAAAGATGTTCACCATAAAGACGGAATAGATTTATGAACTATACTTAAATAAATTACAATATAAAAAATATATAAAGGAGGATATTTTATATGATTACAGCAAGTCAAGTTAAAGAGTTAAGAGAAAAAACAGGTGCAGGAATGATGGACTGCAAAAAGGTTTTAACAGAAACTAACGGAGATGAAGAAAAAGCAATTGAACTTTTACGTGAAAGAGGAATTGCAAAAGCAGCTAAAAAATCAGGAAGAATTGCAGCAGAAGGTTTAGTTGAAACATATATTTCAGAAGATGGAAAAGTTGGTGTGGTAGTAGAAGTAAATGCAGAAACAGATTTCGTTGCTAAGAATGAAGAATTTAGAAACTTTGTAACAGATGTTGCAAAACAAATAGCAAAAGAAAATCCAGCAGATGTAGAAGCTTTACTAAACCAAAAATCAATTACAGAACCAGATAAAACAGTTAGTGAAGTATTAACAAATAAAATAGCTACAATAGGTGAAAATATGTCAATAAGAAGATTCGAAAGATTTGAGACAAATAACCTATTACAAAGCTATATCCACGGAGATGGAAAAATAGCAGTTTTAGTAGAACTTGAAAATGGAACACCAGAACTAGCAAAAGATATTTGCTTACAAATAGCTGCTGCTAGACCAGAATTTTTAGATAGAGATTCAGTTCCAGCTGAAAGACTGACTAAAGAAATGGAAATTTTAAAAGCACAAGCTATGAATGAAGGAAAGCCAGAAGCAATTGCAGAAAAAGTTGTACAAGGTAGACTTGGTAAATTTTATAGCGAAATATGCTTGGTAGAGCAAGAATTTGTAAAAGACCCAGATACAACAGTTGGAAAATTAGTTGCAAATAAGGGTGCAAAAATTATAAGATTTGCAAGATTTGAGAAAGGTGAAGGATTAGAGAAAAAAGAAGAAAACTTTGCTGAAGAAGTTGCAAAACAAATAAAAGGATAATTTAAAAGAATGTTTTATAAAAACATTAATAATTTAAAAAAAGGACTTTATTTCAAAGTCCTTTTTTGGTATAATGGGAACGAAAAATAACATTATAATATAAATTATAAAATAACTCGTAAAATGTAAAAACAGTGTAAAACAAGAAAAGTACAAAATAGGGACAAAGTAAAATAAAAAACAAACTGGGAGATGGTAAAATGATAATAAAAATTGTTACATTCAACATAGCTCACGGTAAAGGATTAGATGGGATTATAGATATAGATAGGCAAGCGCAGCTTATATATGAGTACAAACCAGATATTGTATTTTTGCAGGAAATAGATATGTATACGAAAAGGGCAGGAGAAAAAAATCAAATACGAGAATTTAGTAAAAAGATATTTTTACCATATTGCTCTATGGAAAGCAATATTACTTTAGAAGATGGGTATTATGGAGATGGAATAATAAGTAGATTTCCAATTGGCTTTTCTGTAAATTATTTAATGCCACTTACTGATTTAAAACACGAACAACGAGGTATTTTGTGTAACAGAATTTCACTTGGAACAACTAAAATAAATCTTTTTTCTGTGCATTTGTCTACGTACTATGACGAAAGAATTTTAGCTTGCAAAGAGCTAAATAGAATAATTAGCAAAATAGATAAAAACGAAATAATTATTGTGGGTGGAGACTTTAATGTAGGAGTAACAAGGCTTGGAAAAGGCAGATATACTTTTGAAAAAAGTGATACTTATGAGGAATATGAAATATTATCTAAAAAATTAAAAAGGTTGCCTAATATGGAAGATACCTGGTTTTCTTCATTAGGACAAGGCTGTATTGACACAATATTCTATTCTAAGAATATTGAACTTAAAAAATACGAGACAGTGGATTCAAATAATAAATCAGACCATAGTGCTATTTATGCAGAGTTTTGTATTTAGCAACATATACATTAAATTTGTTATGCAATCATTTAATAATGTATATTAAAACTAAAAAAGATTGCAAATATAGATATAAGGAAGAAAGAAAATGGAGAACAACATTGAAAATAATTTAAATAACGAAAAAATTGAAAGTCAAGAAATAATTAGGACAAACAAATACAAAAAAAACAAAGTTAAATTTCACGTGCTCGCAATATTTGTAATAATATTGTTTTGCTTTGCACTAACACCAAAGACATTGCAGAATGATACATATTATACTATTGCAATTGGTGAACATATTTTAGAAAATGGAATTGATATGCAGGATCCATTTTCTTGGCACGAAGATTTGCCATACACATATCCTCATTGGGCTTATGATGTAGGAACTTATTTGGTATATCAATTAGGTGAAAATATAGGTATAGGCGGATTTGCAACTATATATATTGCTACCGCAATTTTAGCAGTGGTACTCGGAATTGTGCTATATGTGGCGCTTAATAAGATTTGTAAAAATCCAATAATTTCATTTGCAGTAACTTTAGGTGTAATGTTCCTTTTGAAATCTTTTATAACAGCAAGAGCACAGCTAGTAACATATATATTATTTGTACTAACAGTATTATTTATAGAAAAATTTATAGAAACTAAAAAATTAAGATATGCAATAGGCTTAATAATAATTCCAATAATAATTGCAAATGTGCATTTAGCAGTATGGCCTTTCTACTTTGTTTTGTATTTACCATATATTGCAGAGTATATAATAGCTCTTATTTCAAGTTCAGATATATACTTTAAAGTAAGCATAAAACACAATAAAAACAAATTAAAGAAATTAACTCTAAAGAATGCGTCAGAAGAAAAAATAAATAAATTAACTGAAAAAATAGATAATCTACAAACTAAATGGGATAATGCCATTGCTAAACGTGAAAAGAGAAGAAACAATCCATATAAAATTGTATTAACCAAAAAAGATAACGTAAAATATCTAATAATTATTATGATAATTTGTATTTTTACAGGTTTGCTAACACCACTTGGAACGACTCCTTACACATATTTAATAAAAACTATGCAAGGCAATACAATGGACAATATAAGTGAACATTTGCCACTAACATTAATTAATGACTTAAAAACATTAACTGTTCTAGTACTATTCTTATTGATTTTAATATTTACAGATACAAAGATAAAATTATGTGACTTATTTATGCTAGCAGGATTAGTGTTAATGTCATTTATGTCAAGACGTCAAGTGTCAATGTTTGATATTGTTGGTGCATTTATATTTGCTAAATTACTAGTGGCATTGATTGATAAGTATGATAAAGATGGAACCGAGCAGGCAGTTAATGCAATAACTACTATCTGGGGTAAAATTATAACAATTTTATTAGGAATTTTGTTATGTATTACAATTCTTAGAGGAAAGATAAATCATCCTTATGTAGATAAAAGTTCTTATCCAGAAGAGGCTAGTGATTATATTTTAGAAAACTTGAATTTGGAAAATATAAGATTATACAATGAATATAACTATGGTAGTTACTTGCTATTTAGAGGAATTCCAGTATTTATAGATTCTAGGGCGGATTTGTATACACCAGAATTTAATGGTACAAAGAACGAAGAAGGAGAATATGAGGGAAGAGATATATTCTCTGACTATTTAAACATAGCAAATTTATCAACTTACTACGAGAATAAGTTTGAAGAATATGGAATAACACACGTTTTGATAAAAGATAACACAAGACTTAATATGTTTTTATCAAGAGATAAAGAACATTACAAAGAGTTATACTCTGACGACTATTTTGTGTTGTACGAAAGAGTGACTGACGAAGAATAATGTAATAATACAAACATTATTGTGCACGAAAATCGAAAAACACTGAGATAATGTGTACAAAAAGTTTTGAGAGGATTGAGAACAAATTGTGGAAATAAAGGTAGAAAATTCTGAAAATGTGCGTTTGGATGCATATATAGCAAGCAAACAAAGTGATTTATCTAGAAGTAACATACAAAAACTAATTGATAGTGGAGATATATTAGTAAATAATTCAATAAAGAAAATGTCATATAAAGTGCAAGAAGGGGACGTTATACATATTAACGTCCCTGAGGCGCGAGAAGCCAATATAAAGCCGGAAAATATACCAATAGACATTATATACCAAGATAACGATATAATAGTTGTAAATAAGCCAAAAGGACTAGTGGTGCATCCAGCAGATGGAAATCCAGATGGAACTTTGGTAAACGCAATAATGGCAATCTGCAAAGACGGATTATCTGGAATTGGAGGAGAGCTAAGACCAGGAATAGTGCACCGCCTTGACAAAGATACATCCGGATTGTTAATAGTTGCAAAAAATGACAAGGCGCATAGGCTTATGAGTGAGCAAATAAAAAATAGAGAAGTAAGGAAAATTTACATAGCATTAGTAAAAGGCGTTGTAGCAGAAAATGAAGCAACAATTGATATGCCAATAGGAAGAAGCACCAAAGATAGAAAAAAGATGGCAGTCAGAAAAGATGGAAAAGAGGCAGTAACACATTTTAAAGTATTAAAAAGATACCCAAGTTATACATTGTTAGAAGTAAAAATAGACACGGGAAGAACACACCAAATAAGAGTACATATGGCAGAAATAGGGCATCCTGTGGTTGGAGATATGGTATATTCAAGCGGAAAGAATGAATTTGGGGTAGAGGGACAAATGCTACACGCAAAGAGCTTAGACTTTAAGCATCCTATAACAGGTGAGCAAATGCATTTAGAAGCACCACTTCCAAAATATTTTGAGGATGTGTTAGATAAATTATCTTCAATTGAAGAAATACGTACGTCGTAAATTTAATCTTTTGTACAAAATGAGTGTATGAAAATTGAAAAAAGGAGAGAGTCAGTGGAAGAAATTAGATTGCAAAAGTTCCTTGCTAATAATGGAGTATGTTCAAGAAGAAAGGCAGAAGAACATATTTTGGCAGGAGATGTAAAAGTAAATGGAAAGGTTGTTACGGAACTTGGAACAAAAGTAGATCCTTTAAAAGACGAGGTAATATTTAAAGACAATAAAGTAGGAAAAGTAGAGAAAAAAGTTTATATACTTTTGAATAAGCCAATAGGGTATGTTACTACTACAAAAGACCAATTTGATAGAGATACAGTATTAGACTTGGTAAAGGTAAAAGAAAAAGTACTTCCAGTAGGAAGGCTAGATATGTATACTTCAGGAGCGCTTATACTTACAAATGATGGAGACTTTATATACAAAGTAACACACCCAAAATACGAGATAGAAAAAACATACAATGTAACTTTAAAAGGTATTATTACAAGAGAAGAAGTAGAAAAGCTAGAAAAAGGAGTAGAGATTGAGACAGATGGCAAAATATTTACAACAGGCAAGGCAAAAGTAAAAATACTTAAGACAGACGAAGAAAAAGATATATCAAGAATAGAAATAACAATCCACGAAGGAAAAAATAGAGAGGTAAGAAAAATGTGCAGTGCAATAGAAAGAAAAGTATTAGCATTGCATAGAAGCAAAATAGGCAATATCAGTGTAAAGAATTTAAAGCTAGGAGAGTGGAGATATTTAACCGCTAAAGAAGTGGAAAGACTCTTGCCTTAAACTTAAACGTTTGGGACACTCCTTTTTGTTTAAGTTTTTGAACGTTTGGGACACTCCTTTTTGTTTAAGTTTTTGAACGTTTGGGACACTCCTTT
>CAKNRV010000050.1 GCA_930991035.1 uncultured Clostridium sp. | reverse complement strand
GAAGAAAGGAGTGTATGGTTATTTAAGTTATTAAATATATCATACAAGAAATAAAATGAAATTAATTTCGTGGAATGTAAATGGACTAAGAGCAGTAATAAATAAGGGATTCAAAGATTTTTTTAATAATATAGATGCAGATGTTTTTTGTATTCAAGAAACTAAAATGCAGGAAGAACAAATTGATAATAACATAAATGAAATTTTTAAAGAATATAATACATATTGGAATAGTGCTGAGAAAAAAGGATATTCTGGTACAGCTGTTTTTTCAAAAGTAAAGCCATTAAATGTTACTTATGGGATAGGAGTGCCAGAGCACGACAAAGAAGGTAGAATAATAACATTAGAATTTGACAATTTTTATTTAGTGAATTGCTATACTCCTAACTCTAAAAGAGAACTTGAAAGATTGGATTATAGAATGATATGGGAAGATGAGATTAGGAAATATTTAATACAATTAAATACAATAAAGCCAGTAGTTATGTGTGGCGATTTAAATGTAGCACACGAGGAAATTGATCTTAAAAATCCAAAAACAAATAGAAAAAATGCTGGATTTACAGACGAAGAAAGAAATAAAATGACAGAGTTACTTAATGCTGGTTTTACTGATACTTTTAGATATTTATATCCAGATAAAACAGACTGCTATTCGTGGTGGTCATATATGTTCCACGCAAGAGAGAAAAATGCTGGTTGGAGAATAGATTACTTTATAGTTTCTAATTCATTAAAAGATAAAATACAAGAGAGTTATATTTTCTCTGACGTAATGGGAAGCGACCATTGCCCAGTAGGGCTTGATTTAAAATTATAATTTATTAGAGTAGTTACATTATATATAATAGGATTATAAGAGAAAAATCATATCACTATAAAATTGGAAAAATAACTCCGATAAGAAAATAAAGAAGGAGGCTTAATGGAAAATAACAAGAAAAAAATTACCAAGTGGTTTTACTGGTTTTTGTTTGCAGTAGCTGTAATTATAGTATACAAAATTATAGATAATTTTTCTGGTATAGGAAATTGGATTAAAAACTTTTTAGATGTTCTAATGCCATTTATAATAGGACTACTGATTGCGTATTTACTATATATACCATCAAGAAAAATAGAGGGAATCTATAAAAAATGTAGTAAGGTAAAATTTATAAAAAAGAGAGCAAGAGGACTTTCAATTTTTACTGTATATTTGATAGTTATAGTTGTGCTTATAATCTCTTTTATATATTTGCTACCGATACTTTCAAGTAGTATAATTGACTTGGTAAATAATATTCAAGGCTATTACAATTCATTGGTTAATAATATTAACAGTCTTCCAGAAGATTCTATATTAAAAAATGAAGTAGTGCTTGATGTTGTAAATAGTGTAAAAAATATCGATTTAAAACAATATTTTAATTTGGATAGACTAGCAGATTATGCAAAAGGAGTAATTAGTGTAGCTGGAAAAGTATTAGATTTCTTTGTGGCTATAATAGTTTCAGTTTATTTATTACTTCAAAGAAAACAAATATTAGAATTTATAAAGAAATTTTGTAGAGCAGTATTTAAAGAAAGAACATATAGAAATTTAGGAAAATATTTTGACAGAACAAATAACATATTTTTCAATTTTTTGGCAGGACAGCTATTAGACGGAATAATTATTGGAATAATTACATCAATTGCAATGTCAATTATGGGTGTAAAATATGCAGTTCTATTGGGATTTATGATTGGTATTTTTAACCTTATACCATACTTTGGAGCAATTATAGCAGTTATAATTGCAGCATTAATAACATTGCTTACAGGAGGTTTATGGCAGGCAGTATTAATGGTTATAGTTGTTACAATTCTTCAACAAATTGATGCAAATATTATTAATCCAAAAATATTAGGTAATTCTTTAAAAATTAGTCCATTACTTGTAATATTTGCTGTTTCAGTTGGTGAAGCATATTTTGGATTTTGGGGAATGTTTTTATCAGTACCAATTATTGCAGTGTTAAAATTACTAATTTGTGATTATATTGAATTTAAAAACAATGAGAAAACAGAAAAAGATAAAAAACGAATTAAATGATAGAAAAGCTAAATAAAATATAAACTTGTAAGACAATATAAAATTTCAAGTCAAAGAATTTGATAAATACTGATAAATATTTTATAAATAATTAGAAGCCAAAAACAATTATTTTAATGATATAATATAAAAACAAAAGAGGCTTGCAGATATAATTAGAAAACTAATTACATTTGCAAGCCCCTTTTGTTTTAAACGAAAAGTCTAAAGACTCGAACTATGTAGCTCGGCAAAATTGCTCTTTGTGTAAGACTCTAAAGTTTTAAATGAATCTAAAAGACTTTTATGAGACATTTCTATTCTATAAACAAGAGCATCAGAAGCTTCATCGATTCTGCAATCCATTCTTATTGTCAAAGATTCAACAGCACCATCAATTTTCTTATTAAGATTCTCTTCAACCTCGTCGATTCTCTTATCAAGTCTAGCCTCGACCTCGTCAATTCTCTTGCTAAGATTAATTTCTACTGCATCGATCTTTTTATCAAGTCTAGCCTCAACTTCGTCAAGTCTAATTTCTAGAGCATCAATTCTTTCGCTAAGTTTAGCTTCAACCTCGTCGATTCTCTTGTTAAGATTAGCCTCAACCTCGTCGATTCTTTTGCTAAGTTTAGCTTCAACTTCATCGATTCTCTTGTTAAGTTTAATCTCAACCTCGTCGATTCTAGCATTTAGAACATTAAATACAGTATCAATTTTGTCATTAAGAGATTTATTCACTTGTTCTATCTTAGCATTCAAACTTTCGAATTTTGTATCAATCTTATTATCCATAGAATTCAACTTTGTTATAATAAGTGATAGCATTTCTGACTGGTCCATTTGTATCACCACCTTTCGAAATATAAGTAACAAAAGTATAACATATAAATTAAATTTGTTCAAGTAAAACTTTTCGACAAAATACGACGACTTTAAGTTTAAAAGTAAATTCCAGATTTGTCCTAGAAGTGGAATTTAGTCTTGGAATGAAATTCCAGCAATCTGGACGTTAGTTTTGGACAAAATTAAATTAGTACAAAAGTAAATTCCAGTTCTGAAAAAGTGGAATTTAGTCTTGGAATATTAATGTATAATTGTCTTGTTGCTTTATCTAAAGAAAAGAGGTAAAAAATGATAGATGAAGAAATAAAGATAATTATCAATGATATGCTATGTCATACAAGAGAAATGCTAAAATTTTTTAAAAAATTAAAAGTAGGAAAATATAGTGCTTACTTAGATGATTTAATTGATTACGCATTATGCACAGAGGAGGATATTCAAACAATTGAGCATTACATATATGAACTTGAAATAAAATTGTATGATGCTTTGAACGGTGGTGAATATCATGACTAATAAACATAATAAACACTATCAAAAACATTTAACTTTGCTTAATCGAGAGGATATTGAAAAACTCCTAAAAGCTGGTTTTAAATTTTATCAAATTGCTGATAATATTCAGAAAGATCCTACTACAATTTCTAAAGAAGTAAAGAAATATAGAACTGAACATTTTCCTTCTAACTTCAATAACAGAAATAATTACTGTAAGAATAAAAATTCTTGTACCATTAAAAATTTATGTAGTTCTAATTGCCATAGCGAGTGTAGACGCTGTGCAAAATGTAATAGCATTTGTTCACAATATGAATTAGATTTATGTGCAAAATTGTTAAAACCACCTTATGTTTGTAATGCCTGTAATTGTTATCAACAATGTAGAAAAATTAAATATGTATATCTTGCAAGTAAAGCTCAGGAAAAATACGAAAGCCTACTTGTTTCCAGTAGGCAAGGAATTAATATTACAGAAGATGTTTTAAAAAAACTCGATGAATTAATTTCTCCTTTAATAAAACAAGGACAATCTATCAAATTCATTTATCGAAATCATAGAAATGAAATTCCTTGTTCAATAAATTGCTTGTACAACTACATAGATTGTGGATTACTTTCCGTTAAAAATATTGATTTACCTCGAAGAGTAAAGTATAAGGTTCGTAATAAAAATCATAACAAAACTAAAAAAGATTACAGTTGTAGAATTGGCAGAACTTATGAAGACTTTCAAAAGTTTTTAGCAGATAATCCAAACATTAATGTCGTTGAGATGGATACTGTTGAAGGAATTAAAGGTGGAAAAGTTTTGCTAACAATGATATTTAGAAATTTTAATTTTATGATAGCAAGATTACTCCCAAATAAAACTAGTGAAGCTGTGAAGAAAGAACTTGATAATATTGAGAAAATCATTGGTACAGAATTATTTAAACGTGTTTTTAAATGTATTTTGACTGATAATGGTGGAGAATTTCAAAGACCTGATGAACTTGAAACCAGTATAGATGGCAGTAAAAAATGCTGGATCTTCTACTGTGATGCTAACCGTTCTGACCAAAAGGCTAAAGTAGAAAAGAATCATGAGTATATTAGATATATTATCCCTAAGGGTACTTCTATGGACAACTATACTCAATCTGATATTGATTTAATGATGAGCCATATCAATAGTACAGCACGTGAAGTTTTAAACTTTGCTATACCGTATGATATGGCCAGTATATATCTAGGTATGGATGTAATGAAAAAATTAGGCTTTTCAAAAATCCAACCTGATGATATTATACTAAAACCATATTTAATAAACAAGAAAAAATAGTAAAAAGTATATTAGATAAAGCAACAAAAAGTGGAATTTAGTCTTGGACAAACTAAAAATCCACTTGCTTTTTAAAATTTTAGGTGTGTTTTTCTTATTCCATATTTTGACATTTCCTTCTAAATCTGGCATTTAGTCTTGGATTTTGAACTAGAATTTACTTTTGGAATTAACCCAAAATACGACGAAACACGACAGAGAAAAAGAAAAATCAGCTAAATACAATGATACATACGACACAACTTAATAAAATTTTAATAAATAACAACTTTTTTCTTAATAAAAATATGGTATACTATTAAAGTAGTAAATTTAAAAAATTAAGAAAATAACTTTTTATTCATAAAATGCAGAAAGGGATGTGAATTTATGTATAACATACTAGTTTGTGATGACGACAAAGAAATAGTAAAAGCAATTGAAATATATTTAAGCAAGGAGGGGTATAACATTCTAAAAGCTTATAATGGAGTAGAGGCTTTAGATATTTTAAAGAAAAATGACGATATTCAGTTAATCATTTTGGACATTATGATGCCAAAGCTAGATGGAATTGAAACAGCAAATATTATTAGAAAGGATAAATCAATTCCAATTATAATGCTATCTGCAAAATCAGAAGACTATGATAAGATTGCAGGATTAAATAACGGAGCAGATGACTATGTGACTAAACCATTTAATCCATTAGAATTAATCGCAAGAGTAAATTCTCAAATAAGAAGATATACTAGTTTGGGGTCTATGGTAAAGAAAACAGAAGACAGCAATATATATAAGTCTGGTGATCTAATAATAAATGATTCAACAAAAACAGTAGAGGTTGATGGAAAAGAAGTAAAATTAACCCCAACTGAGTATAATATTTTAAAGTTTTTAACAAAAAATAAGGGAATAGTATACTCAATAGAGCAAATATATGAAAACGTATGGGAAGAGGAAAGCTATGGAGCAGAAAATATAATAGCAGTACATATTAGACACATAAGAGAAAAAATAGAGATAAATCCAAGAGAGCCTAAATATTTAAAAGTTATTTGGGGGATTGGATATAAAATAGAGAAGTTGGACTAAAGGTTAGAATTATTTGTAATAATATATAACTTAGAAAGGAGAATGCAGATGGAGAAAAAAGTGTGTATACCAAGAGTACTAAAAAATGTTGCTTATGTTATATTTCCTATCTTAGTTGCAATATTGTTTTTACTAATATTTGGTTTGTCATATCCGCTTGAAAGGGAAGCAATAAAGGCAGGAATGGAATTTTATGATACCAATACTTTTGCAGAAGATTATGCAAGTGAAATCTTTGGAAGCTTAACAACAGTTGGAGAGCTAAAAGATAATTCTACTTCAGATGTATATAACTATTACTATACTCATACAGAAACGATAGAAAATGATGACGAAGTAAAAAGTATAAACTATTATACAGATTATCGTGGAAGCAATGTTATGTGGTTAGTAATAGATAATGATACAAAAATAGCATATACTAACTTAAGTTATTCTATTGATACTAGTACTCTGGAAAATATTAAAAATAAAATAATGCAAAATCAAGAGAATTGGATATACGAAAACGGAAACATACAAACAACAATTGATAAACTAAGTGAAGAAAATATTGAATATATAGATAGTGGATTAAAGCAAGATAGGCTAGAAACCATTGGAATCGTACAAGAAGAAAGTAGCACTGCAAATTTGCAAGAAACTACATCAGAAAATCAAAACACAGCACAAGAAAATACTACTAATAATTATACAATCTATACTTCTTTGCTAGGAGAATTGGAATATGTAGACAGCATTTATACAGATAGATTATTATATAATACAATTTCGTTAGTAAATCAAAACCTAGTATTTTTAATACCATTTATAATAATTTTAATAGTTGCATTAGTACCTGTTATTGTAATTGGAATAGGAAGAACAAGAAAACAAGATGGAATTCAATTAAATTGGTATGACAAAATTTTAATAGAAATAGCAGCAATAATAGCAATATTAATCGGTTGTGTAGGAGCGTTATTTACATTAAGTATTGGAGGAGCCTCATCAATAGTTACATTTATGCTAGGTATATCTGGAATGGGAGTAGGAATTCTAATAATATATTTAGCTTGTATTATTTTCTTTGAAACTGTTATAAAAAGATTAAAAACACATACATTTCTAAAAACAACTATTGCATATTGGATTTATAAAAAGACGAAGGAATTTTTGGAAAATGTAAAAGTAACAAAACGTTTAATACTTTATTTTGTAGTATTTATTGTAGTAAACCTATTCTGCTTTGCAATTATGTGGTCGGATGGATTCCCAGGCGTTGTACTTACACTGATTCTTTATGGAATTACATTTGTATGTTTATCAAAAAGGGTAAAATCTTATATAAAAATAAAAAATGCAATAAACGAATTATATAAAGGAGATACAGATATATACTTAGACGAAACAGAACTATGTAACGAAATGCAAGAAACTGGCAAAGAAATTAACGATATCGCAGGAGGCTTATCAAACGCAATTAACGAAAAACTAAAAAGTGAAAGACTAAAAACTGAATTAATAACAAATGTATCACACGACATAAAAACACCATTAACTTCTATTATAAACTATGTAGATTTACTAAAAAAAGAGGGAACAAATAGTGATAAAGCAAAAGAATATTTAGACATTTTAGATAGTAAATCTCAAAGACTAAAAAAGCTTACGGAAGATTTAGTTGAAGCATCAAAAGCATCTTCTGGAGCAATAAAATTAAATATAGAAAAGTTAAATGTAAATGAACTTATAAAGCAAGTATCTGGAGAGTTTGAAGATAAATTTAAGGCACATAACTTGCAAGAAATAATAACATTGCCAGAAAAAGATGTATTTATAAAAGCAGATAGTAGATATATGTATAGAGTTTTAGAAAATATGTATTCGAACATATCAAAATATGCAATGGAAGGTACTAGGGTATATACTGATATATCAGAGAAAGATGGAAATGTATTAATACAGCTAAAAAATGTGTCAAAACAAAAACTAAATATTAGTGCAGACGAATTAATGCAAAGATTTGTAAGAGGAGAAGCATCAAGAAATACAGAAGGAAGCGGACTTGGACTTTCTATTGCACGAAGCCTAACTGAATTGCAAGATGGAAAGTTTAACATTTATCTTGATGGAGACTTGTTTAAAGTAACAATAGAATTTGAAGAAGAAAAGTGATAAATTGGGATAGTCCCCAATTTATCTTTTTTATCTAGTAGGAAAATGCAACAAAATATTATAAAAAATCACCAATCCTTGCAACTGAAAAATTAAATTGACACGAACAAAGAATTGTACCTAGAATGGATAACTTAATAATTCAATAAACATATCAAAATAGATGTCAATGCTTTTAGCTAGTTTTCCAGATTTCATTAAATTTCTTATTTCGTCAACAGTAGCCCATTTGACATCAGAAACTTCATCTTCCTGTAGAACTAATGAAGAAAGTTCGATTTCTTGTTTTACAAGC
>CAKNRV010000049.1 GCA_930991035.1 uncultured Clostridium sp. | reverse complement strand
ATTTTCTGGATAATGTTTTCATATTCTATTTTTTCATAGATTACTTTACACTATCATGCATACATAGATATTTCGTCTTTGTTTTTATCTATATATTTATCCATATTCACATCATCTGCTGTAATTGCTCCAACATCCTTAAAGGATACAGATTGCCCATTATCGGAAGCAGAAGAAACAACTTGCTTGCCTTCTCCATATCCATTTTTATAGAATACAGCACAGTTCATAGCATATCTAATTACTAAATATTCAAGTTCTTTTGGTAAATCTATTCTATTGCAAATAGACTTTATTTTGTCTGTAATATCGTCAATATATCCTTGTATTTGTTTGTCCTGATTTTTATCAGTAATATTAAGTCTTTCTTTTACTTTTTCTAATAATTCCATATTACGCCCTCCTATTTTTTAGGAGTTTTATTTTCTTTTTTGGGTTCTGTTTTCTCATTGCCGTTACATCTTTCAATATGAAATGAAAGTATCGGTTCCGAAAATTCTTTTCCACATTTAGGACATTTCATTATTTTACCCTCCTAATAATTAAATTAAGGCAGATTTCTCTGCCTTTTATTATCCTAGTACTGTTGCTGCTAATGATGGATATAATGGTGCAAATCCATAAATAGTATCAACAGATAACATATTTTTCTTTGTATTCATATCATATCCATAAACAACTCTTAAGTTTAATCCTTTATAAGAAATTACATAAGAATCTCTACCATCAACAGGTAATGCTAATGCTCTTGATACAAAAGCAAATGCTAATTTATTAAATACTAAGTTAGCAACGTGTCCTCCTGATGTTTTATCAATAAAAATAACATCTGTATCAGCTGCTATTTCTTCAACAACTGCTGGATAAACTTTCGCAGTAATTACACCAGTTTCTGCTGTTGCATCTTCTGTAACAACATATTGATTATTGCCAACTTTAAATATATCTCCTGCAACTAAAGTTTCACTTGCTGTTCCACCTTTAATTGCAATTGTCTCACTTCCCACTGTTGCTTTAGCATTTATCTTTGGTGTTGCAACTGCTGTAAATGTTCCTGCTTTATGTACAGCAACTTGTTGAGACATAAAGTTTTCTAATCCTTGGATTCTACCAATAGAACCTTCCCTTAATGCTTCTGTACTTCCACTTTTTTCTGCATTTAAAATAGCATCTATTGTAGAGAATTTTACATCAGCATCTGGATCCCATACAGCGTATCTATTTCTCATTGGAGCTTTAGCTTTATTTAACAATCCTCTAGCATTTGCTATAATATCAATAGAATCTGGAGTTTGTCCTGATGTACCTAATGTTTTATAAACATATTTATACATTTCAAGACCTTCTTTATTGATTTTTTCAGCAATAGCTTCCATCATAGGATTTAATATTTTTTCATTAAATTCTACTCTATCTAAAGTTAATTCCTTAGATGTAATTTCTACTGATACATCAGCTATATGATCCATAACTACTGGAACACTCTTTTGATTAATTTCTTGAATTGTTACAGTATCTTTAAAATCTTTTGCTTCAAATTGAGCTGGTTTTTCAACTTGGATTGTATCTCCTTCTTTTACAAAATCTTTACTATAATCAGTGTGGAATAACTCAGGAACTACTAAGTTATTTACTAGCATTGGTAATGCTTCTCTTGCTATTCTTTGGCAAGTTAATAATTTGTTTCCCATAATTTAATCTTCCTTTCTTATTTATTATTCTTTTCTTGAAGGGCGAAGTATTCTTCATCTGACAACTTGTCTAAATCGTCATCAGATAATCCATTGCCTTCATTTTTTCTTGGATTTCCTCCATTATTTTCAACACCATTATTTATGGCATTATCAATTTCAAATAGATATGCATCACTTTTCTTTAATGCTTCTATTTGGTCGTCAAATCCTAAAAGTTTGTCCCCATCTAGCTTAATTTTATCTAAATCAAGGTTAGCTTTTACAGACTTTACATTTTTAGCTTTAGCATTATTAATTGCTAAATCTATTTTGCTCTCTAGCCTTACTTTTTCTATTTCAGCTTTAGAATTATCTTCTATTTCTTTCTTTTTAGCCTCATAGTCTGCTTGACTTATAGAGCCTTTTTTGAAGTTATCGTATTCTGTTTGAATATTTGTGTTGGTTTCTTTTAATGTATCAATCTCTTTATTTGCAGTTTTTAATTTTTCACTAACTTCATTAAAATCTTTTGCAGGTTTAAAATATTTAGGTAACTCTTTAGAAATTTTGCTTTCTAAATCATCCACATTCTCTACCCCTGCATTTTTTAATATCTCTTTTAACCATTCCATAGTTAATCCACCTTTCTAGCTTATTTTATTCTGGTGCTACCAGTACGAAAAGTTGCTTTATTTGTATTCCCACAAGCAAATGGGTATTTTTTGTTTATTTTATTTAATGCCTAACTACAATAAACGGCATAAAAATAAGAGCTATTGCTAGCTCTTGATTTATAATTTTAAAATAATAACTATATTATGTTAATTTTTTCTTTCTATAATCTTCATAGCTACTATATTTACTTAGCATTTTCTCAAAGTGTTCTTTCATTTCAGTATCCCATTCATACTTTGATACATCATATTTTTCTTTTAGTTTATTCCAATCTTCTCCTGTATTCATTTTAAGAAAATCACTTTTAAATTGTTGGTTTATCATTCCATAAGCTCCTTAATATAATTATATAAATCTATATTTTTTGTTTTTAACAATTTATTATCTTGATAATAAATCCTTAAGCCTTCCGAAAAATATTCTCTAAATGCCTTATAATTCAATTTACCATTATTAGTTTGAAAACCTATATTTTGATATATTCTTCCTTGATATTCTGTAACAAACTTATCACTTTCTATCCTAAATATTCCTTTTGTAAATGTTTCTGGGTCAAAGACAATATCTTTAACAGAAAAATTAGATAATGTATTTTCAATTATATTTTTAAATTTAATATCGTCATAAATTTTTAATTTGTCTTCTAGTAGATGTCCTACTTCGTGTATTACTTCGTATTTGTCAGCACCTTTTAATATATATATATTATTGTCTTTGTAACCACTATTGCCTTGAGTTATTATATCAAATTGTACATTTTTTAGCAAATCTTTATATTTATTAGGCATTGTTTTTATTGCTTGCTTTATTGATAGTTTTTCATTTACAGCTTTATAATTATTCTGTGCTTTTATAATATAATCATTACTTTCAACATACTTATCATACCAATCTTTATAATTCATATCTTGTGGTACTAAAATAGTTTTTCCATTTTCGTCTCTTGCTTTTCTTTCTAATCCATCTGTTACTTCGTCGTCGAACACTGCTACTGTGGTACATCTATCATTTGCGTGTATTGGAGGATAATTTTTCCCTGGCTGTCTATCTTTTACATTGAATACCTTATTATCTAATTCAGCACAATGCTCACACGTTCTATTATCTAATGTTGCAATAAATCTATATTTTTCTATTTCAAGTTCTTCATAAGCTAACATTTCCGCTTCATTTGCGAAATGATTTACTTCTGTTCTAACAAGCCTTACAGCATTATATATTCCCACATTCATATAATCTGCTAATTCTTGAGCTATCTTATTTATAGATTTTCCTGACATAGCTGATGCAGTTAAGTTGGTTCTTAAATAATTTCCTAAGAACTCACTATTATTCCATATTCTTTGTGAAAAATTTGCTTTATCTATCCAATTCTCATTTAATAATAAATTTATCGTTCTGCTATCTATTTCTTTAAATGAAAAATAGTATCCTAAATTTTGTTGAATATTAAAAATATTTCTATAATAACTTTCATTAATGGTATCAATATATCTTTCTGTTGTTAATTGTTTTTCTACTTCAGCGACTTTTTTTATTTCTATATCTATTCTTTTTTGTAATGCCTCATATCTACTAATTCTATACCCATATGCAGGGGCATTATATTTTGCTAATAATTTTCTTTTTATATCAGTATCTTTTATTGTATTTATTTGCTCTAATAAATCGTCATAAAACTGCCTTGTTTCTTTTGTATTTAATAATTTAATTGCTTCTTCTCTCGTCAATTTTCCATCCTGTTTATATTTATTAAATATTTTAGTTATTTCATTTTGTATGTCTTTAGTTGCCTTTTCATAAGAACTAATTAATGCATCTATTGTTTTTTCTGTTCCTTTTTCTAATCTCTTCATTAGTTCTGTTTGTCTTTTTTCCCAATAATCAACTGGTTCTCTAGCCATAAAAAATAACACCTCTATTCTTTATTGGTGTTCGTTTTATTTTTCTGTCCTTCGTCATCATTTTCTTCAAATCCTCCAGAATTATTAAAAATTCGGCTCTGTATCTTCATATTTTCTTCCTTTTCTTCTTTTATTCTCTGCAATTCTTTATCTACGTCGTCACAATATGGATGCTTTTCGAGTTTAGATTTTAAACTAAGTGTACTATCGTTATTTAATGTATTTATTATTTCAGTCTCATTAAATATTCTTGACTTATTAAATTCTATTTTAAAGTCAAATTCATTTATTTCTTCTGGTATTTTGCCTTGCATTTTCAAGTCCTGTAACACATACCATAAAACTTCATATAATGCACTTGTAAGTCCACCTATCATATCGTCTGCTTTCATATCTAGGTCAGTATATAAAAACTCCAGTGCTACTCCTGAAGGAGCCTGTCCAATTAAATCTTTATTACTTGTATCTACTGCTCTACCAAATTCATATATAAGTTCTTTTAAGCCTTTTAACAATGCCTGTCTTGCTTCATAAGGAATATCTAACAATTTTGCATCTATATGTCCCGCTGTATCATTCGTTCTTGCTACACCATTGACTTTCAAGTTCTTAATCAATGTTAGTAAGTCTTCCGCTCCATATCCATTAATTAGCCATATGATTTCTTTTAAATCTTCTATTGTGTTTACAAAGCCACTATTTATTAAATCGTATGCATCTATTAACGGTTTTATTGGCTCTAAATCTGTCATTTTTTCTTCGTTATTCTCTATTTCTATAAATGGTACTCTATTCCAACTGTGTCTTTCAATTCTTTTAAGATTGTTTAATGCATTATCATATACTTCTCTATACCAGTGGCACATTGGTCTAGGTTTCGTAACATCTTCTAAATACACTGTTGTGTTATTTACTTTTGTTTCTATGAAATAACGTACTTCTTTTTCATCCCAATATTCCACATATGTTCTTTCTTCAACTGGTTCAGTTGTTAAATCTTGTATTTTATAAAAATGAATAAAGCCAATTAAATATGTTTGTGTCTCGTTATCATATATAGGAATACATTCTTCACTAGGATATTTTTCAAATACTAGTTTACCATTTTTATAATTAGGATGTAGCCAAGCTCTACCTTTGTTACTAGCCTCTTTTACTCTATTTTTTATAAGTTTTTCAAATTGAGGTCCTAATGTATTCCATACCATATTAGTTATTTTCTTTTCTGCACTTTTAGTTTTTTCTTTTTTATCTCCATCTGTTGGAACATTATAAGTAATAGTTATTGGCTTTCCACATATATATGACTTTTTCTGATTTACTTGTTTCCAATAAAATCCGTGTGGCAGATGTTCGTCTGACTTATTTTCATTTGTAATTTGCTGTTTCTGTCCAGTTTTTTGGTCAAATACAGTAAATGTTTTTAGATCTTTTTGCAAGATATCATTCTTGTCTCTGTAATATCTTTCTCCTTCTAGCATTTTCTTTTTTATGTCTGACATATTAAATTCACTTATTAATTCTTTAATTATTCTGCTATCTATTGCCATTTATATTCCTCCTAGCTTCTTAAATATAAGTCGTCACTGCCATATCTTAAAGCATCTATATAGTGATTATTTTTATCTTCTGGTATGTTTAGAGGATTTCCTAATTTGTCCTCTTTCCATTTGTAGGTACTTAATTCTTCTATCAAGCCTTTGCATTTTGGATCAACTATTATTTCAAATCCTTTTAGCCATTTTATGCCGTGTAAAATACTATCCGGTCCTTTGGTTGCTGGTATTGCATTTACTCCTAATACATTAAGTTCTGCAATACTCTTTGGCTCCGCTGCATCCGCTTTTATTAAGTCAAATGGATTTGTTCTTCTTTTTATTTCATTAGCTAACATTTCGTTTGTAAGCTCTATTGCTCCAAATTCGTCAAAAACTATTATTTGTTTAGTTTTAAAGTTAACATTAAACTGTAAAAAAGCAGAAGGGTCTGAACTATATCCAAAATCCAAACCTCTTCTTATTAATTCAAATGTATTCTTATATTTTTCTGTATCTTCTATATGCCAATTTCTAAAAATAAGTCCTTTACTTATTCCCGGCATACCTAAACCTGATGTTTTATAGTCTTCATAATCTTCTTTCTTCTTTTGTTCAAATCTAGCATAATCTTTAATGTCTAAAAATTCATTTAATTTGTAGTTTGTTATCATTAACAATTGTGATACTTTTTCTTTTACTTTTTTACCATTATAGATAAATTCCTGTTCATCTTCTACTATAAGTTCTTGTTTGCCTTTTTCTTCAAGTATCTTCTCGTCTGGTGTTAATTTACTTGTGATTTTTTTAACTATAAAATGTTGGTCGGACCAAGGATTTAGCGTCGCTAATGACTGATTAAAATATCCTTTTGGCATCTTACCTCTTATAGACATTCTTACTTTATCATAGGTATCCTTCTTTTCTATTTCAAATGCCTCTTCAAACCATACCCAACATAATACTAAATTTGGATCATCGATTGTAATTGATGCAATCTTTTGCCAGTCGTCAAGACCTCTAAAAAGTATCTTTTGTCCTGTTAATTTATTTGTTGATTCTAATGGATTTCTTATAAAGTCCCATTCGTCATAAGTTTTAATCTTTTTGGCTGCCCATTTTAAATCAGCAAATACGCTATCACGAATTGTCTTTTCTGTATCTCTTGTAGCCAATAAACAAGCTCTGGGATATTGTTTTAATAATTTCATCCATCTCAATGCTGCTGTTTTTGATTTTTTACTACTTTTAGATCCTTGAATTATTATTTCATCGCCTTTAAAATTCCAAAATGTAGCATAACCTTTTCCTACAATTTCTTGCAGACTTATTCTTTCATTACTCATTTACATCATCTACTAATTCAACTTGTATTGCGTTTTTCATATTAACATTTATATCATTAAACATTCCTAAGTGCTTTCCTAATAATTCAAGAGCTTTTGTTTTGTCTAATAATTTAACTTTTTGAGTATCTCCTATTTTTTCTCTATCATCACCATATCCATCATATTCTTCTAATGTTTCTAATGAGGATATTGCTCCTGCTGTATCATCATCTATATCTGCTACATTTCTTAATTGTCCATTTTCTGTATATAGTTTTCTTATGTCCAGAAATGCTATTTTTGCTAATTCCTTTATTACCATATCTTGTGTAACTTCTGTTCTCTTCTCTATCTCCTTTTGTTTTCCTGCTATGTATTCTTGTACCTTAACATTTCCTAACATTCTGCTACCTGCTGCACTTGCTGTTTCATCTTTCTTGCAATTTGGATAAGCAACCTTATATGCTCTTGTGGCATTAAGGTCTATTAAGTATTCATCACAAAATCTTTTTTGCGCATCTGTCATATAAGATTACCTCCCTTTCTATCTCTTTTTATATTGTTCTACTACTTTATTTATAAAATCATTACTACAAGCCACTATATCGCATATTACTTCTTCATTTATATCCATTACATTATATAGGCCATATTCCCAAATGTAACAGTGCGTTAGTTCGTGTTTTAATGTCTTAATTTTCTGTTCTTCGCACATATCATTGTTTATATAAATAATATGTTTTGATTTTATTGTAACTCCAAGTACGAAATATGTTTTTTCCTGTGTTTCTTTTTCATATATCTCTTTTAATTCTTCTTTATCTTTTTCTTCTATTTGCCATATATCATTATTTATCTTGAATTTGAACATTACTTCCTCCTATATCTTTGCACACATCAAAATACCTGCATTCCTTACACTGCTTTTCTTTGCAATTTTCTCTTTTCTTCTTTGCATATTTCTGCTCTAGTCTATATTCTTGCATTATGTAATCACTTAACATACTTCTACTCATTTGTTTTGCTCCTTTTATAAACACTATGCAAGATATAATCACCGTCGACTAACTTGCCTAAGCAACACTAGACTTACACTAGCTCTGTTATATCCTGCATACTATTTATAAGGCTTAACTAGAATCGTCTTGCACCCAAATTATTCTACGAAAG
>CAKNRV010000048.1 GCA_930991035.1 uncultured Clostridium sp. | reverse complement strand
CCTTGAAAAATCAAGGTTGTTAGTAAATAAATATTGATTTTAGTTTACACAACCGAATGGTAGAACGAGGTGAGAAAAATGAAAACAGCTCTTCTAAAAGATGGAATAAAAGAAATTAAAAATTCATATAAAAGGTTCATATCATTGCTCCTTATTGTGCTTTTAGGAGTTGGATTTTTCGCGGGTATAAAAGCAACTAGCCCAGATATGAAGAAGACGCTAGACACATATTTTGACGATTTAGATGTAATGGATATACAAGTAATTTCTACACTTGGATTAACGAACGACGATGTGAAAGCTATTGGGCAGGTGGACCAAGTAGAGCAAGCAGAAGGAACATATCAGACAGATGCAATTGTAACAATTGGCGAAGAAGAAGTTGTAGTAAAATTAGAAACGCTTACAGATAATCTAAATAAATTAAATTTGGTTGAAGGTCGTATGCCAGAAAATGCAAATGAATGCGTAGTAGAGCCAAGATTTTTGATAGGAACAGGACACAATATTGGAGATACAATAGAAGTAGAAATAGAGGATATTACAAATGACGATGGAGAGAAAGAGGCAATTTTAAAAAATAACGAATTAACAATAGTTGGCACTGCTGAGTCGCCTTTATACATTTATACAGATAGAGGAAGTACATCTCTTGGCGATGGTATGATTGACTACTATGTGTATGTTTCAAAAGAAAACTTAAATGCAAGTATTTACACAAATGTATACCTAACAGTAGCAGGAGCAAAAGATTTAGAAACCAATAGTGACGATTACCTAGAAAAAATAGATGCAGTAAAAGATAATTTAGAGGCTATTTCAGAAGAAAGAAGAGAAGCAAGATATAATGAGCTATATGATAGTGCTAATTCAAAAATAGAAGAGGCTCAAAAGGAATTGGACGAAGAAAAGGAAAAGGCAGAAAAAGAGTT
Source organism: uncultured Clostridium sp. (assembly GCA_930991035.1). Classification (GTDB taxonomy): domain Bacteria; phylum Bacillota; class Clostridia; order TANB77; family CAG-508; genus CALXVA01. The sequence goes on along the minus strand of CAKNRV010000048.1, from coordinate 7,379 downwards.
AGAGGATGCGCAAAAAGAAATAGACGATGGAAAAAAACAAATAGAAGATGGAAGAACAGAAATTGAGACTAATAGAGCTAATGCAAATTACCAATTTATCCAAGCTGAGCAACAAATAGAAGATTCTAAAACAGAACTTGCAGAAGGCAAGAAACAATTTGAAACAGAAAAGAAAAATGCAGAGGATCAAATTGCTAGTTACGAAGAACAGTTAAGAACTTTGGAGCAAACACAAACTCAATTAAACAATGTGCAAACTAATCTAGAACAAGCACAGATTCAACTTAAAAATCTACAAGCAAGTTTAGAAAATGCGACAGAAGAGGAAAAGGCAGAAATTCAAGAACAAATTACTAACTTAAATGTTCAAATACAAACATTGCAAGTTACAATAAACACAATACAAAGTGAACTAGAAAAACAAGGCGTAACAGATTTATCAGCAACAATTACACAATTGCAAAATGGAATTAACACAGCAAATACAGAATTAGAAAAAGCAGAAAAAGAATTAGAAGATGCACAAAAGCAAATAGAAGAAGCTGAGGCAGAACTAAAAGCACAAAAGAATTCTACATATTATCAATTAAACCAAGCAGAAGCGGAATTAGACGATGCAGAAGCAGAAATTAAAGATGGCGAAAAAGAGTTAGAAGATGCAAGAAAAGAATATGACGAAAAAATAAAAGATGCAGAAGACGAGTTATTAGCAGCCAAAGAAGATTTAAAAGAAATTCAAAGACCAGAATGGTATGTGTTAGATAGAGAACAAAATGTAGGCTATGTAAACTATATGCAAGATACAGAAAGAGTAGCGAACTTAGCAGAAGTATTTCCAGTTGTATTCTTTTTAGTAGCAGCTCTTATGAGCTTAAACTCAATGGCAAGGATGGTAGAAGAAGAAAGAGTACAAATAGGAACACTAAAAGCACTTGGATATAGTAAGAGACAAATTGTTAGAAAATATATAGTATATGCAAGTTTAGCAACATTGATAGGTGGAGGAATAGGATTAGTTATAGGATTTAGCTACTTGCCAAAAGTAATTGCAGATATTTATGCAATGGTATATGATGTGCCAGATGTAATCTTAGAATTTAATGTAGGTTATGCTATTGCAGGAATGGCAGCAGCCTTACTATGTACAGTTGGTGCAACTATATATACATCTGTAAAACAATTAAGACATAATCCAGCAACTTTAATGAGACCAAAAGCACCGAAACCAGGAAAAAGAGTAATACTAGAAAAAATACCATTTATTTGGAAACATTTAAACTTCACAGCAAAAGTAACTGCAAGAAATATATTTAGATACAAAAAGAGATTTTTAATGACAATTATAGGCGTATGTGGTTGTACCTCACTTATCATAGCAGGATTTGGATTAAGAGACGCAATAGGAAATATGATACCTTTGCAATATGGAGAAATTTACAAATATAATATCAATATATCATTAAAAGAAGAAAAAGAAGGAGAAGAGCTACAAGCACTAGAAGACGAAATAGCAAAAAACGAACAAATAACAGATTTGCTAGGTGCAAACATACAATCGGTAAAAATAATAAAAGATGATAACAATCAAAACATACAATTAATTGTACCAGAAGATGTAGAAAAAATTGAAAACTTTGTATCTCTAAGAAGTAGAACACACAAAGACGAAAAATACATACCAGACGGCTCAGGTGTAATTATAACAGAAAAGTTATCAAGACTATTAGACATTAAGGAAGGAGACACAATCACACTTGAAAATGCAGATGGAGATAGAGCAGAGGTGCAAGTAGCGCATATAACAGAAAACTATATTATGCATTACCTATATATGTCACCAGACTTATATAACACAATATATGACACCAGAATAGAACCAAATACAATATTGGCAAAGACAAATGACCTTACAGAAGAACAACAAAACGAATTAGCAAGAACATTATTACAAGACGAAGACAACATATCTGGAGTAAGCTTTACATCAGACTCTTCGGAAACACTAGAGGTCGTAATGAACAATATGGATATGGTAGTATGGATACTAATTATAGCGGCTGGATTGTTAGCATTAGTAGTTTTATATAATCTATTAAATGCAAATATTAGCGAAAGAATTAGAGAACTTGCAACAATAAAAGTATTAGGATTCTATGATAGAGAAGTGTATGAATACATAGGAAGAGAAACAATAATACTAACAATACTAGGTATACTTGTAGGATTAGTTGGAGGATACTATTTAACAATGTACATACTAAAAACTTGTGAAATAGATATGCTAATGTTCGACCCAGAAATACGAGTACTAAGCTATGTGTTAGGAGTTGTTATAACAGTAGTATTTGCAGTAATAGTAAATGTTATTACATACTTCTCTTTAAAGAAGATTGATATGATAGAAAGTTTGAAGAGTGTAGAATAAAAAATCTAGGCAATGTGTATGTTTAAATATTACAACTTGAATTTTATGTTAATTTTTGCTAAAATGAAAATAAGACATTTTTTGTCTGAATTTTGAAAAGGAGGAATTTCTGTGTTAAGAATTCCAAAGAATGAAGTAATCACAAACAAGGCAGAACGGGAACAGCTAGATGCCAAAGAAAAAGAACAACTTGACCTGTTCCAAAAGATGATGCGGATGGATTTGCCGAATGTGCAAATCCCGGAAATCAAACCCACTGTGCCATTGGATTTATATCCAATGAGCCAGAAAAAGTCCGAATACGCTTACCTTTCTTATGGGAAGATAAGTGACATTGCGGACGCAGGATGTGGTCCACTTGCATTAGAATATGCATTCAGGGCAAACGGAATGAAGGTCAATTTTCCAAAATTGATCAAAGAAGTGGTAGACAAGGGATACAGAGCCTATATTTATGACGACGATGGAAACATTATCGATGGCTCTGGCACTGAATATACTTTATTCGACAATCTTGGGATAAGGTTGTTCAGTGTATACGACATATTAGAATGCCTAGATGCGGGTGACTGTGTTTGCATTCTGATACAAAATTCAGTCTACCATCAAGATGCAAAACGGAAGGGCAACCATTTCGTTACACTGATTGGCATTGACGAAGAGAAAAATGCCATTATGATGGACGGCAATTTAATTGTCGACGAACATCCAGAGGCGGCATTGGTAAGAAAGCCATTTATGGAAATGGCTTTAGGAATAAGATCAGCGTGGGGGTGGGACAAGAAAAAGCTTAAGACATTCATAAAGAGGTAAACTTCATTTAGCAAAACTGCACATACGGATAAAATTATCTGTATGTGCAGTTTTTGCAAAAAACAGGGATTGACAAGACTGGAAAAATATGATAAAATATTAATCCGTAAGCCGCCTGGGTCGGGCAACTAAATGTTAGTATATAGCTAACTGCCTTGTATTTTATGCTTAGCGAGTATACATATAAGAGGAGGTGTACAATACAATGTACGCAATAATAGAAAGCTGTGGAAAACAATACAAAGTAGCAGAAGGAGATGTAGTATTCTTCGAAAAATTAGACGCTGAAGAAGGTAAAAAAGTTACATTTGATAATGTAGTTTTAGTATCTGACGACAGCAAAGTAGAAGTAGGAGCTCCTTATGTAAAAGGTGTTAAAGTTGAGGGAAAAGTAGTTTCTCACGGAAAAGGAAAGAAAATTTTAGTATATAAATATAAAGCTAAAAAGAATTACAGAAGAACTCAAGGACACAGACAACCATATACAAAGGTTGAAATTACTAAAATAAAAACAGCTGCTGAAAAAGCAACAGAAGCTAAAGCAGAAACAAAAACTGCTACTAAAGCTGAAGCAAAACCAGCAGAAAAGAAAACAGCTACAAAAAAAGAAGCTGTAAAAGAATAGTTTTATAAGAAAATAAAAACGAGAAGTTTAAAATCAAGAACCGAAGGGAGTTGAGATAAATGGCTCATAAAAAAGGTCAAGGTAGTGTTAAGAACGGTAGAGATAGTGAATCAAAACGTTTAGGTCTTAAAAGAGCAGATGGACAAATAGTTCCAGCTGGAAACATCTTAGTAAGACAAAGAGGCACTAAATTCCATCCAGGTACAAACGTTGGTATAGGAAGTGACGACACTTTATATGCAAAAGTAACTGGAAAAGTTAAATTTGAAAGATTAGGAAAAGATAAAAAACAAGTTAGCGTTTATCCAGTAGAGGAAACAGCTAATAAATAAGAATATTAAATAAAATAAAAAAGAACTTGAACAATTGGGACTACTTCCTTTCGTTCAAGTTCTTTTTAATATATATATTCATTTAAGTTCTCAGATATTTTGGCTTACTTTATGCTGTTAAAATTCTTAAACTTTAAAAAATGCTTCTTTCATTATTTAAGCTTAGTCTAATCATTTTACTCAGCTATAACCTCTTCAAAAAGTGGATCGTCAAAGAAATCCTTTAGGGTTATATTAAAACCTTCGCAAATGTGTAACATTGTATCCATTCTTAAATTTTTTGTATCATTCTTTAGAAAATCAGATATTGTTGGTAGAGATATTCCAGCAGCTTTAGATAAATCAAAAAGTTTCATATTATTTTGTTTCAATAATTGTTTTATTCTTTCTCTTGTAGCATCTGAAAGTTGCATAACTCCACCTCTTTTCTAAAAAAATCATAAAGAATTATATCAAAGTGGAATAAAGAACAACTAAGGAACATCTTAATAAAAACAAAAAAATTAAGAAATTCCTTAATAAAGTATTGATTTTTAAAAATAGTAATGATACACTATTAAGGAATTCCTTAATAAAATAAAACTACTATTGAGGTTTTTATAACAAGAGAAAAGGAGAGAATGTTTATGAAAAAATTAGTAAAATTTAGAAGAAATCGAGGAATAACGCTAATAGCGTTAGTAATCACAATAGTGATTTTAATTATTTTATCAACAATTACAATTAACTTCGCATTTGGAGAGAATGGCTTAGTAAGCATAACAGAGGATGCAAGAGACATAACAACGGAAGCAACAGAAAAAGAAGGAATAGAGATGGCGGTAGCAGATAGCAAAATAAAAGATATAACAACGCCAGATAGAGAAAAAGAAAATTTAGAAGAATCGCTAAGAAGTCAATTTGGAAACAATGCAAATTTTACAGTAACAGAAAATGGAGATGGAAGTTTTTTGATAAATATGAATGACAGTCAAAGAAGTTACTATGTAGAAAGTACAGGAGAGATACTAGCACAAAGTGAAATGATAGAAATAGGAACAGCAGAAGAACTAAAAGCATTTAGAGACGAAGTAAATAGTGGAAACACATTTGAAGGAAAGTATATAAGATTAACAAATAATATAACATTAGACATAAATGAAGAATGGGAACCAATAGGAAAGCTTATGGATAATTCCTCAAAACCATATGATGATTTAAATATGAGATTTAGTGGCATTTTTAATGGTAATGGATATGAAATAAATGGCATACTAATTAATACCTCTGATAAGGTTCAAGGATTGTTTGGATTAGTAGATAGTGGAAAAATAATAAATCTATGCATAGGCGAAAATAATAACATTACAGGAGGAGCTGCAACAAGTGCATTGGTTGGGTATTTATATAATGAAAGTATTGTTTCTAATTGTTCTAATAAAAGTAATATCATAGGGGTATACTCAGGTGGTATTGTTGGTTGTGCATATTCTAATTCGAAAATTTTAGACTCTTATAATACAGGAATAATAGAAGGCGATAGAACATCTGGTGGTATTGCAGGTACAATTACTACTGATTCTGTTATATCAGGATGCTATAATACTGGAAATATTACCGTAAAAAGCGAATATGCTGGTGGCATTGTAGGTGAAAATATATATAATACTATTGTAGAAAAATGTTATAATTGTGGAATCATTTCAGGTGAGTCGTTTATTGGAGGGATTGCGGGACATAATGCATACAATTCTATTATAAGGCTGTCTTATAATACAAACATTATAAAAGGCTCAACAAGCAACATAGGAGGAATTGTAGGCAAAAATTATCTTGATTCAGAATTATATGATTCTTATAATGCAGGAACTATAAATGGGAATGGAGAGCGAATCGGGGGAGTTATTGGATACAATCAAGATAGCAAAGTTTCTAACTGCTACAATATTGGTAAAATAACAACATCTGATGCTAACTCAGTAGGTGGTGTAATTGGAGCAATACAAGGTAATTCAACGGAAGAAAACAATTATTTTTTGGAAAATATGGTTAATAATGGAAACGGGATTGTTTTAAATGGAGTAGAAAGTAAAAAAGAAACAGAAATGAAGTCGTTAGCACCAATATTAGGTTCAGCATTTACTGAAGATATAGAAGGCATAAATCAAGGCTACCCAATTTTAAGTTGGCAGTAAGACCTAAGAATAGGAAATTAAGATTACTTAAAAGATACAGAGTTTAAATAGGATTACTCTGTATCTTTTTCGAGTTAGTACTCTATCTTGAGTACTAAACACTATGCGCGTGGTTATAGTGAAATAGAACTAGCGTCTAAAGGATAATTTATATATTTTATGAAAAAAAATTACAAAATCGCTTGAACCAAAAACAAATGTTTGATATAATACAAATACAAAACTTTGGGAGTGTGATTAGGTGAAAGAAGCTTATATAAAATGTTTGAAAAAATTACGAGAATTTAGAAAAGGTTTAAATACAGAAAATGATATGAAAAGAGGAAAACTATATTTTATATGGATTAATGATAAAACTGAAAAAATAGAAAATGAAAAAGATAATGATTATATTTATAAAAATATAGTACAATATACACTAAAAAATTATAAAATTGATAAATATAATTATGAAAGATTAAATAAACAATTGAAAAACATTGTTAAATGTAACTATGCTTTGAAAAAGAATAGTTATGTATTTAATAATACAAATATCTCTAAAGAAGATACAATGCTATTAACAAAAAAAGTAATATTAAAAAGAGGAAATGTTATATGGATAGATTTTGGATTTAATATAGGCAATGAATTTGGAGGAATGCATCCTGCTGTAATATTAAAAAATTTTGATAATGAGTTATTTGTTTTGCCAATATCCTCTAAAAAACCTAAAGAGTATAAAAGGATAGAACAAGATTATTACAATAGAAACATAACGATTGAAGAATGTGAAGAGCAGAAAAATCAAATTACAGAAATAATACAAATAGATAGTATATATAGGTTTAAAGATATGATTAGATGGGCTAATATTACAAGAATGAAAAAAGTTAGTATATTAAGAATGAATTTTAGTGGTACTATTGGTAAAGTTGATGGAAAATATTTAAGTATGATAAACGAAAAAATAGGGCCTAAAGTTTCATTTGAAATGCAACAAAAATTTTAGAAAAAAGTAAATGAACAGT
>CAKNRV010000047.1 GCA_930991035.1 uncultured Clostridium sp. | reverse complement strand
GCAGATTTTTCAACTATTCTTATACCACCATTTGGCATAATTGCTCTTTTTAAAGGACTATCGGTTTGAAGACCAACAATATCTTCTAGGTCTTTATCTATATATCCAGCTTCATAAGCATTTATTGAAGAAGGTGTTTTGCAATCTGCATCTAGAACTCCACCATTTTCTCTTTCTTTTTTATAAAGCTCTAAAACTTTGTCCCATAATTTTTTTGTTTTATCAGTTGCACCTTTTAAGAATTTGCTATCTCCTTCATAAGGTGTGTAGTTAGATTGAATAAATCCTCTAACATCAATTTCTTTTGTCCATTCTCCGGCTTTATTAAAGCCATCCCATTGCTTAAATTCCATAAAATGTATACCTCCTTTTGACAATAAAAATTGTCTAATTTAATTTTTATGAATCGCGCTTAATATTTAACTTTAAGCATATATAATCATACCATAAAATATAATCAATATCAATAAATTTGTCGAAAAAATATATAACAGGCACAATTTATGACTATATATTTTTGAACACTGCATTGTAACTTATATAAAAAAACAACCACCTATATTATTATAGGTGGTTACTAAAAAAATATACAAACTATAAAATTAATCTTCATTAATTATTTTTGCAATTTTATATATTAATTTTTGCTTTTCCGGTGTAGTATTTTTTAATACATCTCCAAATTCAGCTGATAAATAGTTATGAGAATTGTTAGAAGAACCATTTAAAATAGAACCTTCAGTAATTCCTAAAATATCACAAATTTGGCTAAGTCTTTTTAGACTAATGTGAGAGCTACCACGCTCAATTCTACTAAGAAATGCAATTGATACATCAAGTTTTTCTGCTAATTTTTCTTGAGTCAATCCTTTGTCAGTTCTGGCTTTCTTTAATCTTTCACCAATAATATTATAATCTAATGCCATATAATTCACCTCTTCCTAAAATATGAAATGAATATAGCACGTATAAGGTCTAAATTACAGAAACTTAAAAGTAAACATATACATACTAAAAACATATACTATTAGTATGTGCTAAAATTTTAAACTTATGTATTGGATAGACAAAAGCCTAAAATAGTGCTATACTAGCTATCAGAAGATTTTTAAATAATTAAAAAAGGAAATTGATATGGAAGAAAAAAAATTTTTTTTAGAAACAAAAATTATTGCAAAAAATAAAATTTATTTTAAAGAAATAGATTCAACTCAGATTCAAGCAAAGCAATTAGCTGAGAAAAATATAGAAAACGGAACGATTGTAATCACAGATTATCAGACAGGGGGGATAGGTACACACGGTAGAAGTTGGTATTCTGAAAGAGAAAAGAATTTGGCATTTTCTTTAATTATATATCCCAAATGTACAATTCAAAAATTAGATACTCTCAGCATAGATATTGCAAGGTGTATAACTAGGGCAATAGAAAAGCTATATGGATATAAGCTAAGCATAAAAACTCCAAATGATATTATCTATAATAAGAAGAAAATGGGAGGAATCTTGACTCAGATTGTTACAAATGGAAAAAAAATAAAATATTTAATAGTAGGGATTGGATTTAATGTAAATGGAGAAAACTTTCCGGAAGAGTTAAAAGAAATTGCCACTTCAATGAAACTAGAATTCAGAAAAGAATTCTCAAGGGAAGAAATATTAAATGAATTTTGTAATTTATTTGAAGAATACTGTATTCTAAATAAAATAATTTAATGATATAAATGTAAAAAATTATGAATAAAAGAAAAAGGCTGTTACAATTCACAGCTTATTATAAAAGCGAAGTAATGTATATTTTTATTTTAATAAAAAATATACATTACTTCGCTAAAAAGTATAGCTGAAATCGCTATCGTCTTTGAGATTTCCTCCTTTTAGTCGGAAACTCAAATCGGCATAAACAAAGAGCGACTTCGTCACTTTGTTCAAACAATTATAAAATTAATAATTTTCAGCGTTTACTTCAAAATAGCTTTGTGCGTGTTTGCAAACTGGGCAAATTGTAGGAGCTTCTAATCCAACGTGAATATGTCCACAATTTCTGCATTTCCAAACAACAATGCTTCCTTTTTTGAATACTTCTCCATTTTCAACATTTTCTAATAATTTTTTATATCTTTCTTCGTGATGTTTTTCAACTTCTGCAATTCCTCTAAATGTTGCAGCAATCTCTAAAAATCCTTCTTCTTCAGCTTCTTTAGCAAATTTTGGATACATATCTGACCATTCATAATTTTCTCCAGCAGCTGCATCAGCTAAGTTTGATTTTGTATCTCCAATGCCTTCTAGATATTTAAAATGTAATTTTGCGTGCTCTTTTTCATTTTCTGCTGTCTCTAAAAATATTGCTGCAATTTGCTCATATCCTTCTTTTTTTGCTACGCTTGCAAAATAAGTGTATTTATTTCTTGCTTCTGATTCTCCAGAAAAAGCAGCTCTTAAATTAGCTTCTGTTTTTGATCCTTTTAATTCCATAATTATACCTCCTAAATTTTTTATTTTTTCGACTAATATAATATTACACAAAAGTAAAAAAGTCAAGCAAAACAGTGTTTGATTTTACCAACAATGCAAATTTATGTTACGATTCACAGCCTTATTTTAAAACATACATTGTTTGCTTTTTATTTCAAGCCGTAAATTGTAACTGTATTAAGAATTACTCATATAATATACTAGTCAAATTTTGGGAGGAATGAAAAAAGTATGGGGCTTACAAATTCGTCAACTGGTAATAAAGTCTTAAAAGAAGACATAGCACAGAAAATGAAAGAATGTAAATATAAAATTGCTATTGCAGGAAACCCTAATGTAGGAAAGTCAACTATATTTAATAATCTTACTGGGATGCACCAGCATACTGGAAATTGGCCTGGAAAGACTGTCGCAAATGCTACTGGAATAAGTGAATATAATAAGGCAAAATTTTTATTGGTAGATATACCAGGTACATATTCAATAATGTCTAATTCAGAAGAAGAAGAGATTGCAAGGGATTATATTTGCTTTGGCAATCCTGATGCGACAGTTGTAATTTTAGATGCTACTTCATTAGAAAGAAATTTGAATTTAGTTTATCAAATTATGGAAATAACAGACAAAATTGTGGTGTGTGTAAATTTATTAGACGAAGCAAAGAAAAAGGGAATACATATAGATTTAAAAGAATTAGAAAAAAGACTTGGTGTACCAGTAGTAGGAACAATAGCTAGAAAAAAGAAAACACTTGACAATTTGATGGAAACAATTAAAAAGGTATGTGAAGGAGCAATAATTCCACAACCCAAAGTGATAAGATATAAAGCCTATGTTGAAGAAGCTGTGGAATGTTTGGTGAAAAAAATAGAAAAATTGCTTCCAAATAATAAGAAGAAACTTGCTAGATGGATAAGCTTAAAAATAATAGATGGAAACGAAAAAATATTAAAGAAAATAGAGCAAAATCTAAAAATAAAGTTAACTAAAAGTAATAAACAAGAAAAAAGTGAGGAAAAAGTAGAAGGCACAATAATAGCAAATGAAGAAAAAGACGAAAATAATACTGCTTTAGAAGAAAAGCTCGAAGAAGTAAGATATATATTAAATGCAAATGGTGTAAAAAAAGAAGAAGTAAAAGACGATATGATCTCCAGCATAGTGTTTAGAGCAGAGCAAGTATATAAAGACACAGTGAGTTTAGAAGATAGTCAATATAATTCAAGAGATAGAAAAATAGATAAAGTACTTACTTCAAAAATTTGGGGTATCCCAATAATGCTATTATTCTTAGGAATAATATTTTGGCTTACTATAACAGGTGCAAATTATCCATCAGAGTGGCTATCTAATTTTTTTGCTTGGTTACAAGAAAAAATAGTGTATTTATTTGATATGTTGTTTGCACCAGAGTGGCTAAAAGGAGTATTAATAGATGGAGTGTATAGAACACTAACTTGGATTATAGCCGTAATGTTACCACCAATGGCAATATTTTTTCCTTTGTTCACATTACTTGAAGATTTGGGATTTTTGCCAAGAATTGCTTTTAATTTAGATAAGTTTTTTAGGAAAGCAGGAAGCTCGCGGAAAGCAAGCTCTTACAATGTGTATGGGATTTGGTTGTAATAGTGCAGGAGTAACTGGATGCAGAATTATTGATTCGCCAAGAGAAAAGCTAATTGCAATACTTACAAATGCATTTATACCTTGTAACGGAAGATTTCCATTTTTGATAACAATTGCAAGTATATTTATAGGTGGGGCAGGACTAACTAATTATGCCGTAAATGGAGAAAATGTTGTCTCGAAAGAAATTACAGCGGTAGGAGAAAATGCTACCACAATAAGTGGAGCAAGTTCAGCATTAATTGCTACAATAACAGTGCTTTTTGTAGTATTACTGGGAATTTTTATAACATTGCTTGTGTCTAAAATTTTATCAAAAACTATTTTGAAAGGAAAAAGTTCCTCTTTTGTATTGGAACTTCCGCCATATAGAAAACCGCAAATAGGGCAAGTTATTGTAAGATCGATATTTGATAGAACATTATTTGTACTTGGTAGAGCCATTGCGGTAGCAGCACCTGCAGGACTTGTTATTTGGCTATTTGCAAATATAAATATTGGTGGCTTAAGTATTCTAACTTACATTGCAAATTTCTTTGACCCACTTGCAAAATTAATGGGAATGGATGGATATATACTAACTGGCTTTATATTAGGTATCCCAGCAAATGAAATTGTTCTTCCTATTATTCTTATGTGTTATATGGGAAGCGGAACATTAGTAGATTTAGAAAGTACAGCGACAATAGGGCAAATTCTTGTGCAAAATGGATGGACACTTTTAACAGCTATAAATGTAATGTTATTTACTCTTTTACATTTTCCTTGTACTACCACACTAATGACAATCAAAAAAGAGACAGGAAGCTGGAAATGGGCTACATTAGGGTTTGTACTTCCGACAGTATGTGGAGTAGTTGTCTGTATGTTTACAACAGGAGTATGGAATGTGATAACTAGCTTTATAGCATAAAAAATAATTAGTTAATATGTGAAAAGTTAAATGGCAAAAGACCAATTATTTGCAACAAGTGCATTTTATTGGTCTTTGTAGTGTTACCTAATGCTAATAATATTAAACCTAGTGGTACAAATACAAGAAGTGTCAAGTCAATAAATGGGAAGAATATATTTAAGCACATCAAAAATCTAGATTTTGCACTCAATTTTTTTGAGCTAAATATTTTTACATTTTTAAATGCCTCAATCATTCCTCTAGCCCATCTTTTTCTTTGTTTGCCTAAGCCTTTTAATTTTTCTGGAACTTCAGTAAAAGCAATGGCATTTTTAACAAATATACATCCAGCAGTAGCAGCTGTTTTTTCGTCAGAATTTGTTAATTTATCCATAATATTTCTTATTGCAAATGGGTGTAAAACGGTATCACCATCTATTGTAATAGTGTAATTGGTTTTTACATTTTCTAATCCTTTATTAAGAGCTATTTAGTCATAGTAAAAAACATGTTTTTTACGACAAGCTTCCAGTAAGAGAACTTCGTGATGATGTAATAGAATCGTATCAAGCAATCGAAGAGCATTTAGGAAAACAAGAGCTAAAGGTATTTGCTTATCCTTATGGAGCATATACAAAGGAAACAGTAAGAACTTTGAAAAATAATGGAATCGATTTTCAAGTATATGATTTAGGAATAAATAATTTTAAGGATTTAGATAAAAATTTTATAAAGAGAATTAACATTCCTTGCGAAATGACTGGAAAGGAAATTATACAAGAAATAGAAAAATAGCAATCAAGCTATATTTAGAAATAATTAATAGCTAATTCTATTGCAAATAAGCAATCTAAAATATACAAAAAGAAATTTTGGATTGCTTATTTGTTTAAATAATGAATTAGTATATTTAGACTTCTACGTCTTTTAATAATTTATTAATCTTAAAACTAAAATTAGTAACAAAATTCAAAATACTATAATATACCCAAAGAGTGTTTATATCATTTGATTTTCGAAGTATATTAGGTTCAAACATAGAACCTGTATCAAATCTAATATAAATATTATTATTTTTTATAACTATCTCAAACTTGATTTTATATTTAACATAAAAATTCACCAACTCTTCCATAATATCGTGTGTCAAAATTTCCATAGATAGAATATTAGAATTAGAATAAACATCAAAATATTTTTCAAATTCTGAACTATCCATTTCAACTATGTTGGTGTCTTTGAATAATACCTTATTCGTCTTAATTGTTACTTCGTCATATACTCTGTTATTCAAAAAAGATGTAGAGAAAATGCCTTCATAAATTAAATCTAGTAATTCATTACGAGCACTCACATTTTCCAAAGATATATTACACAATTCAATTAGCATACCATCTTCATTTGAACCAATTATATAATCGTCTGTTACAAATTTATTAAAAGAACGATTATCAAAGTTAGCATCTAAATAATTATTTAATAATTCGTTTTTTCCATTTGGACTATATGTTAAATTGGAATTAATATTCTCAATAAAATTTTTTATAATTATTTCTTTATAACTGTTTGTATAAATACCATTATATTTTTTGTATTTGTATAAATAATAAAATACAGTTGGTAAAAAAATAACATATATAATATTGTATACATTCTTATTATTTAAACGCAATAAATTAACTACAATTTTTCTTCATAAATAGAATACTTTTTTACACAGTCAGCTAAATTTGGAATTAATTCAAAACGCTGTGTTAAATATACATCTATTGAAGATTTAGAATGCATTACAGAATTAAGTCTTTTGACTATTAGATTGTATGTAATTAATGCATAGATTAGTATAAGTACTACAATGACTACTATGGCTATTGTCATATAAAATCCCCCTTATTTGATAAATATTATATACAAAGTTCCTTTAAATCTCTATATAATTATTGCTACAAGCTCGAATTAATCTATTCATTATAGCAAGACCAAGTCCATCTCTGCTTACACCTTCTATTATAACAATATCTGGAGCAAATGTGTCAACTTTTCTTAAATCTGTAAAAATATTTTTTGCAATCTCATCCAAAGTGTCGCCAATATCAATAACTTGATAATTACCAAATAAGTTAGCATTCTTGCTAGAAGATAAAATCAAAGGATTTTTATATTCACTTGCAATTTGTTTTATTTTATTTACCAATAGTTCGTTATCTTTGCTGTAAACTAAAATGCATTTACTATTAGGAGCATAATGCTTGTACTTCATACCAGGAGATAAAACTTTTTCATTATCTCCTAAATTTACATTTGTAAATACGTGAGAATCCACATTTACACATCCTGCCACAGCCATAATTTGCTCAGCAGTAATCTTACCAGGTCTTAAAATTGTTGGGACTCCATCAATAACTCTTACAACAGTAGACTCTAAGCCAACCTCACAATCTCCGCCATCTATAATGCAATCAACTTTATCAGAAAGTTCTTCAAAAATATCTTTTACATTAGTTCCACTTGGTCTGCCAGAAATGTTGGCACTCGGAGCAGCAATAGGAACATTTGCATACGAAATAAGGGCATTTGCTATTTTATTGCTAGGCATACGCACACCAACTGTATCTAAGCCAGCAGTAACTATATCAGGAACATTTGTAGTTCTATTTAAAATAATCGTAAAAGGACCAGGCCAAAAGGAACGCATTAACTTAATTTCTAATTCCGAGATATTAGTTGCAATTTGACCAAGCATATCCATAGAGGAAATATGTAAAATTAATGGATTGTCAGATTTTCTTCCCTTTGCAGTATAAATTTTTTGTACAGCCACATCATCCAATCCATTTGCTCCCAATCCATAAACTGTTTCAGTAGGAAATAAAACTAATCCACTATGTTTTATTATTTCTGCTGCATCTTTTAAATTTGAGTAATCGTTAGTATTTTTTAAATCTATATATTTGTACAATGTTAATACCTCCGTTAAATGTTTCGTTTTTATTATAATACTAATTCTCATTTTTTACAACTACAATAATTTTGTCTGCATCACTTTTACGTATAGCCAAAATAATATTTCTTACTTCGTAAGCCATTGGGTCTCCAGATACACTTTTCATAATTGGTGTAATACTAGTATTTGGCACTAATCCTAGGTCAAGTAATCTTCTTTTTATTGAACTAGTGCAATTTATTTCTTTGATTATTCCAGTAGTATTGATTTTAAGCTTTGTTAGTGGTATGGTTTCCATAAAGTCACCTCTATATATAGTATTCGAGATTGCATTTTTTGACACAAAAATTACTACTGTCAATAGTTTTTGAAAATGTCCCAAAATTTTTTAAACATTAGCACTAAAAT
>CAKNRV010000046.1 GCA_930991035.1 uncultured Clostridium sp. | reverse complement strand
ATTTGCACATTATGTTGTTATTCATAGATTATCTTTTTCGAAAATAAGTATATATTTTTTCTTTTTATTTTCGGTCCACAACTGCGTACAAACTGTAAATGCTCATTTCATTTCACATAACAGTTTGTATACTTGTCGGTCCCCACCTTAAGCGCTCCAATAAAAATATAAAAATATATACTTATTCTCGGTATCAATATAGCTATGAATTTATAAAGCCTCATTTCAAATTTACTCCAATTATTCCGCCTAGCATTCCTGCTACAATGCCAGTAATAATCATTACAATAGAATGCATATTTAATTCAAATCTCATACTAACTAAGCTAGATACAATATACAAAATTAAGATGTATATTAAACCCACAATTCCTCCATTTATCATTCCTTGCTTTTTTATGTTTATACTACTTATAGAGCTTCCTATTAAAATACTTACTCCTGATATAACTATTATTACTGGTTGCATTGTTGTTTCTGAAACTGTTGTATATGATAATACTGCTGCGTATATACATAGCAAAATAGCAGATATAACTATTGAAATTATACTTCCTTTGATTATTTTTATTGCAACATTGTTCTTATCTTTTGTAACATCATCAGCTTTTTTTACAGAATTAACATTAGAAATATTCATAACCCCCTCCATCTGAGCAACTACTTAGCTCTTGTAATTTTTGTTTTTTGTTCTCGATTTGTGATTTTGTTGCTATGTTTTTGTACTACTATATTATTCTTTTTGTTTTTCTTTATTACAATATTTTAGAAAAGCACAGGGAAAAATCTCTGTGCTTTTCTAAAATTATAATTTTTTTTACCATTAAGCTACATTTGCAGGTGTAGCATTATCTGCTGACTCTCCTTCTGTTCCATTATTACCAGTGGTTTCTGTTTCGTTTGCATTATTTGTTGTAGTGTTGGTAACAGTTGTATTTGTGTCTACTGTATTTGTATCTGTTGCATTTTCATTTTCGTTTTCACTACTTGTATGCACTTCCACATATTGTTCAAAATATTGGTCAACATTGTATGTTAATTGTCTATCTACAAGTTCGCCATCTTCTTGAACTTGTAATGTAAATGCCATATAATATTGTGTTTCACCAGACACTGTTGTTGAATATACTGTATCTAGCATTATAGGCACATACAACTCTCCTAAAGAGCTTATTATTCCATATTGATCGCTTACCCCAACAACTATTGCTTCATATTGAGGTATTAATAATACATTTGTACTTAATGCATTACTTTGGGTTCTTTCTACACATCCCATTGAATCAAATTCTTGTATTCTGTTGCCATTAGAATCAACTACTTGCATTCTATTTCCATTTATGTCAAATAATTGCCATTTCTTGTTTTGTAAAACTGGAATACAGTTATCATATAATATATATGGATTCTCTATACCATTGGTTGAAAATCTATCTTCGTCAACTCCTATTTGGTCAAATTCTAAGTATATTACTATATTTCCATTTTCATTTATTACTCCATATTTTTCATTATCATTGCGTACTAAATAATACCCCAAATCTTCACTTATTTTCTTAATTTCTGTATAATTTGGCTCTATTTTTGTTTTTCCATCAATAGTAAGTATTCCTTCTCTTCCTTCTGAAGTAGTAACTGTAAACTCTTGGCTTCCTTCATTAAATGAAATATTTCTGTATTTTGCACCTATTATTTCTTTTCCTTCTGTATCCACTACTCCATAATACTTTTCTTGATTCATAACAACAACTAGTCCATACCTTAAAGCTTTTTTATTGTTAAAATCTGCATCATCTTCAATGAATGCTCCATTTGGAAATGTTTCTGAATAATTACTTATCATATAGTCTAAAGAATATACTGTTATTAAATTGTTTGTACCATTATATCTTATTAAGCTATTTGTACCTATTTCGATTCCATCAGAAGAAACATATAATTTATTATTTCTTCTGATAACTGGTTTTTCTATGTCAAAATACTCATAATCTTCATTTGTAGTTACTTTTTTATATATTGTATTAGAATTTAGTGAAAATGAAGCTACTTCATTGGCATTACTAATATAGCAATTTGTAGTATCTTCTGTATACTTTGTTTTATAATCTCCATTGAATGTTTCGTAGCCCATCAATGCTCCAAAGTCCTTTATTGCAACATACAAAGTATCTCCATCTATAATAAACATATCGTCTGCAAAATTAGTACTTACATTGTCCACATTTAGTTTTAGCCTGTTTCTTTGAACTTCATTGATTAAAAAGACTAAGACTCCACAAATTATCAATAAAAAGATTATTAAAACAATTATAACTATCATAATAGTTTTATTCTTTTTATTTCTTTTATTATATTCTTCGTTTTCAATAAGATTCATAATAATCCTCCTTACTCATTTGTGTAGCCATACTTTTTGTAAAACTCTTTTCTAAATTCTAATAAATTATCATTCTCTATTTCTATTCTAACCCTTTCCATCAATTTAGTCAAGAAATTTATGTTATGAATTGACAATAATCTTACACCTAAAATTTCGTTAGTTTTTACTAAATGTCTAATGTACGCTCTAGTGTAGTTTTTGCAAGTATAGCAATCGCACTCTGGATCAAGTGGTCCCCAATCTCTTTCATAAGTAGCATTTCTAACTACTACCTTTCCGTTCCAAGTCATTGCAGTTCCATTTCTTGCAATCCTTGTAGGTAGCACACAATCACACATATCAATTCCTGCAAGTGCCGCTTCTATCAAATAATCTGGTGTACCTACACCCATCAAATATCTTGGTTTGTTTTCTGGCATTAAAGGAGCTGTAAAATATAACATTTTTAAAAATTCTTCTTTAGGCTCTCCAACGCTTATTCCTCCAATAGCATATCCTGGCAAATCCATATCTACTAAATCTTTAGCGCTTTGCACTCTTAAATCTTCGTAAAATCCTCCTTGGATAATTCCAAAAAGTGCTTGATTTTCAGTTGTGTGTGCTTCCTTGCAACGTTTTGCCCATCTTGTAGTTCTTTCCATAGATTGTTTTGTATACTCGTAACTTGCAGGATATTCCACACATTCGTCAAACGCCATTATAATGTCTGCTCCTAAATCCTCCTCAGTTTTCATTACACTTTCTGGAGAAAAGAAATGCTTGCTACCATCTAAATGAGATTTAAATTCTACTCCTTCCTCTGTAATAGTTCTAAGAGGTCCTAAGCTAAATACTTGAAACCCTCCACTATCTGTAAGAATTGGTCTATCCCAATTCATAAACTTGTGTAGTCCTCCCGCTTCTTTTACAATATCTTGTCCAGGTCTTAAGTATAAGTGATATGTATTTGATAAAATTATTTGTGCTCCTATTTCTTTTAGTTCCTCAGGTGTCATAGATTTTACTGTTGCTTGAGTTCCAACAGGCATAAACACTGGTGTTTGAATATCACCGTGAGGTGTGTGCACTACACCCCTTCTAGCACCCGAATTTTTATCTATATGTAGTAGTTCGTAAGTTACTGCTGGTTTCATTTTTCCTCCTTACGTGAATAAATAATTGCTTTTGGGCGTTGTTGAATTTCGCTTCGAAAATCCTCAATGTACCACAAGTACACCTCCGGTTTTCTTGCTCGTTCGCCTAGCCAAAATAACAATTCTTTATCCACTTTATAAATTTTACAGTATATTGATTTTTTATCTAATAAATAAACATTGCGTCTCCAAAGCTGAAAAATCTATATTTTTCTTTTACTGCTTTGTTGTAGGCTTCTAGTATGAAGTCCTTTCCTGCCAATGCAGAGACTAGCATAAGCAATGTTGATTGTGGTAAGTGGAAGTTTGTTATTAGCCCATCTAGGCATTTGAATTTATATCCTGGATAAATAAATATTTGAGTGTCTCCTTCTGTTACTTTTACTCTTCCGTTGTCGTCTGCAATTGTCTCTAAGACTCTACAAGATGTCGTTCCTACTGCAATTACTCTTTTTCCATTTTCTTTTGCTCTGTTTATTTTGTCAACATCTTCTTGTTTTATATAAAAGTGTTCTGAATGCATTTCGTGGTCTTCTACTTTTTCTTCTTTTACAGGTCTAAATGTTCCAATTCCAACGTGTAATGTTACATTTGCTATTTCTATACCTTTTTCTTCTATTTTCTTTAATAGTTCTGGTGTAAAATGTAATCCTGCTGTTGGCGCTGCTGCCGATCCTTCATATTTTGCATATACAGTTTGGTATCTATCTTTATCTTTTAATTCCTCGTGGATATATGGTGGAAGAGGCATAAGTCCTATTTTGTCTAGTATCTCATTAAATATTCCATCATAAGTAAATTTAACTTTTCTTGTACCTCCAGGCATTATGTCTAGAATTTCTGCTTGTAAAATTGGCTTGCTGTTTGCACTTTTATCTTTTTTATTGTTAACTGCCAACAAATTTTCAATTGTCTTTTCTTCATTATTTGTACTTTTGCTACTTTTGTCATTTTCATTTACTTCATTATTATTTCCAAACAATACTTTTGTGCCTATATGAAGTTTGTTTCCTGGTCTTACTATGCACTCCCAAATGTCACCTTCTATATTGTTAAGTAGCAAAAATTCTACATTGGCACCAGTTTCTTTTTTTCCATATATACGTGCTGGAATAACTTTTGTATTGTTTCTTACTAAACAGTCTCCTGGCTCAAGATAGTCTATAATGTCCTTAAAAATTTTATCTTCTATTGTATGTGTTTTTCTATCCAATACCATTAACCTTGACTCGTCCCTATTTTTTATAGGAACCTGAGCTATTAATTCCTGTGGTAATTCATAATTGAATTCTGATACTTGCATTATTGTGCCTTTTCTCCTTTCTATGCTTATTAAAAACTCTTTAATTTTGCTTTAAATAGAACACGTATTTCTTATGCAAACATATAACAATATTCTATTTAAAGCAAACAGAGAGTTTTTTATTATTGTAATTGTATAGGAAAATCTTGTTATATAACAGGTTTAAATTTTCTTAGACTATACATATACGCGAAACCACTTTTATTACTTTCTTTTATTTTATGGCCTCACTACATCTATGGCAAATTGTTGGATTTTCTTTATCCTGTCCTACTGTTTCTGAATACATCCAGCATCTTTCGCATTTTTCTCCTAGTGCTTGTTCTACTTTTACGCCAAGTTTTATTTCGTCCTTTCTTTCATTTTCTTTTACATCCAATGCAGAAATTATGAATACAGTTTGTAAAAGTTCTAAGTTCTCTTTTATAAACTTAAATTGTTCTCCTTCTGCATAAATTGTAACTTTTGCATTTAAAGAATGTCCTATTGTCTTTGCAGCTCTAGCATTTTCCAATTCTTTTGCTACAATATCTTTTAATTTTATTATCTTTTCCCACTTTTCTGCTATTTCTTTATTGTCATATTGCTCATTTACCTTTGGAAAATCTGTAAGCATAACACTCTCTAAATTCTCGTTTGAAGTATGCTTCATTGCTTTCCAAATTTCTTCTGCTGTAAATGGAATCATTGGTGTAAGTATTTTTACTAAAGCATCCAATATCCAATACATTGTTGTTTGAGCAGCTCTTCTTTCTACTGAATCTTTTTTAGATGTATATAACCTATCTTTTATTATATCCAAGTAGAAATTACTCATATCTATAACACAGAATTGATTTATGTCGTGATAGCAATTGTTAAAGCTATAATTATCATAATTTTCTGTGCAAGATTTAATTAATTTGTTTAACCTTGTTAATGCCCACTTATCAATTTCTTGTAACTCATTATAAGTTACTGGATTTTCTGGGTCAAAATCATAAGTATTTCCTAAAATATATCTTGCTGTATTTCTTATTTTTCTATATACTTCAGAAATTTGTTTTAAGATATCGTCAGATAAGCTTACCTCTCCTGTATAATCAGAAGAAAGTGCCCATAATCTTAAAATATCTGCTCCATATTTATTGGCAACATCAGTAGGAGAAACCCCATTTCCAAGGCTCTTTGACATTTTTCTTCCTTGTCCATCAGTTACAAATCCGTGTGTTAGCACTTGCTTATATGGTGCAATTCCATTTGTAGCAACACTAGTTAAAAGTGAAGACTGGAACCAGCCTCTATATTGGTCATTTCCTTCCAAGTATAAATCAGCTGGATATGGAAGTCCACGCTCTACTAAAACACTTTGATGCGTTGAGCCTGAATCGAACCATACATCCATAATATCTGTCTCTTTTTTGAAATGAGTACATCCACATTTTGCACATTTTGCACCTTCTGGCATAAGTTCTTCTGCATTTAAATCATACCAAGCATTTGAACCTTTTTCTCTAAAAATGTCTTGTATTTTCCCTATTGACTCTTCTGTAACATAAGGCTCTTTGCAATCTTCGCAATAGAATATTGGAAGTGGAACTCCCCAAGTACGTTGTCTAGAAATACACCAATCATTTCTGTCTCTTACCATACTTGTTATTCTTTCTTCTCCCCAACCAGGAATCCATTTTACTCCTTTAATTGCCTCTAAAGCTGCTTCTCTAAATCCGTCAACAGATGCAAACCATTGATCAGTTGCTCTATAAATTACTGGTTTCTTGCATCTCCAGCAATGTGGATAAGAGTGTGATATCTTTGTTTCTTTTAAAAGATATCCATTTTCTTCAAGCCATTTAGTTATTTCTTTATTAGACTTAGCATAAAACATACCTGCAAAAGGTCCTGCACCTTCTGTTTGGTGACCTTTTTCGTCAACAGTTACAACTATATCTAAGCCATTTTTTAATCCTGCCAAGTAGTCTTCTTTACCATATCCAGGAGCAGTATGAACAGCACCAGTACCTTCTGTTAATTGTACGTCTACTGTATCTTCACTTCCAAGTATTACTACTGAATCTCTGTCTAGAAATGGATGTCTGCAAAGTACCCCTTCTAATTCTTTTCCTTGCAATTTTTGAACTTCTTTGTAGTCTTTAATTTCAGCTATTTCCATAACTTTTTGAACAAGTTCTGTTGCTATAATGTATCTTTCTACATTTGAACCATTTACACCATTAGTAACATTTTCAGCTTCAACAATGCTGTAATCAAAATCTCCACCAACAGTAATTGCAAGGTTACCTGGTAATGTCCAAGGTGTAGTAGTCCAAATTACTAAATACGTATTCTTCTCGTTAAATTTTCCTTTAGCATCTTTAACTGGGAATTTTACATATATAGACGAACCTGTTACATCTTTGTACTCAATCTCTGCTTCTGCTAAAGCTGTTTCGCAGTCCGTACACCAATATACAGGTTTTAGGCCCTTGTATATATATCCTTTTTTGTACATATCGCCAAAAACGCCAATCTGTCTTGCTTCCATTTTGGGGTCATAAGTAACATATGGGTGAGCCCAATCTCCTAAAACACCAAGTCTTTTAAACCCTTCGGTTTGCATTTCTTTATATGTACTTGTAAATCCTCTACAAGTATCTCTAAATTTAGTAACTGGTATTTTTGTTCTATCAAGGCCTAATTTTTCTATTGCTTTTTTCTCTGTTGGCATTCCGTGTGTATCATATCCAGGAATGTATGGAGAATAATATCCTTGTAAAGATTTATATCTTACTATTGTATCTTTTAATATTTTATTTAAAGCATGTCCTGCGTGAATTTCTCCATTAGCATAAGGAGGTCCATCATGCAATATAAATGTGTTATGTCCCTCATTCTTTTTTAGAATTTTTTCATATAAACCATTTTCAAACACATCTTTTTGAATTTGTGGCTCTCTTTCTGGCAAATTTGCTCTCATTGGAAAATCTGTACTTGGTAAGTTTAATGTTTTCCCGTAATCTTTTTTCTCTTCGCTCATTATTAATTCCCCCTCGTAATTTAGTATTTATATACAAACAAAAAAGCTACTTCTATCACTAGGACGAAATAGCTTTTAGTTTCCGCGGTACCACCTATTTTAAAAGAATTATTTATAATTTTGTACATATATTTATATTTTAATTTATTATAATTTTGGTTGCCTGATTGTTTGTCTACTTGTATGGTTATCTGTTAGGCTGGTTATCTTATATTAAAATATTTCACTAACTTTACTAATAAAAAAATTAATACACAAATAATTTCTTTTCTCTCAATTGCTTTTAACGCAAGCATACGACTTAATTTAGTAGAATTGTAATGATACTAATTAATATACCGCTTTTTATATTTTTAAGCAGATTTTCCTATATTTTTTATCATTTATGCACAATTTGTTCAACTAAGCAACTAAAAGGTGATAATAAACAAACTTTTTCTACCAATTCTCAGCTAACTTGGCTCTCTGTAAGATTTCAGCGTGTTTACCGTGTCCTTTATTTTCGTTTTTGAAATTTAATATAAATATATTATCACAACTTTACGTAAAATACAAGTAGGTTGGTAGAAAAATTTTTGTGGCATAACTTTTTACTTTTTCATATTAGTTTACGTCAATCTTCGTTCTCTATTTACTTCAATATATTAAGATTATCAGCATATTCAAAAGAAATTTTCTCATACCTGTCTGTATATTTCCATCCAGATTCTTTATGTGATAAATTAGAAATTCCTTTTACAGTTTTATTACTTAACATATTAATAACATAATCTATAATTTTAATTTCTTCTTTGGTAAATGAGGATAAATCATAATTCTCATTGCTAGTAATAACAGATTGTATACTGCCATCATTATTTTCTTTATCTTCTCTTTTATACTTTTCGTCTAATTTAGAAATTTCTTCATATTTACGATTTATGATTACAGGTCCATATTGTTCGTGAACATAAGTTAAACCTGTAATAGACACAGCTCTTTTATTATATGAAATCATATCTATAAACCATAAATATTTATTTAGAC
>CAKNRV010000045.1 GCA_930991035.1 uncultured Clostridium sp. | reverse complement strand
CTTTAAAAAGAGCAATTATGCCAAATGGTGGTATAAGAATAGTTGAAAAATCTGCTGAAGCTTATGGATTTAAAGTAGATTCAGAAACAGAATATATTTATCATAATTTAAGAAAAACTCATAATGATGGCGTATTTGAAGTATATACACCAGATATAAGAGCTGCTAGAAGCTCTCACCTATTAACTGGTCTTCCAGATGGATATGGTCGTGGAAGAATTATTGGTGATTATAGAAGAGTTGCACTTTACGGTGTAGACGCTTTAATTGCTGAGAAAAAAGTTGAGCTTGAAATATTAGATACAGATGAATTCACAGAAGAAGTTATTAGAAATCGTGAAGAAATCGGAGACCAGATTAAAGCATTAAATGATTTAAAAGCAATGGCAGCAAAATATGGATTTGATATATCAGTTCCAGCTTCAAATGCTAAAGAAGCTATTCAATGGTTATACTTTGGATATTTAGGTGCAATAAAAGATCAAAATGGTGCTGCTATGAGTTTAGGTAGAACATCTACTTTCTTAGATATATTCATAGAAAGAGATTTACAAAATGGTACTTTAACAGAAGAGCAAGCTCAAGAATTAATGGATCAATTTATTATAAAATTAAGATTAGTAAGATTCTTAAGAGCACCAGAATACAACGAACTATTTAGTGGAGACCCAGTTTGGGTAACAGAAAGTATTGGTGGTATGGGAATTGATGGTAGAACCCTAGTTACTAAAAACTCATTTAGAGTACTTCATACATTAGATAACTTAGGACCTGCTCCTGAACCAAACTTAACAGTATTATGGTCAAATAATTTACCAAAAGGATTTAAAGATTTTTGTGCAGATATTTCTATAAGAACATCTTCAATCCAATACGAAAATGACGATTTAATGAGAATTACACTTGGAGACGACTATGGAATAGCTTGCTGTGTTTCAGCAATGAAAATTGGTAAACAAATGCAATTTTTTGGAGCTAGAGCAAATCTTGCAAAAACTTTACTTTATGCTATTAATGGTGGTAGAGACGAACTTTCTGGAAAACAAGTTGCTCCAAAATTTGAGCCTATTACTTCTAAATACTTAGACTATGATGAAGTTATGGAAAAATTCGATGTAATGATGGATTATGTTGCAAAAATATATATCAAGGCATTAAATGCAATTCATTATATGCACGACAAATATTCTTATGAAGCATTAGAAATGGCTCTACACGATAGAGAGCAAGACATATTAAGAACTATGGCTTGTGGTATTGCAGGTTTATCAGTAGCTGCTGATTCACTTTCTGCTATAAAATATGCTAAAGTTAAAGTTATAAGAGACGAAACAGGACTTGCTGTTGATTACGAAGTTGAAGGTGACTTCCCTAAATACGGAAATGATGATGATAGA
Source organism: uncultured Clostridium sp. (assembly GCA_930991035.1). GTDB lineage: Bacteria > Bacillota > Clostridia > TANB77 > CAG-508 > CALXVA01. The sequence goes on along the minus strand of CAKNRV010000045.1, from coordinate 7,673 downwards.
GTAGACCAAATAGCTGTTGATATTGTAAAATCTTTCTTAAGAAAATTGCAAAAACATCACACTTATAGAGGTTCAAAACATACACTATCAATATTAACAATCACATCAAATGTTGTTTATGGTAAAAACACAGGTAACACACCTGATGGACGTAGAGCTGGAGAACCATTTGGTCCTGGTGCCAACCCACTTCACGGAAGAGATTCAAACGGAGCACTTGCTGTAATGAATACAATTGCAAAACTTCCTTATGAATATTCAGAGGATGGTATTTCATTCACATTCTCTATTACACCAGCAGCACTTGGTAAAGACGAAGAAACTAAAGTAAATAACTTAGTAAGTATGCTTGATGGATACTTTAAACAAACTGGACATCATATAAATGTAAATGTATTTAATAGAGAATTATTATTAGATGCAATGGACCACCCAGAAAACTACCCACAACTTACAATTCGTGTTTCTGGATATGCCGTTAACTTTATAAAACTTACAAGAGAACAACAATTAGATATTATTAATAGAACAATTCACGAGAGAATCTAGAGTTAAAGATAATTTGGACAAAAAGGACTACTGCTTTTTGTCCAAGTTTTTGAACTTTTGAACTTTTGGGACACTCCTCTTCGTTCAAGAACTTGAACTTTTGGGACACTCCTCTTCGTTCAAGAACTTGAACTTTTGGGACACTCCTCTTCGTTCAAACTTTTAATTAAAAATAACACTTTAAAACTCTTTTCGAACCATTTATCTTAGTGAAAGGATTGATGACTAATAATGACTGAAAATAGTAATAACTCTGATAAAACAATTGGCAGAATTCATTCTTTTGAATCTTTTGGTGCTGTTGATGGACCTGGAATAAGGTTTGTAGTATTTTTTCAAGGATGTGGTCTTCGCTGTAAATACTGCCACAATAGAGATACTTGGGCAGTAAATGCAGGCTTAGAATACACTTCCGAAGAGTTAATTGCAAAGATTTCTAGATATAAAAATTATTTTACTGTATCTGGTGGAGGTGTTACACTTTCTGGAGGAGAACCACTTTTGCAACAAGATTTTTTGCTTGAATTATTATCAAAATTAAAAAAGCTTGGTATTCATATAGCTATTGATACTTCTGGTAATTTTCCTCTTACAGATAAAATGAAAAAGATTATTGATCTAGCTGATTTATTTTTATTAGATATAAAATGTATTAATGATGATATTTGCAAAGATTTAGTTGGTGTTTCAAACAAGCTTGAACTTGAATTTGCTAGATACTTGAGTGATATCGGAAAAGATGTATGGATAAGGCAAGTATTAGTTCCTGGCATTACCGACCACGAAGAAGATTTATTAAAACTTAAAGATTTTCTAGCCACTTTAAAAAATGTAAAAAAAGTAGAAATACTTGCTTACCACGATTTAGGCAGGTTCAAATGGGAAAATTTAGGTTGTAATTATGAACTTGAAGATGTTCCTAATGCTACCACAGAAGATGTAGCTAGAGCAAAAAAAATATTAGGAATACAATAACTTTTATAATTTAACTAATCGTCCTACTACTAAGTGAGAATTTTATAACCATTAGAAGACTTTACACTAAAATGTAAAGTCTTCTATTTTTTAGCAATATTTATCATAATCATTGTAGCAACAACAAGTATCTTTTGGCTCTTTACAACATATTAAAGTAATTATTCTAATTATTAGTAATATAACTAAAATTGCTAGTATTGCTATTATTGCTCCTAAGCCTAGTGCAGTAACTAAGCCTGTTAGTCCACCAACTAATACACCTATTACAAAAGTTAGTAAAGAAGTTAAAATACATACTATTAAATCTACGCAACATTTTTCCTTTTTGCAACATTTATTTTGTGTCATAGTCTCTTACCTCCTAAGTAGTATTAAGTAACACTACCTAATATATAGTATGCTATAATTCGACATTTATTTACACTTTTACGTTATTTTTAATACATTACTTTGTAAACATTTTTGCTTTCTCTTATTACACAAAAAATAAGAACCTGACCCGACATATCAATCAAAGATTGCAGTCAGGTCGGGTACCCCAGAACCTTGTTGTCTTCTACAATAAAAGCGACCGCAGTCGCTTATCTACGTCGATTTATGTTTTCGACAACTTTTTATCCGAATAATCCTCTCTTTTTAACAGGTGGTTGTTCATTCATTGTTTTTGCAAGTTCTACCATTAGGTCTCTTTGTTCTTTAGTAAGTCTCTTTGGCACCTGAACAAGTACAGTAAATACAAAATTTCCTTGTGAGCCATTATTTATGTTCTTAAAGCCCTTTCCTCTAATCGTAAATTTAGTTCCTGGCTGAGTTCCATCTGGAATTCTATATATTTCCTTCGAACCATCAACCATAGGTATTTCCAAGTCAGCTCCCAATGTTGCTTGTGTAAATGTAATTGGAACTTCACAAAGTACATCTTGACCTTTTCTTGTAAATATACTATGTCTTTTTATATGTATAGTTATATAAAGGTCTCCCTTGGCTCCACCTTTTTCACCAGGCTCTCCTTCGCCTCTTAATACGATTGTTTGATTCTCATCAATACCTGCTGGAATCTTTACAGAAACACGTACTTGTTTTCTAACAATTCCTTTACCTTTACATTCCATACAAGGCTCTGGAATAATTTCACCTGTTCCATTACAATTTGTACAAGGTCTTACAGTTTGCATTTGACCAAAAATAGTGGTTTGCGTTTGTTTTATTTGTCCTGTTCCGTGACACATTGAACAAGTTTGCTTTTTAGTTCCTGGTCTAGCTCCATCTCCATTACAAGTTGGGCAAGTTTCATTTCTTGTTAAATTTATTTGTTTTTCTGTCCCTAAAAAAGATTCTTCAAATGTAATATCTAAGTTTGTTCTTAAATCAGCTCCTTGCTTTGGTCCGTTATTATGTCTAGTATTACTTCTTCCTCCAAAGCCACCACTAAAGAAAGAAGAGAAGATATCTCCTAAGTCGCCGAAATCACCAAATCCGTCAAATCCTCCTGAAGAAGAATATGAATAATAACCATTTCCTCCTCCAAAAGGACCACCAGCTCCTCCTCCAAAACCTTGGCTTGGATCTGCTGTTCCAAATTGATCATACATTTTTCTTTTTTCAGGATTAGATAATACTTCATAGGCTTCATTTACTTCTTTAAACTTTGCTTCTGCTTCTTTTTTATTATCTGGATTAGCATCTGGGTGATATTTTTTAGCAAGCTTTCTATATGCTTTTTTTAATTCTTCATCGCTTACGTTTTTATCTACTCCCAATATTTCATAATAATCCTTATTTGCCATATACTTCTCTCCTTCAAAAGTCTTATTATCATAATGTTTGAGGTTGGAGCTTTTTTCCAACCTCTAAACATATCTTTCCTCTATTCTGTAATTTTTTAAAGAATTGCATTTTGGCTAGGCACGTGAAGCCAAAATTTATTCTTTCTAGCTAGTTGTGAAAAGAATTGCGTTTTGACTAAGCGAACGAGCTAGAAAGCCGCAGGCGTGCTTTTTGCACGCCAAAGGACTTTCGACGCGATGTTCAACAACGTCAAAACCAATTATCTTCACAACTACTTTTTGTCGTCCTCGTCAACTTTGTAATCCGCATCATAAACATTTCCGTTGCTATCAGTATGTGGTTCACTATTATTTTCTGCATTTGCTCCTGCAGTTCCATTTGCATTCGCATTATTTGCTGCATTTTGAGCTTGAGAATAAACTTTTTCAGAAATTGAGTAGAATACTTGTGTTAATTTTTCTGTTGCAGACTTAATAGCTTCAACATCTGTTCCTTCTAGTGCTTTCTTTACATTTTCTATTTCTGTTTCAGCTTTAGCTTTTTCTTCACCACTTATCTTGTCACCTAAATCTGTAATTGTTTTTTGGCAGTTATATATTAAGCTTTCTGCATTGTTTCTAACTTCAATTTCTTCTTTTCTCTTCTTATCCTCTTGAGCGTGTGCTTCTGCATCTTTTACAGCTCTATCTATATCTTCATCTGTCAAGTTTGTACTTGCAGTAATAGCTACTTGTTGGCTATTTCCTGTTGCCATATCTTTTGCAGATACGTGAACTATACCGTTTGCATCTATATCAAATGTAACTTCAATTTGTGGTACTCCTCTTGGTGCTGCTGGAATTCCTGTTAATTGGAATCTTCCTAATGTTTTATTGTAAGCAGCCATCTCTCTTTCTCCTTGAAGTACGTGTATTTCAACACTTGTTTGACCATCTGCTGCTGTAGAGAATACTTGTGATTTTTTAGTTGGTATTGTTGTATTTCTTTCGATTAATTTTGTAAATACTCCACCTAATGTTTCAATACCAAGTGATAATGGTGTTACATCAAGTAATACTAAATCTTTAACATCTCCTGATAATACACCACCTTGAATAGCTGCACCTATAGCAACACATTCATCTGGGTTTATTCCTTTATCAGGTTCTTTTCCTGTTATTTTCTTAACTGCTTCTTGAACAGCTGGAACTCTTGTAGAGCCACCAACTAATAATACTTTGTGTAAATCGGCAACTGTAATTCCTGCATCTTTTAATGCATTTTCTACTGGGATTTTTGTAGCATCAATTAAATCACCTATTAATTCTTCAAATTTAGCTCTTGTTAATGTAACATCTAAGTGTTTTGGTCCATTGCTATCAGCAGTAATAAATGGTAAATTAATTTGTGTTTGTTGCATTCCAGAAAGCTCAATTTTAGCTTTTTCTGCTGCTTCTTTTAAACGTTGCATTGCCATTTTATCTTGTCTTAAATCTATACCATTTGATTTTTTGAATTCATCTACTAAGTAAGAGATTATTCTTTCATCAAAATCGTCTCCACCTAATTTTGTATTTCCGTTTGTAGCTAAAACTTCAAATACACCATCACCAATATCTAGTATAGATACATCGAACGTACCTCCACCTAAGTCATATATCATTATTTTTTGGTCTTGGTCTTCTTTGTCCATACCAAATGCTAATGCTGCTGCAGTAGGCTCATTTATAATTCTTAAAACTTCAAGTCCTGCTATTTTTCCTGCATCTTTTGTAGCTTGTCTTTGACTATCACTAAAATATGCTGGAACTGTTATAACAGCTTGTGTTACTTGTTGTCCTAAATAATTCTCTGCATCTGCTTTTAGCTTTTGTAATATCATTGCTGAAATTTCTTGTGGAGAAAATTGATCTCCTTCTATATTAACTTTTTCATTTGTTCCCATTTTTCTTTTTATAGATATAACTGTGTTATCTGGATTAGTAACAGCTTGACGTTTTGCAATTTGTCCTACTAATCTCTCTCCATTTTTTGAGAATGCAACTACAGATGGTGTTGTTCTATTTCCTTCTGCATTAGGAATTACAACTGGCTCTCCACCTTCCATAACTGCTACACATGAATTTGTTGTACCTAAATCAATACCTATAATTTTTCCCATAATAAATCTTCCTTTCTTTTTGCTTTGAGATTTCTCTCAATATATATAATTTAAAATTAAAAACTAATTTGCTACAATAACCATAGAATGACGTATTACCCTATTACCTATCATATAACCTTTTCTATACTCTTGTACTATTTCTTTTTCTCCCTTAGAAGCATCTTGTACACTACTTACTGCTTCGTGAAGTTCTGGATCAAAAGTCTTTCCTACTGTTTCTATTTCTGTAACTCCCTTTGCTGATAAAACATCTTTAAATTGTTTTAATACAAGTTCTATTCCTTTTTTGTATTCTTCGTCTTTTGTTTCAGCTTCTACTGCTTTTTCTAGGTTATCTAATATTGGTAAAAAGTTTGATACAATATCTGCAATAAGAGAATTGTACAATCCATCTCTTTCTTTTGTGTTCCTTTTTTTATAGTTATCAAACTCGGCTGCTACTCTTTTCAATCTGTCTTCAGTTTCGTCTATTTGTACTTTTTGACTTTCTATTTGCTTTTTTAACTCGATAATTTCGTCTGCTTTTTTATTATTTTCTTTCTTCTCTGCATCTTGAACATCTTTTTCTTCCTTTTCCATTGTCTATCCTTCATCCTTTCTTTTTAATTCACATATATTTTAACTAATTCATTCTCCATTTAACTTCTTACTAATATATTTCATTACCGATATAACCTTTGAATAATCCATTCTAGTTGGGCCTATAATTCCAATTGTACCTAAATCTTTATGTTTATACCTATGTTTAAAACTTACAATACTAAAATCCTTTAATTTTTCGTTTTCATTTTCATTTCCTATATAAACATTAATATCCTTTGCCAAGCCAGTATTTAATAAATCTGCCACAATTTCTTTTTGGTCTAAAACATTTATAAAGTTCTTTGCGACCTCTAAGCTTTTAAATTCTGGCAAGTCGAAGGCTTTATTTGCTCCTTCCATATATATTTTTTCTTCTTCGTTTATTGCTTTATTAAGCTGTTCCATTATTGGTTTTATTACATTTAAACTGTAATGCATTTGTGAAAAAATATACTCTTCTAAAGGTTTATCTATTTCTTCTAAAGGCTTTCCTTTTAATTTATTATTGAAAATAAAGTTTAGTGTATCAACTTGCTCATTAGTAATATCTTGGTCGAATTTAATAATAGTTTCTTTAATAATTCCTGTTTCTGTTAAAATAACTGCCATTAACATTCTTGTTCCTAATAGCACAAACTTTATTTCTTGAATGTTTTGCAATTGTGCTTTTGGTCCTATAGCAACAGTTGTATAGTGTGTTACTTCAGAAATAGTACTTGTTGTTATTTTAGTTAGGTCTTCCATTTCATTCAATTTTGCCATCAACTTGGATTGAATATATTTTATTTCTGCCAAACTAATATTTTTATCGTTTAATAATTCGTCTACATATAATCTATATCCTTTTGCTGATGGTATTCTACCACTTGAAGTATGTGTTTTTTCAATATATCCAACCTTTTCCAAATCCGCCATTTCGTTTCTTATTGTAGCACTACTTAAGTCCAATCCATATCTTCGTACTATACTTCCAGAACTTACTGGTTCAGCAGTGTTTATATATTCTTCAACTATTGCTTGCAGAATTTTCTTTTTTCTATCGTCCAAATTTAACACCTCTTTTAGCACTTATTCTATCAGAGTGCTAAGCTTTATATATATTATATCCATTTTTAGCAATTGTCAATACATATTGCTAATTTTATTTGTGAATTTTTTGTGAATTGTTATTATGTTTTAGTATTTTTATCTATTATTTTCTTTATTTGTAGAAAAATTCATAATTTCGCTCTTTTTTAAACATTTGTTCGTATTTTGCTGTAAAAATAAAACAAGTTTCAACTTGTTTTATTGGTGGGCAGGGATGGATTCGAACCATCGTACTCAAATGAGAACAGATTTACAGTCTGCCGCCTTTAGCCACTCGGCCACCTACCCAAAATATATATTTTTTATTAAATAGATAAATATTTAATAAAAATGGTGCGCCCTCAAGGATTCGAACCTTGGACCTACCGGTTATGAGCCGGTTGCTCTAACCAACTGAGCTAAGGGCGCATCTCAAACGCAATTTAAAGTATAATGCATTTTTAAGCATATGTCAATACTTTTGGCAAAAAAAGTTTAATTTTTTAACTATTGCAAAATTTTCATTGCCAATGCAACAACTTTTTTCTAAAAAGTGTTGTCCACA
>CAKNRV010000044.1 GCA_930991035.1 uncultured Clostridium sp. | reverse complement strand
AGAGAGAGAGAGAGAGAGAGAGCAATAGATTAGAAAAAAGAGCTCTAATTTGTTATGCGAGAAAATGGAATAAATATATAATATGTAAAGATAGATACGCTTGAATTTTAGAATAAGTTTTAAGAAATATAGCTAAAAATAAAAAACAACAAGCTAAGACAAAAGATAGCTTAATAAAAACTTATGAATAAAGGAGAGCGTATTTGTTATGGGAAAAGATATAAATGCAAATTTGAATAATAAAAATGGACAAAACATAAAAAAGAAAAAAGAACGAAAAGAACAAATAGAAAAAAATAATGAGGCAGGAATAACAATAATAACATTAGCAATAACAATTTTAATAATAATTATATTAGCAAGTATAACAATAAATGCAGTGCTAGGAGATAATGGATTGCTAAAGCAAGCACAAGATACAAAAGACTTAGCAGAAAGTACAACATTAGAAACAGGCGATAAAATGAATAAAGTATTGCAAGAATATATGAATGTGATGGCAGAAGATGGAGGAGGAATAACAGAGCCAGAAGAAGACACAACCCCACCAACAGTAATAATAACAGAAGGAGAGATAACAGAAAATAGCATAGAAATAAATGTAACAGCAAATGACCCTGAAAGTGGGCTTGCAAGTGAGAATGCGTATATATATTATTTAAATGGAGCAGAATTTACAAGAGGAAATTCAAGTAGTTGTACTTTTACAGGACTAACAGCAGAAACAATGTACACAATAAAAGTAGAAGTAATAAATGGAGTGGGAATAAAAGGAGAAGATAGCATAACAATAAGCACAAGTGCAAAACCAGGATTAAGTGCAGACGAGATTGGACAAAATCCAACAACATACTATGGAGCAGAAGTAATAGGATATACTTGTGAAAGTGATGGAGTATCAAAATGGAGAATTTTTTATGCGGACGAGAGTAATATATATTTGATTGCGGATGATTATATAGCGGCAGAAGATGCACCGAAGGGACAAGGAGGAACGTCAGTCATTGCAAATACGACATATCGAATAAGTTTAAATAATATGAGTGAAGATTATACTGGAGCTAACTGGATAAATCAAAATAGTAAAGCAAAGAAGTGGCTAACTCAATATTTAAGCAAATATAGTACAAGTACAATTTACAATATTAAATTTACAGCATACTTAATGGACACAAATATATGGAACAAATATGTAGGGAAGAATGCAGAATATGCAATAGGTGGACCAACAATAGAACTATTTTGTGCGTCATATAAGGATACTCACTCAACAAAATATATTGAATATAGTGTAACAAATTCTGATGGGTATAGTATAAAATGGAATACGGATTCTTCATACAGTACTGATATAAATGGATTAGAACAGAATTTCTTTAACGAAATTTATGTAAAATCTGAACAAACAAGAGCTGATGCTATGTGGATTGCATCCCCATCTTCATATGACAATGCACTTTTGTTAAATGTGTATTATAATGGAATTCTTGATGCTAATGGTACTTACTACGATTGGAAAGCAGGGTTACGACCAATAGTCTGCTTAAAAACAGAAGTAAAGTTGGAAGCACAAGGAGACGGAACTTATGCAATAGTAGAATAGAATTCTAGAATGAAATATACATTGTTTTAAATAGTACACAAAATATAGGAAACGATATTTTGTGTACTATTTAAAAATTTATTATTCAAATAAATCAGAATGAGAACCAGTACGAGTAAGTGTCAAAATTAATATATCACTGCTTTTTAAATTGGCTTGTCATTTTAATATCGTATTTATTCGTCTTCATTTTCTATCTCTTCTAGCATTTCGTATACATTATTATAGCTTTTATAATTTTCAGGGTGTTCCATTATTTCGTCTGTTTCCCTTATTGATTCTAAAGTTTCTTTATTAAATTTTGGCTTTTTTATTATAAAAGGAATACTATCAGTCATTACAACTTGTTTTAAAAATATTGTTACTGCATCTGCAATATTCATTCCTAAATCATTTAAAGTTTTTTCTACTTCTTTTTTTAATTCTGGTTCAATTCTAATATTTAAAGTATCAGTTTTAGCCATTATTGTCACCTCCATTTTACAAATTTATTGTAACACATTGCAATTACATTGTCAATATATATTATATTAGTATTTGTTACAAATGTTATTGTTATACAAAAATATTTGGGTGATTTTTTCCAAACTACCACTTGAAATTACCAATATTTGTGATATAATATATACATTGATAAGCAAAGCCGAAGAAAAAGCACAGTAGGTTTAATGCAAATATTTATAGAGAGATGGAACTGCTGGAAACCATTAATATTATTAAACTGAAATTTCACTTTTGAGGTCCTTTTTTGAAAACAGTGTATTTTACAGGAAGATAGAAAAAGGCGGGATGCCCGTTATAGCAAAAGAGGTTGATTATATATACACAAAAGGTGTAATAAAATATATGATTAATAAAATTAGGTGGTACCACGGTAAAAGCTAATCGTCCTAAAACAGGACTGATTAGCTTTTTTGTGGTAGAAAGGAAGGTTATTATGCAAGAGCAAATTAGCAAAATTAGAGAAGTAGCAGTAGAAGAAATACAAAAAGCTACTAATGCAAAAGAATTAGACGAAGCAAGAGTAAAATTCTTAGGAAAAAAAGGTGAACTTACATCAATCTTAAGAGGTATGGGTGCACTTTCTCCAGAAGAGAGACCAATTATTGGAAGCAAAGTAAATGAAGTAAGAGATGAACTTGAAGGATTAATAAAGACAAGAGAAGAGGAGTTTGCAAAAATCGAACTTGAAAGAAAGTTGAAAGCTGAAACTATTGATATTACTCTTCCAGCCACAAAAGTAAAAAGAGGTAGCAAACATCCTTTAAATAGAATAATAGAAGAAGTAGAAGATTTATTTGTTTCTATGGGATATGATGTTGTGTCTGGACCAGAACTAGAAACAGACGAATATTGCTTTGAAAGATTAAATTTACCAAAAGGACATCCTGCAAGGGATATGCAAGATAGCTTTTATATTACTTCTGAGTATTTACTTAGAACACAAACATCTGCTGTTCAAGCAAGAGCTATGTTGGCAAATGAAGACAAGACGCCAATAAGAATTATTTGCCCAGGTAAAACATACAGAAGAGATGACGATGCAACTCATTCACATCAATTTAGCCAAGTGGAGGGATTGGTAATTGATAAAAATATTTCGCTTGCAGATTTAAAAGGAACTCTAGAAGTATTCGTTAGAAAATTACTTGGAGAGAATCTAGAACTTCGTTTTAGACCAAGTTATTTCCCTTTTACAGAGCCATCTTATGAGGTTGATGTTAGTTGCTTTAAATGTGGTGGAAAGGGATGCAACTTATGTAAGCAAACTGGCTGGATAGAAGTACTAGGTTCTGGTATGGTTCATCCAAATGTGCTTAAAATGGGTGGATATGACCCAGAAAAATATACAGGTTTTGCATTTGGCACAGGTCTAGATAGGCTTGCTATGTTTAAATACGGAATTACTGATATTAGATTGTTATATCAAAACGATGTGAGATTTTTAAATCAATTTGATAGATTGGATCGCTAGTTGAAATACTATTTGTATGGTAAATTAACATTTATTAGAAAATTTTAAAAATAATATGTTACAATTCACGGATTGTTCTAAAACATACATTATTCCTGCAAAAGAAGCAACTGTGAATAGTAACAATAATATAACAATGTGTAGCCATTTTGGCAAAACGAGAAAGGAATGTTGGGGTATATGAAATTAAGTACAAATTTTGTTAAAGATTATGTAGATATAGATGTTGATGTTAAAACTCTTGCAGAAGATATGACAAGAGTTGGCAATGAATATGACGAGGCTGGAAAATTAATAAATGCTACAAAGTTAGTTATTGGTGAGATTATAGAATGTAAAATGCATCCAGATTCAGATCATTTGCATTTATGCAAAGTGGATATTGGAAGTGAGATTTTAAATATTGTTTGTGGGGCACCAAATGCAAGAACAGGCATAAAGGTAATAGTTGCTTTAGATGGTGCAGTGCTTCCAGGAGTTACTGTAAAAGCAGGTGGAATAATAGAAAAGGATGATAAGCCTAGAGTAATTAAAAAAGGTATGGTAAGAGGAGAAGAATCTAATGGAATGCTTTGCTCTATGCTTGAGCTTGGATTAGAACACAAATATGTTGACGAGGTGGATAAAACTGGTATACACGAGTTGCCAGAGGATGCACCTTTAGGCGAAGATCCTATAAAATACCTAGGATTGGATGACGAAGTAATAGACTTTGACTTGACAGCAAATAGAGGGGATTTGCTAAGCATACTTGGAATGGCTTATGAAATTGGTGCTATTTATGACAAAAAAGTAAAAGAAATTGACACTGCTCATACAGAAAATAGCGAAGATATAAATAATGGTTTCAAGGTAGAAGTAAATACAGAAAATTGTTCTATATTTTTAGCAAAAAAAGTTAAGAACATACAAATTAAAGAAAGTCCTGCTTTTATAAAAAACAGATTAATTGCTTCTGGAATTCGTCCAATTAATAATGTTGTAGATATTAGCAATTATGTAATGCTTGAAACAGGACAACCACTTCACTTTTATGATGCAGATACTCTAAAAGACAAAATAGAAGTTAGAATGGCTAAAAATGGAGAAAAGCTAACAACACTTGATAATGTCCAAAGAACTTTATCAGAGGAAGATATTGTTATTTCTGATGGGGAAAAAGCAATAGGTCTTGCTGGCGTAATGGGAGGACTAGATACAGAAATTACAGAAAATACCAAAAATGTTCTTATAGAATCAGCTATATTTGATGGAGTAAAGGTACGTAAAACATCAAAAGGAATTTTAAGAAGTGAAGCTAGTTCTAGATTTGAGAAAGGATTAGACCCAAATAGAACTTATATGGCAATGGAAAGAGCTTGCAAACTATTGGCAGAATATGCTAAAGGCGAAGTAGTTGGTGGAATTGCAAAATATGATAATTCAAATTTGGCAAATAGAGAAATAGAAATTTCTTTCAAGAAAATAAATGATGTTCTAGGAATGGAAATACAAAAAAAAGATGTACTTAATGTATTCAGAAAACTTGATTTTGATGTAATAATACATAGCAAAAAATCTGATTTTTCTGAGACAGAAAAAGATCTAGAAAAAGTAGAAAATATCATTGTCTCTGTACCTCGTAGAAGAGGAGATATTTCTATTCAAGAAGACTTAATAGAAGAAGTTGGACGTATATATGGTGTTGATAACATTGTTGGAAAATTACCAGAAATGCCAATGAAATCTGGAAGTTATGACAGGGTTACAAGAGGAATAAGAAACAAAATGATAGACTTAGGGTTAAATGAGACTTTATCATATGTTTTAGTAAATGATAAAGAAGCAAAATATTTTACAAAGGACAATAGTGAGCTTGTAAAATTGCTAGACCCAATGACAGAAGAAAGAAATACTTTAAGACATAGTATTCTTCCATCTTTGTTAAAAATATATGAATACAACAAAGCTAGAAATAACAAAGATGTATCTATATTTGAAATAGGAAAAGCTTTTTATAAGCAAGGAGAAGAATATGGTGAAAATAACAAATTAGCTGCACTTATGACTGGCGAATTTTATCAAGGAGTGGACAACAAAAAAGAGGTTGACTTTTACATTATAAAAGGAATTGCAGAAGAAATTTTAGATTATTTAGGATATGCAAATAGATATAGCTTTGTAATAAAAGAAGGACAATTGCCTGACGAATTGCACCCTGGACAATCAGCACTTATTTCTGTAAACAATGACATTGTAGGTCTAATCGGAAGAGTACATCCATCTCTTGTAAAAGAAGCGGTATATGTTTTAGAAATTGATTTAGATAAATTGTTAGATAAAAAAGTTGGAAAAATGAAATACAAAGAATTTTCAAAATTCCCAAGTGTAAAGAAGGATTTAGCAGTAGTAGTAGATAAAAATGTGACATCAGCAGAAATTGCGATGACAATAAAAAAAGCAGCAGGTTCAGCTTTGAGCAATATTGAAGTATTTGATGTATACACAGGAAAAGGAATAGAAGAAAACAAAAAGAGTATTGCGTATTCATTGACATTTGAAAAAATGGATAGAACACTTACTGATGAAGAAATAAATGCAAGCTTAGAAAAAATAATTGATATGTTGGAGAAAAAGTTGGGGGCAGAGTTAAGAAAGTAGGATTGACTAATTTCGACAAATTCAATATAATAGAAAACAGGAGGAGAAGAGATGCCAAGAAACAGAAGAAATACTAGAAGAATTAGATTAAAAGAGTTTTTGAATTTGAGAACATTCTTAACAATTGTAGGTGTTTTACTAGCAGTAATTGTAGTATGTATTGGAATTAATGCATATAGAGTATATCAGGATAGAAAATTAATTGCTGAGCAAAATGCAGAGATTGAAAAGCAATCACAAGAGATTTTTTCTCAAATAAATAGTAATATTGAGCAAACAAATAAAAATATATCAGAATCTGATGTTTTGATTTCTATGTCAGCTGTTGGTGATATATTGTGTAGTAATGAGATGCTTGAGGATGCGTATGACGAAAATACTAAGACATATCAGTTTTCACATATGTTCAGCAATGTAACAGGCTTTATTAATGATGCAGATATCATAATGGGAACAATGGAGACAGGAATAGTTTCAGAAAACTATAATGATAAAAGAGCCCCAATAGAATTTGCAAAAGCTGTAAAAGATTCTGGCGTAAATTTGGTGTCAATTTCTCATAATCATAGTTTAGATAATGGCCTTACAGGCTTGCAAGAAACTAGAGAAAATTTAGAAGAGGTTGAATATACAGTGGTAGGAGATAAGTTTGAAACTTCAAATGCAGTTGCTATCAGAGAGGTAAAAAACACTAAAATAGCATTTTTAACGTATACTTGTTTTCTAGATAATCAATCACAATATTCTGAAGAAGAGCTAGCTTGTGTTAATATGTATAGCGAAGAACAAGTAAAATCAGATATCGAATATGCAAAAGAGCAAGGAGCAGAATACTTATGCGCAATAATACATTGGGGAGATGCAATCTCTGACACTGTAACAGAGGAGCAAAAAGAAATAGCAAACTATTTGGTAGATAGCGGGGTACAGCTAATAATTGGCTCACACCCATCAGTGGTACAACCAATGGAAGTAGTGCAAAATAGTGATGGAGATAATGTATTTATTGCATATTCTATAGGTACATATATATCAACATTATCAGCAGAAGAGGCAAGAACAGAATTGGTTTTAAATATAGAACTACGCAAAAGTGGAAAAGATGGAAAAGTTTACTTAAACAAAGTAGATTATACTCCAATATATATGTTAGATAACGGAACTGATGCAGAAAATAGATTTGAGCTTATAGATATGAGAAGCACAGCGCTAAATTATACAGGAGAAGAGGGCGAAAAAATAACAAGAGGAATTTATGAAAAAATAGTAGATGGACTAGATAGGCTAAACAAAATTTTAGCACTCTAGTTTTAGGTGGCGCGATGGGGACAGGTCTTATCGCGCCAAAAAAAGATTGAAAAGAATTACAATTTTGGCAAGGAAAACAAGTTAAAAAATTATAAGGCGTACTCTTAGTACATTGGTAAAATCCAAAACGATGTTTAACTTTATTAAAATTGTAATTCTTTTCAACTGAATAAGATTTAAGAAAGGATTGAGCCTGAAATGAAAATAGGATTTGTATCATTAGGATGTAGTAAAAATTTAGTAGATACAGAAAAAACAATAGGTATTTTTAAAGCAAATGGATATGAAATAGTAAATAGTCCTGAAAAAGCAGACGTAATAGTTATAAATACTTGTGGATTTATAGAGTCTGCAAAAGAAGAGGCTATTAATACTATTTTAGAAATGGCTGAATACAAAAAGAAGAATTGCAAGTTTTTAGTTGTTATGGGATGCTTGGTAGAAAGATATAAAAAAGAACTCGAAAAAGAAATTCCAGAAGTTGACCTATATATAAAGTATAGTGAATATAATACTTTGTGGGAACAAATACAAAATTTGTTACATAAGGAAGATAAATTAGATAATAGCAATAAATACAGCAACTTTGACGAAATAGAAGAAAGAGTGATTTCTACTGGAGATAATTTTGCATATTTAAAAATTGCCGATGGATGTAGTAATAGATGTACATATTGTGCAATACCATATATACGTGGTCCACAAAAAAGTAGAAACATAGAAGATATTTTAAAAGAAGCAAATAAGCTTGCAAATGAAGGATACAAAGAAATTATTTTGATCGCGCAAGATACTACGAAATATGGAATTGACATATATGGAAAACCACAATTAGCAGAACTTCTAAAAGAACTATGCAAAATAGAAAAGATACATTGGATACGCTTTTTATATGCCTATCCAGAAACAATTGACGACGAACTTATACAAGTAGTAAAAGAAAACGAAAAAATATGCAAGTATTTTGATATACCAATACAACACATTTCTGACAGAGTTTTAAAAATGATGAACAGACAAAGTGACGGAGTATCAATTAGGAAACTAATACAAAAATTGAGAAAAGAAATCCCAGAAGTAGTAATAAGAACTACAGTAATGGTAGGCTTCCCTGGTGAGACAAAGGAAGATTTTGAGGAATTATATAATTTTGTAAAAGAAGCAAAATTTGATAAACTAGGATGCTTTGCATATTCTAAAGAAGATGGAACACCAGCAGCCAGAATAAAAGAACAAATACACCCAATGACAAAGAAGAGTAGATACAATAAGATTATGAGCTTACAACAAGAGATTTCAAAAGAAAACTTACAAAAACAAATTGGAAAAGAAGTAGAAATTTTAATTGAAGATAAAACTTATGATGGAAGAACTTATGTGGGAAGAACATCTATGGACGTACCAGATATTGATGGAATTGCATATTTGAATACTGATAAAAACATACAAATTGGAGATTTTGTAAAGGCAAAAGTAATAGATGTAAGTAATTATGATTTAATTTGTAGCATATAAAAAAAGTCAGCAAAAGTATAGCTTTTGCTGACTTTTAGCAGTTCTTAATTAAGTTTTGACTGCAATTGGAGGCTAAAGTTCAACCATAATTTTTCGTACGGATGCAGTATTTAAGTACTGCAATATTTCGTCTTCAGAACCAGGTGTGCCACTAATACGAATGACCATTTGGAGAACCTTTCCAACAAGTATGGGACCGTTTGTCAACCGAACTAGTTCACATTTTCCGAAATTGGGATGATTTAACATTGTTCGATTTCCTTCTTGAGTTAACTCAAGAATCAAACCTGTGTTAGTTTGAATAGACACAGTCATACTGTGCACCTCCTAAAAAATGATATTATAAGTATAACATTATTTACATAAAAAAGCAATGTGATTTTATAAAATGTGAAAAACTTTCTCATTCGTTTATGATAATGTCTTAAGTAATCGGATATGAAAATGTCCCAAA
>CAKNRV010000043.1 GCA_930991035.1 uncultured Clostridium sp. | reverse complement strand
TTGCCAAAAGATAACTGTAAAGTGTAGCTATAATAATAAATTATAAGCATTTCCTAATTTATTACATTTTTTCTTGCAAATTTATAAAAAGTTGAGTATAATAATTTGTAGTTAAATTATGTAAAATTATATTTCTAAAAGGAGTAATCATTTTGTACATTCGTCACGAAACAGGAAAAATAGGAGAAGACCTAGCAACAAAATATTTAGAGAATCTAGGATATACGATAGTTGAAAGAAATTTTGTAGCAAAACAAGGAGAAATAGATATTATTGCAAAAGATAAACAAGAATTAGTTTTTGTTGAGGTAAAAACTAGAACAAATACTTTATATGGTAAGCCCGTTGAAGCAGTAAATGAGCCAAAACAGAAACACTTAATAAGTACTGCAAAATATTATTTGTATTCTAAGCATTTAGAGAATGAGTTTGTCAGACTTGATGTGATTGAAGTGTATCTGCGCGAGAATTCATATAAGATAAATCATATAAAGCAAAGTATTTAGTATATAAATACCTGCAAAATTACAAACCATAGACTTTTTCAAAGAAATGTAAATTGTAACAAATAAGCTATAAAAATATAATAAAAAAATCAAATTAATATTGACAAAAATTGTAAATGGTGGTATATATAAGTATATATTAATTCTAATTAAAGAATTCTATGAGATTTTATTCTAAATCTTAATTTCCAAAAAGAGAGAGGTAATATATGTTATCAATTGTAAAAAGTATGTCTTTGCAAGGCTTAGAGGGCTTTCTAGTGGACGTTCAAGTAGATGTTTCTGCAGGTATGCCAAATTGGGAGGTTGTTGGTCTTCCAGATGCTACTGTAAAGGAGTCAAAGGAAAGAGTTAGAACAGCAATAAAAAATTCTGGTTATGAATTTCAAAGTAGGAGAATAGTTATAAATTTAGCTCCAGCAGATACCAGAAAAGAAGGCTCGTTTTTTGATTTGCCAATAGCTATTGGTATTCTAATAGATTTTCAAAATATTAAGCCTCAAAATCTGGAAGATACAGTTTTTATTGGAGAACTTTCATTGAGTGGTAATATAAATAAAATCAATGGTGTTTTGCCAATGTGTATAGAAGCAAAAAAATTAGGAATTAAAAGAGTAATATTACCTGACGAAAATGCAAAGGAAGCGGCAATTGTAGAAGGATTAGAGGTAATAGGTGCAAATAATTTAAAACAAGTAGTTGACTATTTAAATGGAAATTTAAAAATAGAAAGTGTATCAACTAATATTGAAGAAATATTAAAAGAAAAGCATAAATATACATTAGATTTTTCAGAAGTAAAAGGACAAGAACAAGTAAAAAGAGCATTAGAAATAGCGGCAGCAGGGGGACATAATATATTAATGGTAGGTACTCCAGGTTCAGGAAAAACAATGCTAGCAAGAAGAATACCATCAATCTTGCCAGATTTAACATTTGAAGAGGCTCTAGAAATAACCAAAATTCATAGTATAGCAGGCTTGCTCTCAAAAGATATTCCAATTCTTTTAACAAGACCATTCAGGTCTCCACACCATACAATTACAATTAATTCTTTAGTAGGTGGAGGGAAAATACCCAAACCAGGAGAAATAAGTTTAGCTCATTTTGGGGTTTTATTCTTAGATGAATTACCAGAATTTAACAAAAATACTTTAGAAGTATTACGTGGACCACTAGAAGATAGAGAAGTTACAATCAGTAGAGTAAATGCAAGTTTAACATATCCCGCTAATTTTATGTTTGTAGCATCAATGAATCCGTGTCCTTGTGGATATTATGGTTCAAAAGATAAAGAATGTACTTGTACACCAGAAGCAATCTCAAGATATATGGGAAAAATCAGTGGTCCACTGCTAGATAGAATAGATATTCAAGTAGAAGTATCACAAGTAAAATATAAAAAGCTAGCAAGTGAAGACAGAATAGAAACCTCTGAAGAAATAAAGAAAAGAGTAGATAAAGCAAGAAAAATCCAGTTAGAGAGATATAAAAAAGATGGCATTTTTTCGAATTCGGAACTTACACCAAGTCTTAGCAATATTTATTGTAAATTAGATTTGAAATCAAAAGAGATAGTACAAAACGCATTTGATAAATTAGGTTTAAGTGCTAGAGCTTATGGAAGAATTCTTAAAGTAGCAAGGACAATTGCAGACTTGGACGGAAAAGAAAATATAGAAGCAAAACATATTGCAGAGGCGATTCAGTATAGAAGTTTGGACAGGAAGTATTGGAAGTAGGTTTAGTTATTTTCCAGCTTTTGATAGTATATATAAATAGCTAATTAGAAAAGGAATGGTGTTATAAATGAAAGCAATAAAAATAGATGTGGAGGATGAAAAATACCCACAAAGACTGTTAAAAATAAAAAATTTCCCTACTGAGATATATGCTTTAGGAAATATTGATTTACTAAATGCTGCATATACTGTTGCTATTGTTGGAGCCAGAAAATTTACAGAATATGGAAATACAGTAGCTAGTGAATTTGCGAAAGAATTGTCAAAAAAAGATATATGTATAGTAAGTGGAATGGCAATGGGGATTGACGGAATCGCACATAATGCAGCAATAGAAAATACAGGAAAAACTATTGCAGTTTTAGGATGCGGACTTAATTACATTTATCCACCAGAAAATGAGTGGCTTTTCCACAAAATATTAACAAAAGGTGGATGCATTGTTTCAGAATATCCACCAGAAGTAGAACCAGACAGTAAAAAATTTCCTACAAGAAATAGAATTGTAAGTGGGCTATCGGATGCTGTACTTGTAGTAGAAGCAAGGTATAGAAGTGGAAGTACAATAACAGCGAAATTTGCAAAAGAGCAAGGAAAAAGAGTTTATGCAGTACCAAATAGCATATATGTAAAAACAGGTGTAGGAACAAATATTTTAATTCAAGAAGGAGCCACTTTAGTCATAGACCCAGCACAAGTTGTTGAAGAGGTAAAAAACAAAGATTGTATAAATGATACAAAAATACAAAATAAAATCGAAGAAAATATTCAAAAATTAAAAGCTAGAAGTTATTATAATAAGTCAAATAGAAATAGAAAAGCTAGAAAAAATGAAGATGCAGATTGTAAAAATCTGGAAAATTATATAGAATCTAGAGAAGTAGTAGAAAAATACATACAAAGAAAAGATATAAATAATATAAAACTAGAAGATTCTGGAAGAGCAACACCGATAAATAAAGAAAATACTATAAACACTAGTGTGGATAGTACGAAAACAATAATGCCAAAAAAGTATTTACAAATTTATAGAGTTCTATCAGCCGAACCAATACATATTAATGAATTAGCTAAAAAATTGGGAACACCAATCTACGAAATAACTCCAACTCTTACAATGATGGAGATAGAGGGCTATGCATATCAACCACAAACTAATTATTTTATGAGGAATGTGGGAAATATGGGACTGGAAATATTAAATAAATAATAAAATAATAAAAAAATCAATATATTAAAAAAAATATATTGATTTTTTTTTAATGTTCATATAAAATGGACATTGACAAAGGAGTGGCAAAAATGCAATATTATACAATACAAGAAATTTCCCAAAAATCAGGCAAAAGCCAAAAAACAATACGAAGACATATTGCAGCTAAAAAACTAAAGGCAGAAAAGATACAAAATAGGTATAGAATTTCAAAACAAGCTTATGAAGAATGGATAAAGGAAGCAGCATTTCAAGAAGAAGATAAAGGAGTATTCACTAAAAATATAGAGACAGAAACAAATGATAGCTATAATATTAATTGGGCAGACATATCAAAAGTCTGGGATAAAGACGGATGGAAAAATGTTAATGAAAGAAATGGATATAAATTTGTAGATTTGTTTTCTGGAGCAGGAGGACTAAGTTGTGGATTAGTAATGGCAGGATTTACCCCAGTTGCATCAGTAGAAATAATGCCTGAAGCGGTTCAAACTTACAAATACAATTTTATAGATAAAAAGGGATTTAAAGAAGAAGTTGAAACAGGCGATATAAGAACAAAAGAAATAAAACAGCAACTATATGAAACGATAGGAGACCAGCATATAGACTTGATAGTGGGAGGATTCCCTTGCCAAGGATTTAGTATGGCCGGAAATAGAGTAGTAGCAGACCCACGAAATAGCCTGTATTTAGAAATGCTTGAAATAGTAAAACATATTAAACCAGACTATGTTGTTATGGAAAATGTAGAAGGCTTAAGGTCAATGCTTGATGGAAAAGTAGAGACCCAAATAATAAATGATTACAAAGAAATAGGATATGAGATAAATGTAACAACACTAAATGCCGCAGACTATGGAGTAGCACAACAACGAAAACGTGTTATATTTATAGGAAATAGAATAGGTAACAAAAATTATCATCCAAAACCATTGTATGAACCACAAGATTATAAAACATTGGGGTCAGCAATATATAGGTTTATGAATATGGACGAAGATAAAAGTATAAACCATATTTTTACAAAACACACGGAAGAGATGAAACAAAGATTGGCAGATGTACCAGAAGGGGAAAGCCTATTTAAAAATTATTCAGACTCTTGGAAAAAATCACCATGGGATAGACCATCGTGCACAATAAAAGAAAATCATGGTGCAGTAAATATACATCCAAGATTACCAAGAGTTTTAACACCAAGAGAAATAGCAGCAATACAATCATTTCCAGACGATTTTATATTTGAAGGAGCAAAAAAATGGCAATTGGTTCAGATTGGTAATGCAGTACCTCCATTATTGGGAAAAGCAATAGGACTAGCTGTTGAAAAAGGATTAGACGAAAGAAATAGATAAAAGAAGATAGAGGAAGAAATATCTTCTTTTGCTATTTTTGTTCATATATTTTGAGCCTCCATTATTTTGACTAAGTTTGTTAAATTAAATCTAAACTTATAGCAATTTCTATTCTTGTGAACTTGAAACTCGCCAATAGATAAATTATTGTATTTTACAGTATTACTCTCATTCCAATCTTCAATATTTTCTTTGGTAAAAGATATATTTTCTTTTTTCCATTTAAAATTAGAAGCATAATCTTTTTTAAATATATTATAAAAATAAGCATCTTTTTTCTGATATATCCATAACAAATAATCAGAATCAAATAAATGAGTAGCATAAATATGAAGCATCTCGTCTATATGACTGTATACCATTCTTTTAAACGATAATTCATTAATTTCATCTGAATCACAAAGATGTCCAAAATATAAATAGCAAGTGCTAGAGCTAGGCTGACCGACCTCTGGAGGACAAACCATATTTCCAGTATTGGTTTTTAAAGATAGTGTAAAAATACCATCTAAAATAAAATCATAAGGAGACTTACTTTCTGCCTTTCTAGCACCTTGTTCAGAACCAGTATATTGTGTAGGTTTAGGAAGGTTTTGAAAAGCCTCAACAATGGTAGGCTTAATTTGAGATTCTATAATTCTAGAACTTCTATTTACTAAATGAGAAGGAAAATCTAAATTATATATATCACAAATTGTTTTTTCTGCTGTAATTCCTAAAGTCTCGTTATTTAAAGCAATAGTTTTTAAAAACTCAATTACAGTCTTCATAATAAATCTAAATTTAAAAGTTCTATTTTTATGTATTTGAATTTCTGCAATCGATTTATTTTTATACTTTAATGTTGTACTTTCGGTCCAGTTATCTAAATCTCTTGTAAAAGAAAAATTAGAACGACTAAATTCTAAATCTAAGAATTGATTTTTATCAAAAATTGTATAGGTTAATTGATTATCAGCTGAGTATTGAAACCATATTGTGAAATCAGAAATAAAAAGATAATCAAAAAATATTGGTAGCATTTTATGAATGTTATTATATACAATGCTTTTGATTTCTTCCTTATTTTCAATTTTTTTATCAGCAAATTGATTAAAATGATAATTAAAGGTCTCTATACCAGCTTGGCCAACTACTCGAGGAGCAATTTTGTCATTAGATTTTGAAGTCCTAATTGAAAGTGTTTTGGAATTAGCTAGCACAAAATTATTTGGATTGTATTTTTCACCTACGTTATTAGAGCTAGTATATGTAACACATTCTTTAGGAATACTTCCAAGTTCATTAAAGGCAGATGCTACTATATTTTTAATGTTTAGACTATCTACGTAATCCTCATTATAGTTAGCATAGAACTGCTCTTGCGCTTCTAATGGAATGGGTAAATTAAAATAATCGCAAATAAATTTTTGTATAGTAATTCCTAAATCGGCATTATTCATCTAAATCACCGTCCTTTGGTATATTAGTTAAAATCTTAATCTTAAAAAGTCTAATTTAAATTATAATTTGTTTGAGGAAAAAAGTAAACAAAAATTGAAAAAATGACTATGTAACTTGAAAAATAGATAAAAGAAGAAGTGAGATACTATCTTCTTTTATCTATTTGTAGTATTCCATTTTTTAAATTCATTGTATAAATTTGTATGCTATTAGTACAATAATAATTTTGCATATCTAATACAGTAGACTCTAAGTCTTTAAAATTTTCACATATAACAATTGGTTGAGCTAAATTAGCACCATTAGCTAATTTTGAATTTATCCAATTTGCATAAAAAGCGGCTTTTTTAATATGATCTTTATCTAAAGTTCCTTTTTGAAATTCTATTACATTAATTTTGTCTACATTTGTTTTATCAGAAGCCTCGAGAACAATATAATCAAATTCACTTCTGTCTAAGCTATAAGGCAGATAGTTGGCATACCACATAATATTATCTAAAGAAATATTTAATTGGCCTAATGCTTTAGTATCTTTGTTTCTTACAAGAAGGTTAAATACTAGTTCCATCACTTTTTCATATTGAACAGTTCCATTACTTTTTATATATGAAATCTTATTAAAATCTAATTCTGAATAGGACTCTATGGGAGAGTTATCAAAATTATCATAATTAACTTTTATTTCATTATCAATTTTTATATCTTTTGGAGCATATGGTATGAAACTAAAATTTTTATTCTTATCTATAAGCTTTTGAATAAGAAATTCAGTCTCATAAGCTGATAATTGAGTAGATGCTCTCGGTTTCCCAGCCACTTTTTTGCCAACGATGTTCCATAAATCAGTTTTTTTATAAGGGTCATTTAGAATATCATATTCTATTAAAGGATTTTCAAATATATATGCAGGCTCAATTTTTAATTTTATAAATTTAGGTTCAGTAGGGTCAAAAAATGGGTTGGAGATGACCCTATAAACTCCCCAGATATAGCTATCAGGATTATTTCCCTTTGTTTCTTCGAAAAAAATATAATCGCCTAATTGTGTTTGAAACATATCAGCTAGTAAACTGATTAGAGAGCCAAACCATCGTGGGGATTGTTTTAGTGGTGGAAGGTTTGCTTTAACTTCCATAGTACTTTTTAAATTTTCTATAAATGAGTGATTTACAACAAAAATTCTTCCTTTCATAGATTGATACCACCTTATATATAGTAATAACTTTATTTTTTCAACTTAATTATACAAAAAATTGGAACATTTGTATATACTTTTTACTTAGTTAATTTTAAGCAAGTAATAGAAGAGAAATGAAAAAATAATGAAGAATCATTGAGAAAAAATTCGTTTTATGATATAAAATATGTAGATATATTAGGAGGAGCTAGATCACACGATATACAAGAAGGAATATTAAATTTAGACGAAGAAGAAAAAATATACCAGTATAGAAAACGAGGAGCATATTTTAGAATTAGAGATTATTCGTGGTGGAATTTAGAACTTCCAACTCAAGATGAAATGAAAAATGGAATAAACAATTTAGAAAAGGTGAATTATAAAGTAGACTATATTATAACTCATTGTTGTCCTACAAATGTACAAGCTATACTTAGTGGAGGAACACATAAGAAAGATAATCTTACAGATTATTTACAAGAAATATCAGAAAAATGTGAATTTAAGAAATGGTATTTTGGACATTATCATGATAATAGACAAATAGATTCAAAATATATACTACTTTATGAGAATATTGTACCATTGGAGTTTGAAAGTGCATTTTAAGTTAAAATATCGCTTTAGAGCTGAAAATGTCTCTTATAAGCGATATTTTTTATGCTAAAATATAATAATTAGTATTAATCATCATTGAATTGAAAAAAGCTTGCAAAATCACGAAGTTTTTTCATAATTTTGAAAAAACTTGACTATAATATTAAAAGATAGTATAATTATTATAGTTAGGAGGAGATTCTATGGAAAGAATAAATAGAGATAATTATTTATCTATATTAAAAAATTTCAAAGATCAACAAATAATAAAAGTAATAACAGGAATTAGAAGATGTGGAAAATCAACATTATTAGAAATATACCAAGACTATTTGAGAGATAATGGAGTAGAAGATAATCAAATAATATCTATAAATTTTGAAGATGCAGATTATGAAGAACTACAAGATAGAAAAAAATTATATGAACATATAAAAGCAAAATTAGTTAAAGGGAAAAAGACTTATGTATTTTTAGATGAAATACAAAATGTAAATGAATTTGAAAAGACAGTAGACAGTTTATTTATAAATAAAGATGTAGATTTATATATAACAGGCTCAAATGCTTATTTATTATCTTCAGAATTAGCTACATTACTTACAGGAAGATATATTGAAATAAAAATGTTACCGTTATCATTTAAGGAGTATGTATCTGCTTTTGAAGATAAAACAGATATATCTAGAAAATTCAGGGATTATCTAAGATACAGTTCTTTTCCTCAAGCTGTAGAACTATATAAAATCAATCCGGAAAATATTAATATGTTTTTAGATGGTATATATAATACAATTATTTTTAAAGATGTAATGCAGAGAAAAGGAATAACAGATAAAAACGTATTAGAAAGAGTTACAAAATATCTATATGATAATATAGGAAATAGAACTAGTATGAAAAGCATAAGTGATAATATTGAAGGCGTAGAAAAGAATTCATCATACAATACAATTTCAAATTATGTAGATGCACTTATAGATAGCTATTTAATATTTAAAGCTAATAGGTATGACATAAAAGGAAAAGAATATTTAAAAACACAAGAAAAATACTATGCAGTAGATATAGGACTAAGATATTATATGTTAGGTCAAGGTTCTGGTAGAGATATGGGACATATATTAGAAAATGTTGTATATCTTGAATTGTTAAGACGAGGATATGAAGTATATATAGGAAAATATGAAGAATTAGAAGTTGATTTTGTTGCTAAAAAACCTGAAAATACAGTTTATTATCAAGTTGCGCTAACAACTAGGACAGAAGACGAAGAAGAAAATAAAATTTTGGATAGAGAACTAACACCGTTAAAGAAAATAAATGATAATTATCCTAAATATATTTTGACATTAGATGATGATTTAGATGCTGATTTTGATGGAATAAAGAAAATAAATGTATTAGATTGGTTACTAGAGAAGAAAGATTAATATAGATAAACTAAAGAAAAGCAAGATAATAGTAAGTTACGATATATGTATGGGAGGAATTAATTATGCCAATGTATCTAAAAAAAGATTCTATAAGATTTTTAGAATCAAGTATAGAGACCATTAGTATGGCAATTACTTCGTTAGGAATCCCTGAAAGAATAGATTTAAGAAACAATTTGGCAAAAAACTCAGTAACTATTGGAATGACGGGGATATCAGCAGAATTAGCAATGTCAGCAATATTGACTCAAGCAAATGGGAAAAAAAGCTTATTATTGCCATCAGGATATTATAAATCAGCAAGTAATATTTTGGAGGACTTTAAAAAATTAATAAAAGAAAGAAATCTAAAGATTTCGTTTCTCATTAAAGATGTAGATGATATGGAAAAAATGCTTAATGACATATTAAATAAATTGTCCAAATTTAAACTTCTAATGCCATTAAGGGCTAGTGGAGTACATGCAGGGATAGGTGTATCAAAAGATGTATGTATTGTAGCAATAAATGATGTGATTGATTTTTTAAGTCTGATTAGTAAATCGTCCAGAATTAAACCATATACATTTTCGATTCCGAAAAAAATTGAAATTATAAAAGAAAATCAAATATTAATAGATGAGCTAATAGAAAAATTGAAAAGTAGTAATGATATAGTTGAAAAAGCAAATGCTATTGCATCAATTTATTTAGTAGCACCAGAATTGCCAGAGCATTCAGAGATATGGATGGACTCATTTGAAAAATTAATGATTTCACCAAAAGCAAACGATATTTCTTTTTTATTGGATACCTTGAAAGATTCTAAATATGCATCATTGATTAAAGTATCCAAAAATGAATTAGGATTGCCTGTAGTAGTAGAAAAAGATAACCCATTGTCAATTCCAATAGAACCTCAATTCCTAAAAAAGTCATTTACTAGTATAAAAGATAGATTTTATGCAGATACAAGAGTGTCAAATGGTAGATTAGAAGAGAATATTTTAGATGTTCCACCTATTGATTCTATATATGAGATATTTACTTTTAAATTTGAGAAGTTGGGGATTAAGTCAGATAAAAATGGACTAATTTCGCATAATGAAACATGGTCTTTAATATGCTCAAGCCTAACATATGCTGGTACTATCGGACCAATTTGGTATTTTATAAGAAAAACAGATAATATAAATCAGTTAAAAGCATATTTACAAAATCCATTCCTATAATACCTCTCATTCCAATAGCAAAGATAATCCATAAAATTTTTATCAAGTTTATCTAAATGTTTTTTCACAAATTTTTGATTTTGTTTAGGCACATTCTTCAAAATATTTTCACAAATTTCATCAAAATAAATATGATGTTTTTTTATCTTCTTCCGGTAAGTCTACCAAAAATTGTTTCCTCTCTAAAACTTAACCAATCTCTTAAAATATCATCATTAACTTCTCTAAAATTACTCATTAATATTAATCTCCATTTTTAAAATTCTACAAATCAAAACACTAAAAAATTTGCAATAATAAACTAAAAAATATATTGAAATTTCATATGTTTGATGTTTAAAAATATTGGGGCAAATTGGGAGAAGCATTGCAAAAAAGTGCATATTTTAACGATTTTCATAATCTTATCAATTTGCTATAACCCTATTAAAACAAATAAAAACTCAAATTAACAAAATTTCTCAAAAATTACTATTAAATTCTCATAACCCGTTGTTGTGGAAAAAACAAGAAATAAAAATAAATGAATAAAACTCTAGAGCTACAAGTAATTGCTAGCTCTTAATTTTGT
>CAKNRV010000042.1 GCA_930991035.1 uncultured Clostridium sp. | reverse complement strand
GACACTCCTTTTTGTTCAAGTTCTTGAACTTTTAGGAGTGTCCCAAACGTTCAAGTTTGTACCTACTCGTCTTGCAAGCACTCCAAAAACAATTCGAATGCGTCTTTAAAGCCTTGCTTATAAGACTCTTTCATATACATTGCTATCTTTATTTCATAGTCATCCTCTAGCAAATTCAATTTTTCTACTATTCCTTTTCCTTTAGCTTTGTCTTCAATCTGTTCCTCTATTTTCTCCTTAATTTCTTGTATATCTACATTATTTAACTTCTCTTTTAGCTCTTTTGTGATTTTTCCAAGCATTTCTTCTCTAGTGCTATATATTTTATCTATAATTTCAAATTCTTTTTTTGCATTTTCTTCAAACATATTTCTTGCTATATTATAAGAAAAGTGGCTTCGCCACATGTGCATTTCGCTTCGCGAATATGCACGGGTCAAGGAAACTTAACCTTGTTGCTCCGGAAATTTCTAACGAAATTTCCTATGCAATAAAATATAGCTTTCACACCTCCTATTAAAAAATCCAAATTAATTTATTCAATTATTTTTATTATTTCTACATTTTTTGTATTTATTCTAAAAATTTTCATATAGATATATGACATTTTATCCTCTTTGTATATGTTTTTCTTACCCTTTCTGTTTATTGTCGTTTAAAAAAATCATTATATAATATTTAAGAAATTTATTTTATTTACTATTTTCGACAAATTTTTTAATAATTATATATTATTATTTATTTTATATAGCATATTATGTAGTTAGGATGGGATGTTATGAAAAATAATTTAGAAATTGGTAGTAGAATTAGAAATATACGTGAAGGTATGAAATTAAGCCGTAGTGCTTTTTCAGAAAAAATAAATATTTCTGAAGTGTTTTTGTCTCAAGTTGAAAGAGGAGAAAAATCTATTAGTTTAAATACTTTAATGAGTATCTGCAATATGACAGGTATTTCTTCTGATTATATACTATTTGGAGACGAAAAAAATTCTTCAACAGCTAATAGAACACTTAAACTACTTAACCAATTGCCTCCAGAAGCAAATAGTTTAATTTTTAGTATAACCAACTCAATAAAAGATATTTACAAAAAGAAATAGCAATCGGCTCAACTTGCAATCAAAACTTGAAGTTTGGTACTTTAGAATTTTATTGTATTTTATGAAATAAAAACTCCAGCTCATTTGAGTTGGAATTTTTATTTTGTCTCGTTCTGCTTTATTTTGTAATTATGGTTTTGCTTTACTTTTGTTTCATTCTGTCTTTATTTTTATCTTTTTACTTAAGTCATACTTTTTTCTTTTGCTTTTCTTTTGTTTAGCTTTTAAACACATCATAGAGCAACTTTTCTATGCTAGCTATTCTTTTTTCGAATATCGTGTTGGTCATATCGGCTATTTCGTTGTACTCTATTAATTTAGAGAACTTTTGCATATTTACCTTATGGTTCCAAGCAATATCCTTTTTCATTTTAATTTGTTCGTTTTTTATTTCGACTAATAGTTCGTTTATTTGTGCAATTAATGTTTCAAGTGTTTCTTTTTCAGATTCATTTTTCGACATATAATCACCTCATTTTTTATTATGCAACTATTCTATCATTAATTTGCAAATAAATCAATAGAAAGGCGAAAATTTGTTCATTTTTTAAATTATTTTTCCTCCGCCTAGTACTACGTCGTTCTTATAAAACACTACTGATTGTCCAGAAGTTATTGCTCTTTGTGGTTCTTTAAATTCTAGTTTTGCCAAATTGCCTTCTAGTTTTAATATTGTATCCGCTTCTTTTGACCTATATCTTACTTTTGCCTTTATTTCAGCGATTTCTCCTGCTCCCATCAGTCTTTCCATATCTATTAAAAAGTTTAACTCGTTTGCCTTTAGCACTTTGCTATATAAGTCTTTTTCTACACCAACCACTACTTCATTTTTCTCTTTATCTAGCTCTATTACATATAGCGGCTCTTTGTAAGATATTCCAAGTCCTTTCCTTTGTCCTATTGTATAGTTTATTAGTCCACTATGCTTTCCTAATATTGTGCCATCTTTTAAAACTATATTACCAGATTGTGTATGTACACTGTTTGAATAACTTTTTATAAATTCAATATAATTGTTATTTGGTATAAAGCATACTTCTTGGCTGTCCTTCTTTTGGGCAACTTCTAACCCATTTTCTTCTGCAATTTTTCTAATTTCATCTTTGTTAATAAAATCCGCTAATGGAAAAATTACGTAAGGTAGTATCTTTTTATTAATTCTATACAAGAAATATGTTTGGTCTTTTGCTTCTGCTAAAGATTTTTTTAATACATATTGGTTGTATTCACTTGAGTACTCTATTTTAGCATAATGTCCTGTTGCAATGTATTTACAGTTAAGTTCTTGTGCAATATTATAAAAAGCATCAAACTTCATATATTTGTTACACTCTATACAAGGATTTGGCGTTTTAGCGTTTTCATAAGCATCTACAAAATTATCTATAACTCTTTTTCGAAATTCACATCTTAAATCTACTACATGATGCTCAATACCTAACTTTTTGCAAACTTTTTGAGCATCGCAAATAGAGGCACTTGCTTGGTCTTCACTTTCCCATAACCTCATAGTTGCCCCTACAACTTCATATCCTTGTTTTTGTAATAAAATAGCTGAGACGGAGCTATCAACTCCGCCACTCATTCCCAATAGGACTTTTTCTTTCATTTATTCCTCTTTCACCTCTATATGTACATCTTCCAATTGTTTTTCTGTAACCTTGCTAGGAGCTCTCATAAGTAAGTCTCTAGCTTTTTTATTCTTTGGAAATGCTATTACTTCTCTAATATTATCAGAATCCGCAATAAGCATTACCATTCTATCTAAACCAGGTGCTGCACCAGCGTGTGGTGGTGTTCCATACTGGAATGCATTATATAAAGCTCCAAATCTTGTTTCCACTTCTTTTTCGCTATATCCTGCTATTTCAAATGCCTTTACCATAAGCTCTGGGTCGTGGTTTCTTACTGCTCCAGATGCCATTTCGTATCCATTACATACTACATCGTATTGATATGCCAATATCTCTAGTGGATCTTTATTTTCTAATGCTTCTCTTCCACCTTGTGGCATTGAGAATGGATTGTGATTAAAGTCTATTGTTCCTTCGTCAGATAATTCATACATTGGAAAATCTGTTATAAAGCAGAATTTATATACGTTTTTTTCGATTAAATCTAATCTTTTTCCTAGCTCTATTCTAACAAGACCTGCTATTTTTTGTGCAACCTTTAACTCGTCTGCTACAAAGAAAATAGCGTCATTTACTTTTACATTGTATTCTTTTTCTAAACCTAGTTTTATTTCGTCTGTTATAAATTTTGCAATTCCACCTGTGTATCCGCTTTCTTTATCAACTTTTACCCAAGCCAAACCATTTGCACCAGCTTCTTCTTTGGCAAAATCTGTCATACTATCAAAGAATTTTCTTCCTTGCTCTGCCCCATTTGAAACTACAATAATTTTTATAGTTTTACCCTTAAATGCATTAAACTCTGTATTTGCAAATAATTTAGTAGCATCTTGGATAATTAATGGGTTGCGCAAATCTGGCTTGTCTATTCCATACGTTTCCATTGCTTCTTTGTATGGAATACGTCTAAATGGTGCCTCGTCGACTTTCCAATTTGTGTGTTCTTTAAATACTGTTGTAAATATATCCTCTAGTACCTTAAATACATCTTCTTGCTCTGCAAAGCTCATTTCAAAATCCAATTGATAGAATTCTCCTGGAGCTCTATCTGCTCTAGGGTCTTCGTCTCTAAAGCAAGGTGCAATTTGATAATATTTATCAAACCCAGAAACCATTAGAAGTTGCTTAAATTGTTGTGGTGCCTGTGGCAACGCATAAAATTCACCTGGATGCAATCTACTAGGTACCAAGTAATCCCTTGCCCCCTCTGGTGAAGAGTTTGCCAAAATCGGAGTTTGAATTTCTGTAAAACCAAGCTCGTCCATTTTTCTTCTTAATGTTTTCATTATTGCAGAACGCAATAAAATGTTTTTATGTAGTTTATCATTTCTTAAATCCAAAAATCTATATTCTAATCTTAGGTCTTCTCTAGCATCTCCAGCCTTTTCTGAGTTCACTTCAAAAGGTAAAACATTTTTGCATTTACCTAAAACATTTATTTCTTCTGCTTCTATTTCAATTTCACCTGTTGGAATCTTGGTGTTTTTGTTGCTTCTTTCTACAACCTTTCCCTTTACACTAATTACACATTCTGTAACAAGTTCATTTGATTTAGCTTGCATTTCTTCGTTGTCGCCTATAACTATTTGGGTTATACCAAATTGGTCACGTAAATCTATAAATTTCATTGAACCCAAATTTCTAATTCTTTGAATCCATCCTGCTATTGTTACTATCTCTCCAACATTTGATATGTTTAATTCTCCACAATTATGATCTCTGTACATTTTTATCATTCCTTCTATTTAATTTTACGGTATTACTAGTATAACACATTTTTTACTAAAATACTATATTTTACATTGTTTCCGTTAATTCATTATTATTTTCTGGTTGACTTTCTATGTTATACTTCACTGATATTGCAAAAAAGCCAATTGCTATTATAAGCATTGCTATCAAAAGAATTATCCATTTTTTTGCACCACTATTTTTATTATCCTCCATCTATTATCACGTCCCTTTCCAAATGTATTGTTCTTATACACTTACTTCTCCAATATTATTGTTACAGGTCCATCATTTAATAGGCTTACCTGCATATCGGCGCCAAATATACCTTTTTGAACACCTATTCCCGCTTCTTTGCATTTATTACAAAAGTATTCGTACAATTCATTTGCGAAGTCTTGCTTTGCCGCATTTACAAACGAAGGTCTATTTCCTCCAGAACAGTCTGCATAAAGTGTAAATTGTGATACAATAAGTAGCTCTCCATTTACATCTTGTATGCTTAAATTCATTTTTCCGTTGTCGTCTTCAAATACTCTTAAATTGCACAATTTCTTTACTAGATAATCTGCTGTTGCTTTAGTGTCTGTATGAGTAACTCCTAGTAAAACTAGAAAGCCTTTTTCTATTTGTCCAACTACCTTATTATCTACTTCAACTTTTGCATTTTTTACTCTTTGAACTACTAATTTCATTTTATATACCTATTCCTTTATTTTTCTTCTTACATATTCATATATCATTATACCAGCTGCAACAGAAGCATTTAAGCTTTCTGTTTTTCCTAGCA
This sequence comes from uncultured Clostridium sp., assembly GCA_930991035.1. GTDB lineage: Bacteria > Bacillota > Clostridia > TANB77 > CAG-508 > CALXVA01. The sequence continues at coordinate 6,428 of CAKNRV010000042.1, read as the reverse complement.
TCGGTATTTTTACTTTTTCGTCGGCAATGATTTGCACTTCTTTTGATACTCCATTAGCTTCATTACCTATAACAATAACTTTTTTGTTAAATTCTGTTTTATATATGCTTTCACTGCTATCTAGTGCAGTCACCATTACTTTAAATCCGTTTTCTTGAGCTTTTTTCAATTCTTCCACTATATTTTCTGTTTCTATAATATTTACCCTAAAAATTGCTCCCATTGTAGAACGTACAACTTTTGGATTGTATGGGTCTGCACTGGTTTTAGAAATTATTATTTGATTTAGATTTGCACTATCTGCTGTTCTGATTATTGTTCCTAAATTTCCTGGGTCTTGCACTCCATCCAATGCTATTATTATGTCTTGCGTGTAATTGACTTTAGGTTCAATGCCTGTTTTATTTCCTAGCATATTTGTTTCAGCATCAATATTATTCTTTGACTTATTTTCGTCATTATCTTCTTCAGCAAACCTTTTACTCTTCTCAACCACACCAATAATCCCTTGCGGAGTTTTTACATCACTTAGCGAATCCATTATATTTCTTGTTACATAAATCAAATTATGCCTTGCTAGTTCATATAACGTATCTTTATCTAATTCCACATTATCTGTAAAATCCTCACACATAACAATTTGCTTTATTTTAGCATTTTCTGCTATTGCTTCTTTAACTATTTTTATTCCCTCAATTAAATATGCATTTTCTAAATCTCTGTATTTCTTTTCTTTTAGCTTTCTTATATTTTTTATTATTTCATTATCTTTACTAGAAATTACTTGCATTCTCTTAAAAACTCCTTAATCTTTTCTATCAACTCGTCGTCTTTTACTTTGCTTAATTTTAATGTAACATAAGGTTCCATTCCTGCTGAAAATTTAACATTGTATCCGTACTTTTTTATTAGTATCTCCACAATTTCTGGATTATATTTGTTTTTATCAAAGTAGAATACTATATTTATTGAATTTGTTAATGCATTTTCTCTTTCTGAAACCTTTATTACTCCCGCGTTTTGGCATAATTCTTTTATTCTTGCTACTTCAATTAAGTTTTCTAATTCTTTTGGCATTACACCATATCTGTCTATAATTTCGTCAATGACATTTTGTATATCTTCTTCTGTTCTACATAATGCAATGTTTTGATATACTTCAATTTTTTGACTGCTACTTTCTATATAGCTATCTGGAATGTAGCTTGAGATGTTTATATCTATTTGAATTTCTGGCTCTTCTTCTACCTCGATACCTTGCATTTCTTTAACAACTTGGTCAAGTAGACTGCAGTATGTATCATATCCAACTTGTTCCATATGTCCTGATTGTATTTCTCCAAGCAAGCTTCCTGCTCCTCTTATTTCTAAGTCCCTCATTGCAATTTTAAATCCAGAACCAAATTCTGTAAATTCACGTATTGCTTTAAGTCTTTTATCTGCCACTTCTGATAACATTTTATCCCTTTTATACATAATGTATGCAAATGCTTGTTTATCACTTCTTCCAACTCTTCCTCTTATTTGATAAAGTTGTGCTAAGCCCAATCTATCTGCATTTTCTACAATTATTGTGTTTGCATTTGGAATATCTATACCAGACTCTAGTATTGTTGTGCATACTAACACATTTATTTCGCCATTTATAAACCTTTCCATTATGTCTTCTATTTCTCTACCTGTCATTTTGCCGTGAGCAAACTCCACTTTTGACTCTGGAACAAGCTCTGCTAAATCTAATGCTTTTTTTGCTATATTTTCTACATTGTTATACAAATAAAATACTTGCCCTCCACGCTCTAACTCTTTTGTTATTGCTTCTTTTATAACTTCTGTATCATACTCTAATACATAAGTTTGTACTGGTCTTCTGTTTTGAGGTGGCTCATATATTACAGACATATCGCGTATTCCAAGTATAGACATATGTAGTGTTCTTGGTATTGGTGTAGCTGTCATTGTTAGTACATCTACACTAGATTTTAATTTTTTTATTTTTTCTTTATCTTTTACTCCAAATCTGTGCTCTTCGTCTATTATTAATAGGCCTAAATCTTTAAATTCCACATCGTCGCTTAGTAATCTGTGTGTTCCAATTACTACGTCTACCTCGCCTAGTTTTAATTTTTTTACTACTTCATTTTGCTCTTTTTTAGTTCTAAATCTGTTTAATAGCTCTACATTTATTGCAAAATTTTCCATTCGCTTTTTAAAGCTTTCGTATTGTTGATTAGCAAGTACTGTTGTTGGAACTAAATATGCAACTTGTTTATGGTCCATAACAGCCTTAAACGCTGCCCTTATTGCAACCTCTGTTTTGCCATATCCAACATCTCCGCAAAGCAATCTGTCCATAGGTCTTGGTGTTTCCATATCTTTTTTTACTTCTTCTATACATCTTAATTGGTCGTCCGTTTCTTGATAAGGAAACTCCCCTTCAAATTGTTTTTGCCATTCTGTATCTTTAGAGAATGCAAATCCTTTCATTTTCTGTCTTTTTGCATATAGCTCTATTAGATCTTTTGCAACTTCTCTTAAATTCTTTTTAACTTTTGCCTTGGTATTGCTCCACTCTTTGCTTCCAAGTTTGTTTAGCTTTGGTGCAGTGTCTCCTCCTCCAATATATTTTCTAACATTATCTAGGTTACTTGTTGGAACATATAGCATATCGTCATTTTTGTACTTAATTTTTATATAGTCCTTGGTTACGCCATCAGCTTGTATTGTATTTACTCCCATAAACTGACCTATACCATTTGTTCTGTGAACTACATAATCGCCTTGTTTTAAATCTGCGAAAACAATCTTTTCACCTTGTTTAAAAGTGCTACTAGTCCTTTTCTTTTTTACTTCACTTTCAAAAGCATCTCCAATGCTTATTACAACTAAATTTAAGTCATAGCACTCAAAGCCAGAAGAAAGCACACCTGTTAAAACAATTGGCTCGTTTGCTTGTCCTTCAAGAGCTTCAAGTAGTGCTTTCGCTGTTGTACCTTCCTTTTGCAAGATTACGACTTGTTTATTTCCTTGTAGCCATTTTTTTATATCATTAATTATAATTTCTGTTTCACTTTTGAAGAAATTTATTTGTCTATAATTAAATTCTATTCTATTTATTGTTTTGCTGTTGTTTTCTTCTAAGTAAATAGTCTCTCGCTGTTTATAAATTTCATTCCAGTCTTCTCTGCTAAAATCACTAACATTTAATATTCCTTCTGGTACAAGTCTTTCTTTTTCTGTTACTGATTTTATTAAGTTATTATTTTCAATAATTATATTATCTATTCTTTGGGTGATTTTCGGATTCTCGTCAATACATAGAATGCAATTCTTAGGTAAATAATCCAAGAATGTTGCTTTTTTACTATAAAATTCATTAAAATATTTATCTATTTTGCTTATGTAATTGCCATTTTGAATTGCCTCAATATCAGATTGAACTGCTTGAATTGATTTATCACTAAGTCTAATTCTATTTTCTGTATTGTTTAAATATTTTTCTTCAATTTTATTTGTAACTTTTGAGATTATTTTTGAATATTCTGGTAAAAAATCTTCAATTTCAGTTTTTTCTTTTTCTACGCTCTTTTCGTTTTGGCTCTTTTCTATACCGTTAGCTATTTCTAGCTTATCTGTTTGATATTCTAATATATATTCAGATGCTGGAAATATTTTTATTTCATTTGTCATTTCTGTGGTTCTTTGTGAACTTAAGTTAAAGTACCTTATTGAGTCTACTTCGTCTCCCCAAAATTCTATTCTAACTCCAGTTTTTTCGCTTAAGCCAATGTCTACAATTCCGCCCCTTATGCTAAATTGACCTCTATTTTCTACTAAATCGTTTCTTTCATATCCTAATAAAAGAAGCAATTGTTTTAAATTGTTTAAGTTTTTCTTTCCTTTAAAACCTGTACATTCAAACAAGCTTCCAACATTAAATGTAATTACATTTTTGTACAAAACTTCTTTTGGTACTGTACTTTGCATTATTGCTTCCACTGTCGTTACAATAACTTTTACTTGTTTATCGTATATTTTATTTAAAACATCAATCCTTGCATAAGGCAAATCTTTGCTTTCCGAAACATAATCATATGAAGCTATTTCTCTCTTTCCAAAATATTCTACCTTGTCAATAAAATATCTTAAATCATTTACTATCTTTTTTGCTTGAATCTCATTATATGTCACAATGCATAAAGGTTTTTTTATTGTATCCGAAATAGCAGAAACTATCTGCGACTTTCCCACGTCAACTAACCCCGATATATTTATCGGGGTATTGTTGTTTTCTATTTTTTCTATAATTTCTTTAAATTTTTCTGATTCCTTCATACTTTGTAAAAGTAAGTTTTTCATTTCAACCTCCATTTAGGTATCACTTTTTACTTTACTATTTTGTTATTGAAAGAATTTTATATTTTATAACACCAGCTGGCGCTTGAGCTTCTACTACTTGCCCTTTTTTAGCACCCATTAGAGCAACACCAATTGGAGATTCATTTGATATTTTATTTTGGCTCAAATCAACTTCTGTTGAACCAACTATTGTGTATGATTCTTCTTCGTTGAATTCCATATCTAAAACTTTAACAGTATTTCCTACTTGAACAGTCTTAGTATCTATCTCTGATTCGTCTATGATTTTAGCATATCTTAATTTATTTTCTAATTCAGCTATTTTTGTTTCATTTGCAGCTTGAGCATTTTTTGCTTCATCATATTCTGAATTTTCTGATAAATCTCCAAAACCCAATGCTATTTTAATTCTTTCTGCAATTTCTGCTCTTTTTTCTGTTGTTAAATATTCTAGCTCTTTTTCAAGATTATCATAACCTTCTTGCGTTAAAAGAACTTCCTTTTCTGAATCCATTTTGTCTCCCTCCTTTTTGTAAAAAGAAATCGTTGTTTAGCAAGGATTTTTCTTACGAAAAAATGCATCTCTAAACAACATACTATATGTTAAACTAATTTTCGCATTTTGTCAAGTTCTACTGTATGAATTTTGTGTGAATTTTTACATAGTAATATGACATTAGTTTAAATCCATCAATTATTTATTCTTATAAAATTTAATGCTCTATGTCTAAAACACAAATTCTATGCTATTACAGTCAAAAAAGCTATAATAAAAAACAAGATTTTTAGGTTGCAGACTTAGTATGCCGTATGCTATAATATTTTTGTGATTTAATTTACTACTTAAAATTATATACATTTTATTTATATAGTTATAAATCTAGAAAATAGTTTATGGGTTATATCTATTAAAAACCCAAATTTAAAATAAGGATAGCGATGGTTTATGAAGAAATTACCTTATGGAATTAGTGATTATGAAAGATTAATTGAAAATGATTATTATTACGTAGATAAGACTATGTATATAGAAAAATTAGAAGATTTGCCTGAACCTTATATTATGTTTTTGCGTCCTAGAAAATTTGGTAAGACACTATTTACCAGTACTTTGGAAAATTACTATGACATTTTAAAGGCAAATAAATTTGATAAGCTTTTTGCTAATACATATATTGGAAAAAATCCCACTAAACTAAAAAATAGTTATTGTATACTTAAATTTAATTTTTCTGGTATTGATACTTCTAATGAAGAAGCAACAATAAAAGGTTTTAAAAGTAGAACTGCCTTTTCTATAAAAGAATTTGTAGAGAAATATAATTTAGATTTTTTTGTAAACTTCGAAGATGATGCTGAAAACATTTTAGATAATTTAATCAAGTCTTTTAAAATCCAAAAGGCTGAAAATAAAATATATGTAATAATTGACGAATATGACCACTTTGCCAATGAATTATTAGGTTTCCGTACTAATGAATTTAAAAAACTTGTCTCAAAAAATGGAAAAGTTAGAAAGTGGTATGAAATTCTAAAAGAAGGCACAGAAAGTGTTGTTGATAGAATATTTATTACTGGCGTTGCTCCTATTACTTTGGATAGCCTAACTTCTGGCTTTAATATTAGCTCTGATAAAACACAAGACAGAGATTTTAATAATATGATGGGATTTACTCAAACTGATTTAATAGAAATGATGAATAGTCTTGGAATTTCTGATGAGGAGCAAGATACTTTGCTACCTATTATGAAAGAAAATTATGATGGCTACCAATTTTCTACTAAAGCTCAAGACAAAATATATAATTCTAATATGTGTTTATATTTCTTAAAGGAATACATAAATTATAAAGAAATACCAGAAAAACTAATAGATGTAAACATTGCTAGTGATTATAATAAACTTGGTAATATGTTAGATTTATGCAAAGGTGAAGAAAGAGAAAAAATAATTGAAAAAACGGTATCCGGTCAAGGTATAATAAGTGATATTACTGCAAAGTTTAATCCAGCGATTGAATTTACAGAAAAAGATTTAGTATCTATGCTATATTATTTGGGTTATCTTA
>CAKNRV010000041.1 GCA_930991035.1 uncultured Clostridium sp. | reverse complement strand
AATAGGATTTTGCAGACAGAAGAAAAAGTGAATAGGTTAGAGGAGGACATTGAGCAATGGAAACATTAACGCAAATTGGGCAAATGTTAGGCACTTATGGAGTAAGTGCTGTAATAGTCATAATATTTTTGTGGGACTATGTAGCAAATAAAAAGAAAAATACAGAAAATCAAGAAACGATTAAAACTACATTAGAAGTAGTAAAAGAAAGTACAACAACAATCTCTAACTGTTTGATAGAAATGCAACAGACTAATCTTAATACTGCAAAATCTTTAGAGTTACTACAACGTCAAATGGAGAACACTGACAAGAAAATAGACATATTATTAGAGGGGAGGAATATAAAATGAGTAATAAAGTATATGATGTATTAAAATGGATAACACTAGTATTTTTACCAGCACTGACGACTTTAACAGGTGCTATACTAACTACTTTTAATGTAGGCTGTACAGATATAGTATTAACGATAATGACAGCGGTTACGACATTTATGGGAGCTGTATTAGGAATATCTAATATAAATTATAACAAGGATAAGGAGTGATAGAAATGGCTATAAAAGGAATAGATGTGAGCGAATTTCAAGGCTTTATAAATTGGGACAAGGTAAAAGCAGATGGGATAGAGTTTGCTATATTAAAATTAGGTAATATATATGATTACGATGCTAATTATAAAGATAGCAAATTTGAAACTAATTATAAAAATGCTAGAGCACAAGGGATAAAAATAGGCGCATACATATATAACTACTGTAATACAGTAGATACCTTGAAAGAAGGATTGGAATGGGCATTAGAACAATTAGATGGTAAAAAGTTGGATATGCCAATTTACTTGGATATGGAAGACAAAGACATACAAGGAGAAACAGTAGAAACTTTAACAGAACAATGCAACGAATTTGCAAAATACGTGAAAAGCAAGGGCTATCAAGTAGGCGTATATGCAAATGCTAACTGGTTAAAAAATGAACTTAATATGAGTGATTTTGACAAAGATTTATCTATATGGGTAGCTCAATACAAAGTAAGCAAACCACAAATAGAAAATCCTGACATTTGGCAATATACATCAGATGGAAGTATAAGTGGTATATCTGGTAGATGCGATATGAATTATTTATACAATGAAGATATAATGAAAGAGTCTGGTCCTGCAGATGCTAGCGATAAAAGAACTGTTGACGAACTTGCACAAGAGGTAATAGACGGCAAGTGGGGAGACGGAGAAAATAGAAAAAAACGTTTAGAAGAGGCTGGTTATGACTATAATGCTGTACAAGACAGAGTAAACGAAATATTATCTAAAGACAATAAAAAATCTATAACAGAAATAGCAAAAGAGGTTATAAATGGTGAATGGGGGAATGGAGAAGATAGAAAGAATAAATTAGAACAATCAGGATATGATTATGACGAAGTACAGGCAAAAGTAAATCAGCTTTTAGGTGCAGATGTTACTAAAACATATACTGTTAAGTCAGGAGACACACTATCTGGAATAGCTTCTAAATATAAAACTACTGTTGCTAAGCTAGTAAAAGATAACAACATCGTTAACGCTAATTTAATCTACGTAGGACAAAAAATAGTTATTAAATAACAAACTATCTATTAAAAATAAAAACGGCTTAGAATTGATTTTAATGCGTCAATTTTGAGCCGTTTTTTATTTTTCAAAGGTATTGACATTTTTATTAAATATGATATTATATGTTATACAATAAAAATAAACAACTTGCGCATTATGTATACTTGTGGTATAATAATAGAATAATATTATTAATATTTGGCAATAATTATTAATATATTATAAACAGAGGTGTATAAATGATGAAAGTTGATTTTATTTTTAGGGGGTATAAAAAAATGTCAAATCTAAAATTAAAAGGAAAATCAATTGCATCTAATATAAGACCAGAATGGGAAGAATTGTGTGAAACTTGTTCGGCTATGGCTAGAGCTGTTAACTGGACAAAAGAAGATAGTAGGAGATTACTAAAACAAGTTAGAAATGAAGCAAAATCGAGAAGGTCGAATTAAAGTTGTAGTTGATACTAATACATTAGTAGATGCAATATTTCATAATGAAACAAGTTGTGCTGATTTGTTTCAATATAAACATGATGGCGAGATATGTTTTTGTATGAATATAAAAACATATCAAGAGGCTTTTAGAATTTTCCTAAGAACAATGGAAGAAATCGAAAGAAGAGCAAAAGAAAATAATATGTTATATACTAATCAAGAAATAGATAGATTATTTTATAAATTGACTAATGCTTTATGGGAAATACAAAGGGTTGAATGTATAAGTAAAACGAAATATTGTACGGAAGACCCAGACGATAATAAATTTATAGACTGCTGTATAGATGGAAATATAAAGTATTTAGTATCAAGCGATGAACATTTATTAAATTTAAAAAATATGCCGGAAATCAAGAAATATGGAATAAATATTATGACACCAAAAGAATTTTCTATGGAATTATTAAGATTAAAATTTGAACATTAAGAGAGCTGTCAATGGCTCCCTTTTTTGAGATTACAAAAAGAATTAAGAGCTAGTTAGTCTAGCTCTTTAAAACTTGTCCAAAACTTGTCCATTGATTTAGAAAAAATAAGAAAATCACAGTATAATATAGAAATAAAAATATGTAAAAAATGTTGATATTAAGCATATTATCGGGTATATTAGAAAATAATAGAAAAAGGCTTGGTTAAACTCTGACTCCGACATTCCTGTGTTCGAATCACAGTACCCCAGCCAAAATTATAAAATCTCCTTGACAAAACTATATCTTAATGCTACAATTTGAGTAACTTAAGAAAAAGGAGAAAAAGTATGATAGTAGATAAAGATGGAAGAATGTTCGAAAATAGAAGAAAAGCTAAAACTGATAGAAGAAAAAAACAGGTAGAGGTTAAAAAGGATAGAAGAAAAGAAGAAAGAAGAAAAGAAAACAACAAAACAAGATAATTTATAATATAAAAAAGATTGGGCATAAAGCTCAATCTTTTTTATAAATTTTTGATGTATGCATATATAAGCTATTAGCAACATCCACCTCTGTTACCACCGCAGCAGCAACATATTAATATTAATACGATTATTATCCAGCAGCAATCGTCACCAAATCCGAAGCCACATCCGCATCCTCTATTTTCTGGCATATATTTCACCCCTTTCTAATAGAAAATAAATGTAATTAGCAACCACAAGAATTATTGCATCCGTTACTACAACAACAGTTGTTACCTCCACAACAGAAAAGTAGTAAGAATAGGATTATAAACCAAAGAAGTTCGTTATTGTTACAACAATTTCCCATTTCTGTACCTCCTTACAAAACTTTAAATGAATTAAAATATTTTAAGTTCTTTCGTATGGTATATATTATTCAAAAATAAAAAAAGGGTTACAAAAAAATAAAAACTTGAACGAGAAGGAGTGTCCCAAAAGTTCAAAAACTTGAACGAAAAGGAGTGTCCAAAAAGTTCAAGAAGTTTACAAAAATATTACAAAAATTTCACAAAAAACTATACAAAAAATACATATTAATGATATAATTCTATGGAATAGTGAAATGTAGAAAATTCGGAGGAATAAAATGGGTAATATAGTTTTATTAGATGACTTAACTATTAATAAAATTGCTGCTGGAGAGGTTATAGAGAGACCAGCTTCGGTAGTAAAAGAGCTAGTAGAAAATTCAATAGATGCAGGAGCAACTAAAATAAATATAGAAACAAAAAATGGAGGAATCACTTATATAAGAATTACAGATAATGGCAAGGGATTTTTACCAGATGATATGGAAATTGCGTTTGAGAGACACGCAACTAGTAAAATTCGTGAGGCTTCAGATTTAGAGACTGTTACTTCTATGGGGTTTAGAGGTGAGGCCTTAGCAAGTATTGCAGCTATAAGTGATGTGGAGCTTATTTCTAAAACTGCTGATAATGAGATTGGTAAAAGAATAGAGGTTAAAGGCGGAAATGTAATTAATTTTGAGGATGCTGGATGTTCACAAGGAACAACTATAACTGTAACTGATTTGTTTTATAACACACCAGTAAGATACAAGTTTTTAAAAAAAGATTTTACAGAGGCTGGATATATTGAAGATGTAGTTACAAGAATTGCATTAGTACACCCAGAAATAGCAATAAAGCTTGTGAATTCCGGAAAAGTAATAATACAAACTTCAGGAAATGGAGATATGAAGTCTGTTATATACAGCATATATGGAAAAGAAATAGCAGACAACATAATTAATATAAATTATGAATATGAAGATATAAAAGTAAATGGAGTTATTGGAAAACCTGTTATTGCTCGTTCTAATAGGTCTAATCAACTGTTTTTTGTTAATAAAAGATATATAAAGGACAAAGTTTTAACAAGTGCTGCGGAGCAAGCATATAAAGGTTTAATTACAATTGGAAAATATGGATTTTTGGTTTTAAATATTGAAATGAATCCACAAAAGGTTGACGTTAATGTGCACCCTGCCAAGTTAGAGGTCAGATTTGAGGATGAAAACAAGATTTTTAAAGCAATTTATCACGCAATAAAGGATAGCTTATTAAAAGAAGATTTAATACCAGATAGAACAAAGATAGAGCTAGATAAGCAAATAAATTCAAATAATAGTTGGAAAATTAATGATGGCTTTGGTGTTCCACAAGGTCTAAAAAAAGAACCAGAAAAGCCTAAATATGAAGAACCAAAGGTTGACATATTAGAAGAAATAAATAAAATGAAAAATGAACCTTTTAGAGATTTTTCACTTTTACAAAGTAAAGCAAGCAGTGAAGGAAGAAAAGAAGATGGCTTAAATAGTGCAAGCTTAAGTAAACTTTCTGAAACATCTAGTGATTATCAAATTCAAAATACAGATAACTTAAACGATTATAAAGATAAGAATGTAGAAGAGCAAAACGGTTATAAATATCAAAATACTGAAATATCAAAGGACAACCAGACTCAGAACACAGAAACACAAAATAGTAACCAAAATGAAGAAAATGAAGAGCATAAAGACAAATCAGGTTCAAAATTAGGTGAGCTATTTAGTATGTTTTATAACAGAAAAAAACAAGAAGAAGGTACAGATATAGACGATACGCAAAATTTTATAGCACAAATTTATAATAATAAAGAAAATAATTCAACATTGCAGGAAGATATAGATGCTACTAAAAAATTAGACTTATCTGAAGTAAGTGATAAAATAAAGGAACTAGACAAATTAAAAATAGAGCCAAATTATGCTGATTTTAATGAAATGTATGCTCGTACTTTTGGAACAGCTATAAAAGAGGAGCCAAAAGAAGAACAAAAAAATGAAAAAGATGATCAAAACAGAGTTACAGATAAAGATTTAAAAACAGTAGAAAATGTATCTATATTTGAAAAATTGCCAGATAATCAAACTCCGCAATACAAATATGTCGGAATAGCTTTTTCAACTTATATTATTATAGAAATGAATAATGAGCTATATATTATAGATCAACACGCAGCTCACGAAAGAATACTTTACGAAAAAGTTAAAGCTAATTATTATAGTGATGATAACAAAGATTCACAATTAATGTTACTTCCAGACATAATTAATTTGAGTCATAAAGAAATGCAAATAGCAAAAGACAATATGGATATATTTGAAAAAGCTGGATTTATACTAGAAGAATTTGGAGAAAATACAATCAAGTTAAGCGGTGTACCAACTATTTGCTTAGATTTGGATACCAAAGAATTATTCTTGGAAACTTTGGATGAAATCAATACAGTGGCAAGAACTGCAAAACAAGAAATAGAAGAAAGATTTATAGCAACAGTGGCTTGCAAGGCGGCCGTTAAAGCTAATATGGCTTTAACAAGAGAAGAAGTGGACAACTTAATGAGACAATTATTAGTATTGCCTAATCCGTTTACTTGCCCGCACGGAAGACCAACAGCAATAAGAATGACAAAATATGATATAGAAAGAAAATTCTCAAGAAAGTAGGATGGAACAATGATTTTTATTTTAATTTTTATTATTATTTTAAATGTAGTTGCAATAGTGCTAACTTATCATTGCTTAGGAGATTTATTAAAAAAAGAAAGACTAGTTTTTATAGTAGTTGGATTGGCTGTAATGTATGCTTTAACATCTGTTGTGTATTGGATTAGTACAAATGGCATAGAGATAACCGAAGTGTCAGAGACTGGCAAAAATTTAATTACATTTTTGTTTGTTCCAATAAATGGTTTAGTAATGTTACCTTTACTTGCTAAATCTTATTATAAGTATAAAACTGGTGGCTTAGATAAAAGTGTATTACTAAAAAGAGGAGCGGTTCTTGGAGTACTTTTGCTTATAGTTTTAATATTTGAATGTATGTATTTTAAAAATATCCAAGAACAAGTTGTAAGATTAATACAGGAAAATCAAGAAATACAACAGCAGGAGAATCAGAACACTTTAAATGAAAATGTGCTTGGACAAGAGGAACAAAACATTTTAAACGAAGATGTACTTGAACAAGAGGAACAAAACACTTTAAATGAAAATGTGCTTGGACAAGAGGAACAAAACACTTTAAATGAAAATAATGTACTTGTACAAGAAAGTCAAAATGCCATAAACGATAACACTTTGGAACAGGACAACCAGGCATCAAATGTATTACAATAACGCACAAATAATGAGAGGATTGAAAAAATAAATGCAAAAAGTAATAGTAATATGTGGGCCAACTGCCTCAGGAAAGACAGGATTATCAATTGAGCTCGCAAAAAAAATAGATGGAGAGATAGTTTCTTGTGATTCAATGCAAATATATAAAGATATGACAATTGGAACTGCAAAGCCTACTCCAGAAGAAATGCAAGGTATCAAGCACTATTTGATTGATTGCATTTCTCCAGAGCAAAGATATAGTGTAGCAGAATATAAAAAAGAAGCTACAAATGCCATAAAAGAAATATTATCAAAAGGGAAAGTTCCTATTGTTGTTGGAGGGACAGGTCTATATCTTGAATCATTAATATATGGAATAGAATATAACGAAATTGAAGTGGACGATGCATATAGAAAAGAATTAGAAGAAATTGAACGAACACAAGGATTAAATAAACTTTACGAAATGGCAGAAAAAATTGACAGACAAGCTATGGAAAAAATAAGCCAAAATGATAGAAAAAGGATTTGTAGAGTTTTAGAAATTTACCATTCAACAGGCAAAACTAAAACAGAACTAGAAACAGAGTCAAGAAAAAATGGACCAGAATTTGATTATTTATTATTTGGTATAACAATGGACAGAGAAAAACTATACGAAAGAATAAATAAACGTGTAGATATTATGATAAATGATGGCTTGGTACAAGAAGTTGAAAATTTATTAAAAAAATATCACAATTTTCCAACAGCTATGCAAGGTCTTGGATATAAAGAAGTTGTGGAATATTTAAATGGTGATATAAGCAAAGAAGAAATGATAGAAAAAATAAAAATGGAAACACGTAGATATGCCAAAAGACAGCTTACGTGGTTTAGAAAGTATAAAAATATTATCTGGATTAATGGACTAGATAATATACAAAATAATATACAAATTATTTTGGAGGAATATTGTGGAAAAAACAGCAAGAAAAAAGAGTAGTAACAAATTTGTACAGATTGTAAAACTGCATAAGAAAAAACTAGTTATTCTAGCATTTTTAGCAATTATGATATATATAATCTACTTGGTTGTGAGATTAATAATAAATCCAACAGATACAGTATATGTAGAAATGGGGCAAATTCAAGAGGAGGAAACTGCAACAGGATATATTATAAGAGACGAGACTGTATTAAAAGGAGAAAAATATAAAAACGGAATTGAGCAGATTAAAACAGAGGGCGAAAAAGTTGCAAAAGGAGATGCAATTTTTAGATATTATTCAAACAATGAAGAAGAATTAATAAAAAAAATACAGGAATTAGATGCTAAAATAGACGAAGCAATGTCTGAACCGGACAATCCACTTACATCAGATACTAGAGTACTAGAAGAACAAATAGATAAGAGCATTAATAACTTGTACAATGAAAGTGATTTAACAAAAATAACTGAAAGTAAAAAAGAAATATTAAACAATATGACAAGAAAAGCAAAACTAACTGGAGAATTAAGCCCAGCTGGCTCATATTTAAAAAAACTAGTGGACGAACGACAAGATTATGAAAACCAATTAAATTCTGGTGCAGAATATTTGTCAGCAACAAGAAGCGGAGTAGTATCATATAGAGTTGATGGTTATGAGGAACTTCTTACTACTGACGATTTTGGAAAATACAATAAAGAGTTTTTAGAAAACCTTAACCTAAAAACAGGACAAATTATTCCGTCAAGTAACGAAAGTGGTAAGATAATAGACAATTATCAATGCTATATTGTTTGCATTTTGGACTCTGAATATGCAAAACAAGCAGAGGTAGGAGATAAATTAAAACTAAGATTACCAAGTGGAGCTGAAGTAGATGCAACAATTGAATATAAAACAGTAGAAGACAATGATTACATAATTACTTTTAGAATAGAAAAGAATGTGGATGAATTAATAAGTTATAGAAAAATATCATTCAGCATCATTTGGTGGAGTGAATCTGGATTAAAAGTGCCAAGTCAAGCAATATCATACGAGCAAAAAGGAGACAATCAAATTCCTTATGTGGTAAGAACAAGAATAGGATATGAAGACAAAATATATGTAAAAATTTTGGAGTCAAATGAAAAGTATTCAATTGTAACAAATTATACAAGTACTGAACTAACAGAGTTAGGATTTACATCTTCGGAAATATTAAGTTTGTATAGCATTTCGATTTATGACGAAATATTGATTAATAATTAAAACAAATATTACAAAAATATTACAATTATGTTAAAATTTTGTTACAATAATTAAAAAACTATTGACAATATATAAAAAATGATAGATACTATATGGGTATAGAAACCAATGACGAATATTAAGGAGGTTATTAAAATGTCAGGAGCTATTATGGAAAAAGTATGGGGAATGCTAGGATTACCAGAAAGAGACGAAGAAGCAGAAGAAGAAAATGTAAATTATGATAAAGATATAGATACAGAAGAACCAGAAGAAGAGGAAGAAGAAGAAAGAAAAATTTGGGGAAGAAGAAATAGCAAAGTTGTAAATATGCCACAAACCCAACAAGTAAAAATGGTGATTTGTCAACCAACAACTTTCGAACAATCAGAGAGCATTTGTAATTTATTAAAAGAAAAGAAGTCAATTATAGTAAACTTGGAATATGTAAATAAGGATATTGCAAGAAGAATAGTTGACGTAGTTAGTGGTGCAGTTCATGCATTAGATGGCAATTTACAAAAAGTATCAAACTCAATATTTTTAGTGGCACCATATAATTATGATATTACTAATGAAATGGCAAGAGAAGAGATAAAAAACAAATTATCTGTTTCATGGCTAAGAAATAATGCAAATAATTAATATAGTTATATAAGGAGTTTAGGAGGGAGAATATGTATACACCACTGGATATAGAAAATAAAAAATTCTCGAAACAAATGATGAATGGATATAGTGTGGAAGAAGTAGATAATTTTTTAGATGAATTGACAGCAGACTATGAAAAACTATATAAAGAATCAAATGAGAACAAAAATAAAATATCAGAGTTAGAAGCTAACCTAGCAAAATATAAGAATCTTGAATCAACACTTCAAAATACTTTAGTTATGGCTCAAAGTGCAGCTGACGATGTAAAAAAAGTTGCTCAGCAACAAGCTGACCAAATTATTAGAGAAGCACAAGGAACTGCAAGACAACAACTTACAGAATTAGAGCAACAAATTACTATAAAAAATAAGGAGTTAGAAGATTTACAAAAGCAATTTGATGTGTACAAAGCAAAAATGGAATCTTTACTTATTTCACAACTAGAATTATTAAAAGATGTAAACAAGGATTAGAAAGATATAAAGAGAGTTACTATATAATTTTTATATAGTAATTTTTTTTACATTCTACGATTTACTGCTGTATATATTTTGTGCGAAGCAATGTATATTTTAAATTTTATGTTGGAGCGCTTAAGGTGGGGACCGACAAGTTTACAAACTGTTAAACAAAACTTTAGTTTTTGTTTATACAGTTTGTACGCAGTTGGGGGCCGGAAACATAAAATTTAAAATAACATTGCTTCGCATTTTAGCATTAGATGTGAATTGTAACTACTCGTAATAAAAAGAATGTTTATAATTCGTATTTACAACACACATCAAATGTTATATAATATAATTCGAATATTACAAAAATATAACAGTATTACAAAAATGTTAAATATATATTACAATTGTGTAAATATTATTGACATACTGAAAATAACAGATAAAATATATAATATATCATATCGAGGTTTAGCTATGAGAGTAATAAGTGGTACTGCCAGAGGTACAAAATTAAATTCAATAGATAGTTTAGATACTAGGCCAACTTTAGATAGAGTAAAAGAATCTTTATTTAATATAATACAAAATAAAATAGAAAACAGTATAGTCTTAGACTTATTTGCTGGAAGTGGTGCAATAGGTATTGAGTTCATAAGCAGAGGCAGTAAAAAAGTATATTTTTGTGAAAAGTCTCATAATGCAGTAAAAATGATATATCAAAACCTTAAAAAGACAAGGTTTGAGGATAAATCTGAAATATTTGAAAAAGATTATAAAAAATGTTTAGAAGAATTAGAAAATAGAAATATAAAATTTGATATTATATTTTTAGACCCACCGTATGAAGCAGATTTATCTGTAAAAGCAATTGAGCAAATTATTTCATTAGATTTATTAAATAAAGAAGGCATAATAATTATAGAAACAGATGAAGAAGAAAGAGATTTAAAAGAATTAGAAAGAGTACAAGTAGAAATATATGATTTAAGAAAATATGGAAGAGTACATTTAATATTCTTAAATCGAAAGGAGTAAGAGTATGGAAATATTTACTTTATTGGAGACATTAGAAGACTTGCTGGATAAAAGCAGAGGAATACCATTTTCAAGTAAATGTATTGTTAATAAAGAAGAAATATTAGATATAGTAAAAGAAATTAGATTAAAATTGCCAGATGAGCTAAAACAAGCAAAATGGATAAAAGAAGAAAGGCAGAGAATATTAGTTGAAGCTCAAAATGAAGCTGATGGAATAATAAAAGAGGCAGAAAACAGAATTATTTCTATGATTGACGAACACGAAATTACTAAAAAAGCATATGAGAAAAAGGTTGAAATAATAGAGACTGCAAATGAAATGTCAAGAGAAATAAAAAGTGGAACTGAAGAGTATGCAGATGGTGTTTTAGCTGGAATTGAAGTGGCATTAGAAGATGCACTAAAGGTTATAAAAAATAATAGAAAAGAATTGAAATAGAAAAGTGGCGCGTTAGGGACAGATCTTACCGCGCCACTTTTTTATCTCTACGCCATTATCCTGTAATGTAAAAATAAATAAATGTAAAAAAGTGTTGCAAAATGAAAAATATAGTGTATAATAAAGAAAGTGGCTTCGCCATATGTGCATTTTGCTTCGCAAATATGCAGAGCCCAAGGAAACTTAAACTTTGTTGTACAGCAAAAATCTTCGATTTTTCCTATACAATAAAAAAGTGAAACTATAAAACTAATTTGAACTGAAATAAAGAAAAAAACAAGAAAAATGCAAAGGAGAAAATTAATAAAATGAATGAAACCGTTGGAGCTGTAAAAGAGAGAGAGAGACAGACTGCCCAGCGAATATAAAAAAAGAAGAAATAAGTAGT
>CAKNRV010000040.1 GCA_930991035.1 uncultured Clostridium sp. | reverse complement strand
CCTTGAAAAATCAAGGTTGTTAGTAAATAAATATTGATTTTAGTTTACACAACCGTATGCATATATGAGGTGGTAAAAATGAAAATACCAGAAATATTTAAACAAGCAATAGCAGATACTTTTTACGATAAAGACATAGAAATATGGACAGAAGGGACTATTAAAGATGAGGAAGGTTCTGTTATTGAAAATGGCAAAGTTGAAAAGATAGATAGTTTCAAAGGTAATTTCCAATTTAGTACAAGAGAATATATCCAACAAGAGTATGGTAAAGAAATAGAGGCCAATGCAATAGTTACTTGTGATAAAACAATAGGTAAAATTGGTAATATACTTGTGTATAACAATAATGATTATACTATTAAAAGCTTAATTACTGGAGATAGCCATACAACTATTCTAGTATTAAGAGGTGCCTAAATGTCTACATTACAGGGACTAAATGAAACACTTGCTACCTTATCAAGCTTAGGTGGAGATATTAAACAGTCTTGCCTGAAGGGTGGTAGAAGAGGAATGAAGAAGGTACAAAGAAATGCTAAAATGCTCTGCCCTGTTGATACAGGAGAACTAAGAAACTCTATAAAAGAAGATGGACAAATAACGCCTGAAGGAATAGACTGTCAGGTCTATACAAATTGTGACCATGCTGCGTATCCAGAGTTTGGTACTGGAGAAAGAGGCAGAGAAAGCGATATAGACAGACCAGAAGGAGTATCTTACAAAGCTGATTGGCCAGGACAAACAGCACAGCCATATATGACACCTGCTTATCTTCATGCCCAAAATTCTGGAGAAGTAGAACAAGAAGTAATAAAATCAGTACAAGCTGATATAAGAAAATTGGAGAGTGGTAAATAATGATTAATCAAAAAACTGCAGTATATAAAAAGCTAAAAGAATTACAAGACGAAAAAGTAGTAAAAGATGTATGTGAAGAAGGTAAACAAGATTGGTCAAAATTACCTTGTATTACTTATATGGAACTAGGAAATGAACCATCTGACTATGGCGACGATAAAGAGTATTCAAGTGCATTAGCAATAAAAGCAGATGTATGGGGCACATCGTCTAGTGAAGTATCAAAAATAGCGATACAAGTTGTAAGCAAAATGCAAGAGCTTGGATATGAAAGAACTTTGTATTTGGATGTAAATGATTCAAACAGCAAACAGAAACATAAGACAATGCGTTTTGAAAAAGAAGAAAGTTTAGAAGAGGAGTAAAAAACTTCTCTTTATTTTTATTAAAAGGAGGATAAAAACATGGCTAGAAAATATTTAAAAGGTTTTAGTGGATTAAGGATATTTCCAATTACCACTAATACAGAAGAAAGTTATATTGTAGGAACAATGGTAAAAGTTCCAGCAGCTCAAACTTTATCAAAAGAAGAACAAGCAAATGAGGAAGATATTTTAGCAGATGATGGAATTTGGGATACAGATTCTGATGTAACAGGGGAAAACGTAACAATAACTTTAGCTGAGCTATCTAATGAATTAAGAGCTCAGCTAAGAGGTGGAAACTATGATGAAGAAACAAAAACATATTCTTTTAGTAAAGGAGATGTAGCACCAGAATTGGCTTGTAGTTATCGTGGACTACTTGCAGATGGTACTTATAGAATGTTTAAGCAATATAGATTTAAGGTTGCTACAGTAAAAATGGATTTACAAACAAAAGGAAATAGCAAACAAAGTGTAGAAATTACAGGAAAATTCTTGGAAAGAGCTTGTGATGGTAAATTCTATGATATAAAAGATACAGAAGCAGGAAATGCAGATTTAACTTGGCTTGACACAATAGAAAAAGTACCAGCAGATGACTTACCTTAAAAACATTAGGTAATAAAGAGGAGTTCTCTCCTCTTTTAATATATTAATAATTGTAAAAGGAGAAAATATAAATGGCAAAAAGCAATGAAAGTTTAAGTTTAAAAGAAACAGTAAAAATGTATGGTGTAGAGATAAAAAAGATGCCTTGTGGCAAGTATTTTGAAGCTCTACAAACTTTAAAAAATTTGCCAGAGGACTTCATTAAGGAGCTTTCTGACAATAAGCAGGATTTTAGATTATCAGAAATGTTAAGCTTGGATAATCTTATTAATTTAATAACAAAATTATTAATGATAGCACCAAAGTTTTTATTTAGCTTTTTAAGTAAATTATTGGACATTGAAGAAGATTACATTGAAAACGAGTTATCACCAACAGAACTAGCTGAAATTTGTATAAAGTTCTGGGAGATTAATAAATTAGAAAGTTTTTTCGCACTAATGAAGCCAGCAATGAAAAATCTAATGACCCTAACTGGCTTCAAGAAATAATTGTTGTATGTAATAAAATCGGAATATCTAAATCAGAACTATTAAATAGTTACTATGTGGACGAAATACCAATTATATTTGAAAAGTATGCTGAACTTAATAAATCAACTAACAAAGATGAAGTTGAGGTAACAGCGGACAACTTTTAATACTCTTGTAATATTTTACTATTTAGTGTAGAATGTTTATAGGAGGGGATTTATATGGTAAAAGAAAATAATAACAAAGTAACTTGGATTATTGCCATTGTAATATTAGTAATAGTTTTAATGATTTTTGTTCCAAATCTAATAGAAAACAAAAAAGAGTTAGAAAATTTAGAACACGAAGGAGAATTAATAGAAGAAGGAAAATTTATATCAGATTCAGAAGTGATTAATGAAATACTAAATATATTAAAAGAAAGAAATGAAAACAGATTGAATCAATATATAGCAACTGATTTTGAATATTGGAGAAATCGGAAAACAACAAACGATAAGTTCATTTTGGACAGACTTACAATATCTTACGGACGATAATTATAGTTGGGAAAGAAGAGAAAATTCTATTGAAAACGAAAAAACATATATGATTTATTGGAACACAAATGTTGGAATAAGCGATAAAACAGATAGTTTATATTGTTTACAAAAGATAAATATATATTTAAAGAAAGTAGTTGAAACAGATAAAATTACATACAAAGTGTATAGAATAATATTGACAGATAATTAAAAATATAAACACTTACAGAAATGTAAGTGTTTTATTATGCTCGAAAAGAGGTGTAAAATGGCAACAGAAACACAAATACGGTAAATTAGTTATAGATTTACAAATTAAAACACAAGCCTTAGAACAAGGATTAAATACAGCAAAACAGAAGATAAAAGAGCTGGAAAGTAGCAATAAATCATTAGAAAATAGTAATAAAAGCTTAGATGCTAGCTTTATTGCAATGTCTGCTACTGCAGTAGTAGCGTTAAACCAAATTGGTAGTGCTATTAAATCTTGTGTAACTGAGTATAATAGTTATACTCAGGCAATGTCTGGCTTACAAAATATAGCAGATTATACTGGACAAGATATGAACAAGCTAACGCAAATAATGCAAAAGTTTATGAAATATGGGCTTACTCAGACAGATATAGCAACAGCAATTAAGAATTTTAGTTTAATGGGCTATACAGTAGAAGAAACAGAACAAATGATAATGTCATTAACAGAAAGTGCTATTTCTAATAGACAAGCTTGCTATTCTGTATCAGAAGCTGTTAGAATGGCATCGGAAGGTTATAAAAATGGTATATCTACATTGTCTGATGCAGCAGGTGTAACTGAGAACTTGTCAGTTATGGAAAGCAAATATGCAGAGAGCATTGGCAAGACAGTTGGACAATTAACAGAAGCTGAAAAAAATCAAGCATACTTAAATAGAACAATGGAAGCGGCTGCGCCATTTGCAGGAGCTGCTGCTGAGTATATGGATACTTTAGCAGGTAAACAAGGAGAATATTCTCAAGCATTGAGAGAAACACAAGTTGCATATACTGAGGCATTGGAACCAACTTTAGCAAAGATAGAAGAGTTTAAAACAACTATGTTAACTACATTAACTAGTTTTATTTCACAAAATGAAGAGGCAGTTGTTGGAGTTACTACTTTTGTTGTTACACTTGGAACATTAGCAATAGCAATAACAGCAGCAAAAAAGGCTTATGATTTATATCAAGCAAGTGCACTAAAAGCTACAATTTCAACTCAAGGATTTACAGCTGCATTAACAGCAAATCCGCTAGGAGCAATAGCAGTAGCATTGTCTACTATAATTAGTGTATTAGCAATATACAGTACAAAAGTTCAAGAAACGACGGAAGCACAAGAAAAATTAAATGAAGTTACAGAGAGATATAATCAAATAAAAAATGGAACATATGAATATACAGAAGATGATGCAAGTAAATTAGAAGCAGAGAAAGAGGCAATACAAGAACAAATTGCTTACTTAGAAAAAAAGGCAGAATTACAAGAGAGAAGCAAAGAACTTTCTAATATTACAGGAATGTCAGTCTTTGACGAAAATTTTGATTGGGATAAATTTTGGGAAGCAGATAGTGAACTAGGTGAAGTTCAAAAACAATTACGAGACTTAGAAAAACAATATCAAGACAATATACAAGCAAATGGTAAATTTGGAGATAGTATAGATGAATTGAATAATAAACTAAATACAAATGCTAAAGGAATAGAAGAACTAAATGCAGTAAAAAAGATTAGTGAAGGCTTGGATACAGACACAGTTAAGAACCAACAAAAAGAAGCTGCACAATTAAAGATTAATGCTAATCAAATGCAAAAATATTTAGATACAGTTAAGACAACAAATAAATCTTCAACAGAATACCAAGCAGCAGTAAAAGCTTTAGCAGAGGCGTATCCAGAAGCAGCAAACGCAGAGGGAATTATCATATCAAAAGCCCAAGACTATATTAATGCAGAAAAGTTAAAAGCAGATACCGCTTGGAATGCATCTCAAGAAACAATACAATCATATATTAATATGTTAAATGCAGCATTACAAAGTGAAAGTGTGCAAAGACAAGTTGCTCAGAATATAGGAATATCATTTGAAGCTCTTAAACCTAGATTAGAAGGAGTATTGGCTATTTTACAGGCTATGGCAGGCTATCAGGCTGAAGATGTGCCAGGAGTTGAGCCAGTAAGTATTAGCTATTCAACACCATCTGTAAGTACAAGTTCAAGTGCAAGCAGTGTATATGAAAATAAAAAGTTAGATAATTATAAAGCATTAATAGAATATAAAAAATCACTTGACCAAATAAGTTTAAACGAAGAAATAAGTATGTACAACAAAGCGCTAAACAGTTATGCAAAGACTACTGAAGAAAAAAGAGAGTTAAGAACAAAAATTTATGAATTAAATAAGGAGTTAGCACAAAAAGAAAAAGAAGTGTTGAACCAACAAACAGAAGATTACGAGGCATATATACAAGAGCAGATAAATAACAGAGGTGCTGCTTATGATGTAAAAGAACAAACAAAAGATTATGATGCTATTATAAAAATGCATAAAAATTATCTAAATCAAATAATGAAGGACGAAAGACTCTCTCTTGACGAAAGAAAAGAGTTATATAGAGAAGAATTACAAATAATTAGAGATTATGAGCAACAAAAACGAGATTTGAGAGTAGAAAGTATAGACAATACAGTTTCGAAACTAACAGATGCTATTACAGCACAATTAGAAGAAATACAAGAAAAAGACAAAGAAATGATAGATAAAAATCTCGAAGAAGTTGAAAAATGGAAAGATGCTCGTATAAATGCAATTAATGAAGAGTATGATGCAAGAATTGAGGCTATTGATAAAGAATTAGAAGCACTAAATAAAGCTGAAGAACAAAAATCGCGAGACGAAGAGGACTCTGAATATGAACAGAAAAAGAAAAGATTAGAAGACCTAATTGCTTTCGAACACGATGCTACAAATAGAGCAAACTATCAGAAAGAGTTAGACGAATTAATTGCAGAATATCAGAAAACTTTGGACGAAAGAGCATTGCAAGATAAAAAAGATTCATTAGAAGAACAAAAAGATAAGATACAAGAAGAGCAAGACGCACAAATTGAAGCAATTGAAAATGAGGCAGAAAAGCGAAAAGAAAGTTATGAGCAACAGTTAGATGATCTAGAAAAATACTATGATGAGCAAATAGATATGGCACAAGAGACAGCAGAAAAAATGCTTTTAAATGTAGAAGATAATCAAAAGCAAATTCTTAATTTATTAAAAAATTATGGAGATGCTTATGAAATCACAGGTCAATCTCTAGGTGAAAAATTAGCACAAGGAATAAATGAAGGAGTTGCTAATAACATACAAAATGTAATACAGAGAATACAAGATACAATAGATGCAAATATTGAAAGTAAAATGAAAGAGTGGACAAAGGGTTCTTATTCTTACAATGCAGGAGCAGATAAACCTCAAGTGACTACTAAGACAATAAATGTATATCAGACTAATAATATAGAGCAAAATCCAGAGCTACCAAGTGAAACGTATAGAAAGCTAAAGAATATTGACGAACAATTAGCTGCACAAGTGTCAGCAATAATGTAGGAGGTGTGAGATGCAGAAATTAGAAGTAATAAATTTAGGATTAAATGAAAGTATTTTACTTAATGATAAAGGTGGAGAAACAGAAGATATTTTGCTGTCTCACATTGAGGGGCTTGGACATCCTGGAGCAACAAGTCAAAAAACTCAAGGAGTAGCACAAGATGGAGAAAATGCGGAAGATGCTTTGTTAGATCCACGTAATATAAAGGTAGATATAACAATAAGAACTAAGTCGAGGGAAAAGTTGTATGAATTAAAAAGAAAAATATATAGATTAATTAATCCTAAAACATTCAATAAAAATACAGGTAAATGTGGAGAATTACTTTTATATTACACAAATGATTATAAAAAATATAGGATATATGCAAGAGTTGAAGATAGTGTGGATTTTAATGCAAGATTTATGAATCACGATAAAGCCACAATATCTTTTTTATGTGTAGATCCTTATTGGCTTGATGCTGAAGGCATAGACATAGATATAAAATCTGTAAGAGGTGGCTTAAAATTTCCACTTGCGTTACCTAATCATTTTGCTTTAGTAACGTTTTATAAAGAAATTGAAAATGTAGGAGATGTGGATGCACCTGTGCAGATTGAATACACTGGTCCAGCTTTAAATCCTACGATAACAAACGAAACAACTGGAGAATACATAAAAGTAAATATGGAAATAGGAGAAAACGAAAAATTGATAATCAATACAGCACAAGGACAAGAAACAGTCAATCTTATAACTCCACATAAAACTGAAGATGTCTATAATAAAATTGATTTAAACAGTAGTTTTTTTAAATTGATAGTAGGAAAGAATCTTATAAAATATAGTTCGGATGCAGAGACTTCAAAAGATAGTGTTAGGATAAGAGATTATAGTAATAAATATTTGGGGGTATAGCAACTATGAATTGTATAGAAATAATAAATACAAACTTTGAGTTGTTGCGGAATTATAACAAATTACGAAAGTTTGATTTGCACGTGGAACTATTTTGAATGTGGAACATTCGAACTTACTATAAACAAAAACAAAGCAAATACAGAAAAATTACAAATAGATAATATGATAATTGTAAATAAAAATGACGAAAAAATACTATTAATAGAAAAAAGAGAGATGACTTCAAATAAAAACAGTAAAACTCTAAAAATAACAGGTACTTGCATAAAAGGAGTTACGAAAAGAAGAATAATAGCAACTAATGGATATGACAGAGTAACAGAGACTCAAGCAGAAAACATAATGAAACATTATTTGAAAAATCATATAGTGGAAAGCTATTATGATACTATAAGAACTCCAGAAAGAGATGTATCGTGGATAAATATTGCACCAACGCAGAATAGAGGTATAAAAACTGTATGGCAAGCTAGATTAACAAGTCTTCACGATGAATTAAAACATATTGGAGAAGACACAGGAATGGGCTGGAAGGGTGTGTTAGATAGAACTAATAAATGTATCAGTTTTGATTGCTATGAAGGAACTGATAGGTCAATAAATCAGATAGGAGACGGAAATACTTATGAAGAATTAGAACAATATACGCACCAGCAATTAGAGCAATATACTCATAGCCAATTAGAAGGAAATAGAAAAGTACCGTATATAATCTTCTCAGAAAAAAAGAAAAATTTACTAAATGGAAAGGTTACAGATGATAACACGAATTATAAGAATGTAGCTTATGCAGCAGGAAAAGGAGAAAATGAAGATAGACTTATAACAGTAATAGGAACAGCGACTGGATTTGATAGACGTGAAGTTTATGTAGATTTAAGCAATATAGAGGACATTGACGAATTAAAATCAGAAGGACAGAAAAAGCTTGATACATACAAGACAATAAAATCTGTCGAAGGAAAGATATATCAAATTCCAAATATGGAATATGAAAAAGATTTTTTTTTAGGAGATATTGTTACTATTGAAAGTGATGGCGTTTATGAAGATAAACGCATTATACAAGCAAAAGAAATTTATGAAAGAAATAACATAACTGTGGAGCTAGGATTTGGAGACAAAATACCAAGTTTAGCAGAACAAATAAAAAAATTAACACAGAAACCTATATTATAAAATATAGGTTTTATTTGTGAGAAAGGAAGAAAAATGGCAGATATTATATTAGAAAGCTTCCCTTTTGATAGTATGGAAGTATTAAATACAGAAAGTGAACAAATGGAGCCTGACAGAGAATATGCAGCAGAAGTATTTAGGCGATATTTTAGAATGTTTTTGAGTAATGGGGTTTACTATGGACATTACAAAAATTATGGAGAAAACTCTATGAAAGTAACAGCTGATGGTGGAATGAATATAAGAGTTGCTAAAGGTGCTGGATTAATAGAAGGAGCAGATTTTGAAAATACAGAAGAAAGAATTATTACATTGGAAAGACCTGTTGCAAATACAAGAGTTGATAGAGTTGTTGTGCAATTTAACGCAAGTTTAGACACAAGAGCAACTAAATTAATAGTAAAACAGGGAAACGGAAATACACCAGCTACGCTACAAAGAGATGAGAATATTTATGAAATATGTATTGCTGAAGTTACAACCAATAGTACAAGTAATATAACGGCAGAAAATATTGTTGATAAAAGGATTAATAAGGATGTATGTGGAATTGTAAATTCTCTTATTAGTGTAGATGGTGAGGAACTATATCAACAGTTTCAAGAATACATTGAAACTCTCACAGATAATTTAATGTTAAAGAATAAAGATAATATATGTACTGGTAAAATTACAGCTCAAAGTGGTTTTGAAGGTAATTTGAAAGGAGATGTAGATGGAAATGCAAAAACAGCAACAAATGCTGATAATTCTAATTCTTGTACTGGTAATGCTGCTACTGCTACCAGTGCTGGTAAGTGTACACGGTAATTCTGAGACTGCAACAAAGTTACAAACTGCAAGGGCAATTTCATTGAATGGAGATGTGACTGGATCAGCAAACTTTGATGGAAGTAAAAATATAACAATAACAACTGAATTGGCAAATGTAGTAGTGATTACTGGAACTGTTACGCTGACTGCAAGCACTAGTTCAGGACAAGCATATTCTCAAACCAATTTTGAACTTAACTATCCATCTGGATATAATAAAAACAATACACTTGTATTAGGGTTTAAATCTAAACTTCAAGGAACTGGAACAGGCAATTATACTTTTGGCTATACACCAGACAAGTCTTCAATGTCATCTGTAAACGGAGCTTATCCACGAACAATCAGACTAGATGATAATAACCTAAGTGTTTCAGTATATAATTTATCATTATCTAGAAAATTTGACTATGCGATATATTTAATGAAAATATAGGAGGAAAAGTAATATGCCAGATTATACACAAAACTACAATCTCATAAAACCTAAAAAAGGAGAAAATTATGATGTAAATGATACAACGAATACTAATATGGATATTATAGATACACAATTAGGAAACAAGATGGATAAGGTTCCAGGCAAAGGTCCAAGTACAAATGATTTTACTAATAATTATAAAAATAAGTTAGATACATTGCAAAATATATATAAATTTATGGGAACAGTTGATACTGTACAAAATCTGCCAATATTAGGACAAAAAAATGGAGATGTCTACAATGTTAAAAGTGAAAATAAAGATTATGCTTGGAATGATAGTACACAGCAATGGGTGGAGCTAGGAAGTGCAACCAATTTGGACAATGTAGCTACCAAAGAAGAAATTAAGATAAAACGAGCACTAATAACATTAGAATCAACAATAAATGCAAACACAAATTATTCTACTATATATCCATATCAAGTAGGTAACGATAGTTTGGAAGTAATCTATTGCGGAAGCAAATTAGTAAAGGGAGTAGATTATAACGAAATTGGAGAAAACGGAAGTGTATCTAGTATAATACAGTTCCTAGACAGCGTAGGCGACTTAGATATGAGCGACGTAGAAGGCTTCGAAGATTTTGAGGAAACTCTAGAATTTGTGGTAAGGGGGGAGTATAGTGCAAGCTAAAAAGGAAATGCAAGCTATAAAGGCTTTAAATGAAAAAGTGGCAGGAATAGTAGAAAGCGGAAGCAATGCAAACGGCTCGTGGGTAAAATTTTCAGACGGAACAATGATGCAGTGGGGAAGAAAAACGTTGCAAAATGTAGAGTTTGCGCAAACTGGAGGAATTTATTATTCACAAATGCAAGTTTTTTCATTTCCTCAAGTGTTTATACAAAATCCGAGTATATCAATAAGCGGAACAACAGCAAATATGTGTTGGATAGGCAACTCTACTTCAAATACAGAACAGTTTACTTTTAATGTTTTGCATTCAATCGAAACAACAAGAACAGTTTTAATTGAGTGGCAAGCAATAGGTCGTTGGAAATAATAAAAAAGGAGGAAATGCAGATGGCTGTACACACACACACACACACACACAAGTGTTTTAATTAAAAGCAAGAAAAGAGGTGATAGAAATGTCACTTCTCTTTAAGAAAGTATTAGAAAAAATAAAAAATATAGATAACAAATTAAAAACTAATATTGTAACAGATATAGAAATAGAAACTAACGAAACGATAGATGGAAAAATAGTTTATAAAAAAGTTATAAACTGTGGAAATTTGCCGAATACTTCGTCAAAAACAATTGCAATTAATAGCAGTTTTACTAAAATAGTGAAAATCGAAGGCTTAGCAGATGCATCTGGAATATACTTACCTTTGCCGTATACAAACTTATCTGCAAACGGAAGTATACAAGTAGACGTCAGAGGAAGCAATATACAAATTCTAACAGATTCTGATAGAAGCACTTGCACAGCGACTGTAACAATTTATTACACAAAAAATTGAGAAAGGACGTGAAGTACTTATGGCTCTAGAGAGAGAGAGAGAGAGAGAGAGTAACAATTAAAAAAATTGGAGGTGGTAAAGTATGCCACTTCTAATGAAGCAGATATTAAATAAATTGAAGGACATAGATGTGAAAGTTCTAACAGGACAAGAAGTAAAAACAAATGAAATTATAGATGGTAAACGAGTATATAAAAAAAGAATAAATTGTGGAGCTGGACCTAATAACGGAACCAGAAGTATTGCAACTGGGCTATCTAATGTAACATATATCAAGGCAGAAGGAATAATGACAAATGGAACTATGTATTTTCCACTAAACAATACAAGACCAGTAGATCGGTACTGACTCTGGAGCAATTGGAATGTACATAAATAATAATGAAATAGTTATAGATAGCAAAAGCGATAGAACTACTTATACAGTGTATGTAGATTTATATTATACTAAGAACTAGAAAGGATAAAACACAATGAAAAACAAAGATAAAATAATGATAGGTGGACTAGCGATAGTTCTTATATTCATATTTGTTAACATATTTTCTACTCTACACACAATGTACGATTATGAAGATAGAAAAGAAAGTGGCAACGAGCGCTGGCTACAAGTAGAAAATAGGATTTTGCAGACAGAAGAAAAAGTGAATAGGTTAGAGGAGGACATTGAGC
>CAKNRV010000039.1 GCA_930991035.1 uncultured Clostridium sp. | reverse complement strand
GAAGAAAGGAGTGTATGGTTATTTAAGTTATTAAATATATCATACAAGAAATAAATGTTAGACTTTAAAAATATAATAGCAGATAAGCTAAAAGATGTAACAGATATAGAAAATATTGCAGAACTTATAGAAATTCCAACTAACAAGCAAATGGGAGATTATTCTCTTCCTTGCTTTAAGCTTGCAAAAGAAATGAAAAAAGCTCCACAAATGATAGCAAATGAAATAAAAGAGAAAATAGAAGTACCTGATGTGGTAGAAAAAATAGAAGTTGTAAATGGCTATTTGAACTTCTATATTGCTCCAAAAGCTTATGCAAAAACTGTTTTTGAAGAAATAGAAAATAAAAAAGAAAATTACGGTAGCAGTAATATTGGTGAAGGAAAAAATATTGTAATAGATTATTCTTCACCTAATATTGCTAAGCCTTTTCATATTGGACATTTGCGTTCAACTGTTATAGGAAGTGCTTTGTATAAGATATACAAATTTTTAGGATACAATGCAATTGGAGTAAATCATTTAGGAGATTATGGAACTCAATTTGGAAAACTAATAGAAGGTTATAAAAGATGGGGAGAAGAATATGATATAGATAAGAACCCAATTGACGAATTAACTAAAATATATATTAGAATAAATGATCTTTGCAAGCAAGACGAAAGTGTTCTAGAAAGTTGTAGAAACAATTTTAAAAAGTTAGAAGATGGAGACGAATATTGTACTAAGTTATGGGAAAAGTTTAGAGAATTAAGCCTAAAAGAGTTCCAAAGAATTTACGATTTGTTGGATGTACATTTTGATTCTTCAAATGGAGAAGCATTTTATTCTGATAAAATGGGCGAAGTTGTTGAACTACTAGATAAAGCAGGTAAGCTTGAAGAATCTGAAGGAGCAAGGGTAGTAAAATTAGAATCAGAAGATATGCCACCTTGTTTAGTAGAAAAAACAAATGGCTCTACTACTTATGCTACAAGGGACTTGGCTGCAATATTGTATAGGGCAAGGACTTATGATTTTGACAAAGATATATATGTAACTTCTTATGAACAAATACTTCATTTTAAACAAATATTTGAAGTAGCAAAATATTTAGGACTTGACGAAAAATATACAAAAGGATTAATTCACGTTCCATTTGGAATGGTTCAATTAAAAAATGGAAAAATGTCAACACGTGAAGGAAATATTATAAAACTAGAAGATTTATTAAATGAAGCTATATCAAGAGCAGCAAAAGTAATAGAAGAAAAAAATCCAAACTTGGAAGATAAAGAAGAAGTAGCAAAAAAAGTTGGAATAGGCGCTGTAATTTTTAATGATTTATACAACAGCAGAATAAAAGACGAAATATTTGATTGGGATACAATGCTAAACTTCAATGGTGAAACAGGACCATATTTACAATATATGTTTGTAAGGACTAATAGTGTGCTAGAAAAAGTAAGTTCATTACCTTCTGCACACGAAATAGATATATCTGCATTAGAAGACGAAGCTTCTATTAGCTTAATTAAAACAATTTACTCGTTTAATGATATTGTTAAACAAGCAGCAGAAAAAAATGAACCTTATATAATTTCAAGGTTTTTAATAGAAGTTGCACAAAAATTTAGCTCATTCTATAATGAAAATAAAATAATTTGTGAAGAAGAAAAGATACAAAACGCAAGAGTATATTTAACTTATGCTGTTAATATAGTATTAAAAACTGGTGCAGGATTGCTTGGAATTAAGATGCCAAACAAAATGTAGAGAACAAAAAATATTTTATAAAAAGGGTTCCATTTTAAAATTTTTGTGATATACTAATAGAGAATTTATTTTTTATACTTAGAAAGAGGGAAAAAAATGAGAAGATATTTTGGGACAGATGGAATTAGAAGAATTGCAAATACTGAATTATCTCCAAACCTTGTTTATAGAGTAGCTAAAGCTGGTGCTTATGTTCTATCAAAGCATTCTGACCACACACCAACAATTCTAATAGGTAGAGATACTCGTATTTCTGGAACATTAATAGAAAGTGCAATGGTAGCTGGATTTTTAAGCTATGGAGCAAATGTAAAAATACTTGGTGTACTTCCAACACCAGGAGTAGCATACTTAACAAAAAAATTAAAAGCAGATGCAAGCGTTGTTATATCTGCATCACATAACACTTATGAATTTAATGGAGTTAAATATTTTAGTAATAAAGGTATGAAGATTCCAGACAAATTAGAAGAAGAAATAGAAGAAGTTATGGACTCTGGAAAGCTAGACGATTTTTCAGCAGTAAATGAAAAAATTGGAGTATCAGAAATTAGAACAGACTTGCTTGACGAATATGTATATTTCTTTAGAAAGAATTTTGAAGAAGATTTTGAAAAATTGGATACATCAAATTTTGTTGTAGCAATAGATACAGCAAATGGTGCAACATCAGTTGTCGCAGAAAAAGTTTTTACAGCATTAGGAATTAAGCATTATATCTTGAATAATACACCAAATGGAACAAACATAAACGATAATTGTGGTTCTACACATTTGGATGTATTAAAAAAATATGTAGTAGAAAACAAATGCAACTTAGGAATTGCTTATGATGGAGACGGAGACAGATGCTTAGCTGTTGACGAAAATGGAAATGAAATAGATGGAGATAAAATTTTAGCTATAATCTCCAACTATATGAAAGAAAAAGGAACATTGAAAAAAGATACTTTAGTTGCTACTGTTATGAGTAATTTAGGCTTAAACAAATATGCGGAAAGCAATGGACTAAAATTGGAACAAACTAAAGTTGGAGACAGATATGTACTTGAAAAAATGTTAAAAGAAGGATATAATCTTGGAGGAGAACAATCAGGTCATATAATTTTACTTGATTATAACCCAACAGGAGATGGAATACTTACATCTTTAATGCTTACAAAAATAATTATGGAGAAAAATATTACAGCTTCAGAAGCTTGTGATATAATAAAAATATATCCTCAAGTTTTAATAAATGCAAAAGTTTCAAGCGACAAGAAAAATGATTATGAAAACGATCCAGAAATAAAAGCAAAAATAGAAAGCCTAGAAAAAGAATTTTCTGGAAATGGAAGAGTATTAATAAGACCTTCAGGAACAGAGCCACTTGTAAGGGTAATGATTGAAGGAACAGATATGGACTATATAAGCACAAAAGCAAAAGAACTTGCAGATTTAATTGAAAAAAAATTAAAATAATATAAATAGGGGGTTCCAAATATGCCAATGATAAATTTTGCAAATCCAGTAACACTATTAATTGCAACAATTCTATTCATACTTGTACTATTACTAGCAAAGGAGACAAAAAAGAGTGCAATAGCAGCAGTAATGTTATTTGTATTTATCGCGTTATTAATTATTCACGCAGTTATATATATAACTGGCAATGATTTAGATGCAGATACAATTGGTAATTTAACATTTACGATGGTATTTGACTTGATTTTTGTTTTGATTTCATTTATAGGTTATTTATGGATAGACGATATGGAAGCAACTGTTAAGAAAAAGAAAAGCATTGACAATAGTTTAGACTGGTTTTGGGGAAAAGTTTAGTAAGAAAAAATTTGTTAGAGCTAAATTGGCTCAAAACGAAAGTTAAAAGTATTATAGCAAAGTACATAGTTACTTTGCTATAATTGATAATGTGAGTTTAAAATATAACAAATAATCTACTTAAAATCAGTTCCATCTTATATGTGGAACTATCAAGAAAAAAGGAGGAAATGCAATTGAAAAATATATTAATAGGTGGAGCTTGGCCTTATGCAAATAGTGATATGCATCTTGGACATATTGCAGGATTAATAGCAGGAGATGTGCTTGCAAGATATTTTAGAGCAAATGGATGCAATGTAATGTTTGTATCTGGAACAGACTGCCATGGAACACCAATCACTGAAAGAGCAAAAAAAGAAAAGAAAAATCCAAAAGAAATTGCAGAATATTATCATAATAGAGATAAAGAAACATTAGAAAAATTTGATTTTTCTTATGATTTATACACAAATACAGATACAGAATTCCATAAGAAAGCCGTTATGGAAATGTTTAGAAAAATGTACGACAATGGATATATATATGAAAAAATAGAACCACAAGCGTTTTGCGAAAAATGTAATAAGTTTTTATCAGATAGAGAAATTCAAATTACTTGTCCAAAATGTGGACAAACCACAAAAGCAGAACAATGCGACAATTGTGGATATGTTCCAACAAGCGAAGACTTAAAAGACGGAATTTGCCTAGAATGTGGGTCAAAAACAATAATGAAAGACAACAAAAACTTGTATTTAGAACTATCAAAATTCCAAAAAGAAATAGAAGATTATGTAAAAGAAAATGATGCACTATGGAGAATTAATGCAAAAAACGAAACAAACAAATATTTAAAGCAAGGACTAGTTGATAGAGCAGTAACCAGAGACCTAGATTGGGGAGTAGATATACCTGTTGAAGGATACGAGAGCAAAAAAATGTATGTATGGATAGAAGCAGTTCTAGGATACATTACAGCAACAATGAAAAAATGCGAGGAAACAGGAAAAAAATGGGAAGAATTCTGGAAAAATGAATATAGCCCTACAATATATATGGTACACGGAAAAGACAATATAGTTTTCCATAGCATAATATTCAATACCTTATTACTAGCAATGAAAGAAAATTATCATTTAGTAAATACAATAGTGTCTTCAGAGTATTTAAACATTAATGACGAAAAAATATCAAAAAGTAAAGGAAATGGAACACCAGCAATAGAATTGGTAGAAAAATATGGCGTAGACCCATTACGTTTCCATTTAATAAACAACGGACCAGAGAAAAAGGATTCAAACTTTACAATAGATGCATTAATTGCAACAAATAACGGAGAATTGCTAAACAAATTTGGAAACTTAGTAAATAGAACATTAAAATTTAAAGAATTAGAAGAAATTCCAGATGGAAAGTTAGACGAAAACATAAAAGAAGTAATTAATAAAACCTATGAAGATGTAGGAAAATTAATTGAAACACTTGAATTTAAAGAAGCATCTGACAAAGCAATGGAATTAGTTGAAATTGCAAATAAATACTATGACGAGCAAAAGCCTTGGGTACAGAAAAAAGAAAATATAGAAGAATTTAATAACACAATCTACACCTGTGCGTGCATTATTGCAAACTTATCAAACATATTTGAACCATTTATGCCAAGTGCTTGTGAGAAGATACGTAAATATTTAGACATACAAGATAAATCTTGGAGCTTAATTAAACCAAAAGCTGGCTTGAAACTAGAAAACATAGAACCATTATTTGTAAGGTTGTAACTAATTGGAGATAGTCACTAATTAGTCAATAGAATTTAAAAAGGAAAGTGATACGAATGAAGTACTTGGTAGTGTCTGACATACACGGCTCAGCATATTATGGAAGAAAAATAGAAGAAATAATAAATAAAGAAAAGCCAGATAAAATTATATTGCTAGGCGATTTATATTACCACGGACCACGAAACCCTTTAACATTGGAATATGCACCAAAAGAAGTGGCAAATATATTGAACTCATATAAAGATAAGATATTAGCAGTCAGAGGAAATTGTGATGCCGAGGTAGATCAAACGATATCTGAATTTAAAATAGAAGAAAAACTAGAATTAAAAATAGGCGGAAAGAAATTCTTCTTCACACACGGCCATAAATTCAACATTGACAATTTACCAGACGAAGAATTTGATGTACTTGTATATGGACATTTCCACACAGGATTTATACAAGAAAAACATAGCAAGCTTTTTGTAAATGCAGGTTCAATTTCATTACCAAAGAATAATACAAAAAATAGTTATTTGATTATTGATAATGAAAATATTATATTAAAAGATGTAGATGGAAATGTTATAGAAGAGAGAAGATATGTGTAAAATTGCACAGAATAGGGAGAAATAGATATGCTACATAAAATGAAATTAAACGAAAGCCCATTTGAAAGAATAAAAAATGGAACAAAGACAATAGAATTTAGATTATATGACGAAAAAAGACAACAAATAAGAGTTGGAGATAAAATAGAGTTTTCAAAACTAACTAATTTACAAGAAAAGCTATTAGTTGATGTTGTCGAATTATATAGAGAAAACACCTTTGAAAATTTATTTAGAAAACTCTATACTAATGAAGAAGAAATAATGACAAAGACTAAAGCTATGTATAATATTTACTCGCCAGAAAAAGAACAACAATATGGTGTTTTAGGAATTAAGATAAAAATAAATATAGACGAATTAAAAGAAAGTATAGAAAAATATACTCCATATAATGAACAAGAAGATGTGGACAGAAAAATAATGTTAAAATATATTAATGATTTTGAAGATGTGCTAACTAGACAAAATGAATATGGACATTTTACAAGCTCGGCGTTTGTACTTAATAAAGAAAGAACAAAAATTTTAATGATATATCACAAAATTTATAATTCGTGGGCTTGGACAGGAGGACACAGTGATGGAGACAGTAATCTCTTATATGTTGCTATAAAAGAAGCAAAAGAAGAAACAGGAATAAAAAATGTTGTTCCAATTACTGAAAATATTTACTCACTAGAGCTAATCAATGTAGAAGGTCACGAAAAAAGAGGAAAGTATGTAGGTTCACATATTCACCTTAATGTAACATATTTGCTGGAAGCTGATGAAAAAGAAGAAACGCATATAAAGGAAGACGAAAACAGCGGTGTAAAGTGGGTATCAATCGATAAAGTTTTAGAAGTAACATCTGAGCCTTGGGTAAGAGATAGAGTTTATGCTAAAATAATAGATAAAATGAAGAAAGATGGAATTATTAATTAGGACTATATTTACTTAAAATTTGTAAAAAATATAAATATAATCAACAACAATTGCACTTTATGTCTATTTGTATTATAATATATGTGTGGGAAGGATTTCCTACTTTGCAAATTGTTTATCTATTCGAAAGGAGGATAGTTTTTACACAAGAATATTTGCAATAGAATGTTTTCAAGGGCTATAAAAATAAGCTTTTGAACATTCGGGTTTGACAGGTTGAAAGGAGACTTCAAATGGAAATTGTGTTACTCAAAACACAGGCAGAAATTGAGGAAGGTCTGCGGAGCCTAACTCAAGAATTTATTGTAGAGCACTCGTACTACGATAAATGGATAGCAAAACACAGAGAGAGTTTTTTGGTAGGCAGAAGAGTTATATATTCACTTTGTGATAAAAGCAAAGTAGTAGGATATATGATGCTTCACTTTTTCGCTAATAATGGATGTGTGAAGATTAACGGAATTTATGTGTTTCCGGATTTTCAAAAAAGAGGATTTGGAACTCAGGCGTTTGTTCAAATTCTTGAAGAACTGAAAAACAGGGAATGTAAATATGCATACCTTCAAACAAGATTGTACAATCAAAAAGTACTTAGTATGTGTAAAAAGTTAAACTTTAATATTATTGGTAAAAATTACCATAGTATAGAAGAACAAGATAACTGGGTAATTGGCTATGATTTAAAAGGCACAAAAAATTACGCCGAAATGATAAAATTTGCAAAAGAGCTATACCCAGACTTTAGAAATGGATAAACAATTAAGGCAAGATGTCAAATGATGTCTTGCCTTTTTCGTAATATAGATATATAATACCGAAAAAGGAGGCAAAAAATGCTATATTTTGATACTCACGCACATTATGACTGGAAAGAATTCGACGAAGACAGAAAAGAATTATTTAAAAAGTTCGAAAACAATCTATGTGGACTTGTTAATATAGGAATCAATATGGAATCTGCTAAAAAAGTTATGGAATATGCCAATAATTATTCATATATGTATTACTCAATTGGTATACATCCTATGGAGGTAGAAAAGAAAATTCCAACAGAAGTGTTAGAACAAATAATAAAAAATGAATTAAAGAAAAAATCCTCTAAACTTGTTGCTATTGGAGAAACAGGTTTAGACTATCACTTTGATTATCCAATAAATCTACAAAAAGAATATTTTATAGCTCAAATTAATTTGGCAAATAAATATAATTTGCCTATCATTATACATTCACGCGAATCCCACGAAGATGCTGAAAAAATATTAAGAAATAATCCAGTAAAAAAAGCAGGAATAATGCACTGCTATTCTGGAACACCAGAAATGTCAAAGAAATTTCTTGAGATGGGATTTTATATCGGAGTAGGTGGACCAGTTACAAGGAATTCCGATGTGCAAGAAACCGTCAAAATTACACCAATTAATAGAATTGTAATAGAAACAGATAGCCCTGTTTTACCACCAGAACCATTTGATAAACATTCAAGAAACAATTCGTTATATTTAAAATATGTTGTGAGCAAAATAGCAGAAATTAAAGGAATGACAGAGGAAGAGGTAATAAGGTGCACTACAAATAATGCTTATGAGGTGTATGAGAGAGGAGAAGATTATGAAAGATTTTAGAATACAAAAATTAGCTAATAATTTATTAAATCATTCTATTAATTTGCAAAAGGGTGAGAAAATATTAATAGAAATAATAGGAGTGGAAGCAATTCCTTTAGGAAAAGAATTAATAAAACAAGCAGAAAATATTGGTGCACTTCCATTTTTTAATATTATAGATTATGAAATAATGAGAGAGATGCTTATAAATGGAACAGAGGAGCAAATGCAAATGTATGCAAAATATGACCTACAAAGAATGCAAGATATGGATGCATATATTGGAGTAAGAGCAAGCACAAACACAGCAGAATTAAATGGAGTTTCAAAGGAAAAAATGGAATTATATAATAAATACTATACTTTACCTGTACACTTTGAAGAAAGAGTAAAGCATACAAAATGGTGTATTCTAAGATATCCAAATGCATCTATGGCACAAATGAGTAATATGAATACAGAAGCATTTGAAGACTTTTATTTTGACGTATGTACACTTGATTATGATAAAATGTCAAAGGCAATGAATCCCTTAGTTGATTTAATGAATAAAACAAAAAATGTTCATATAGTAGGTGAAGGAACAGATTTGACTTTTAGCATAGAAGGAATACCTATTGAAAAATATATGGGTACATTTAACATACCAGATGGGGAGGTTGCAACAGCACCAGTAAAAAACAGCGTAAACGGATATATAACATATAATACAGAAACAAGATACAATGGAGTGCTATTCAATAACATTAGATTTGAATTCAAAGATGGAAAAATTATTAAAGCTACATCAAATAAAACGAAAGAACTTAACGAAATTTTAGATACGGACGATGGAAGTAGATATATAGGAGAGTTTGCCTTAGGATTAAATCCATATATAGAAAAGCCAATAGGAGATACATTATTTGACGAAAAAATAAAAGGTAGTTTTCATTTTACACCAGGTGATAGTCTAGAAGAAAGTGATAATGGTAATCGTTCTAGTATTCATTGGGATATAGTAAATATACAGACTCCAGAATATGGTGGAGGAGAAATATGGTTTGATGATGTGTTAGTTAGAAAAGATGGTATTTTTGTTTTAGAGGAGTTAAAAGCATTAAATCCAGAGAATTTAATTTAAAATAAGAAAAAATACCAAACGACTTTATTATAAAATTAATAAAAACCATTGACAATCAAAAACAAATGTTCTATGATATGTAAAAAATAGTTTGGAGTGATAGTATGAAATATGTTTATAACAAATTAGTTAGAGATAAAATACCAGAGAACATTAATAATACAGAAGGTAGAAAGGCAAATTATAAAATTTTAAGTAATGAAGAATATTTAATAGAACTTGATAAAAAATTATTCGAAGAGGCACATGAATTTATAGAAGAACATTCTGTGGAAGAACTTGCAGACTTAATAGAAGTCATTAGTGCAATAATGAAATCAAAAAATATATCATTAGATGATGTTGAAAAAGCTAGAAAAATAAAAAATGATAAAAAAGGTAAATTTGATAATAAAATATATTTAATAGATGTTGAGCAAGACTATGTAGATGAGAGGGAAGAATATGAATTAAATAAAGAATGGAGAAAAAATTAATTATGAATTTTTATGAGTATTTAGAAAATAGTGCAAAAGACAATGGCGTGGATAAATTAGTTATTGGAGCAGTAATAACAAATGAAAATGGTGAAGTTCTTTTAATGAAAAGAAAACAAGATGATTTTATGGGAGGAATATTTGAAATACCAGGAGGAAATGCCGAAGAAGGCGAAGGTATATATGATATATTAAAACGAGAAATAAAAGAAGAGACTAACCTTGATTTAACAAAAGTTATATCATATATAAATTATTTTGATTATTTATCAAGAAGTGGAAAAAAGTGTAGACAATTTAATTTCAAAGTAGAAGTTACAGGAGGACCTATAGTACTAACAGAACACGATACATATAAATGGGTTAAATTAGATGAAATAGAGGCACAAGATGTTTCGAATGAAGTAAAGGAATGTTTAATGATTTATAGATTTAATGAAAGTAATAGATAATATAAATTAAAATGGAGTTATAAAAATGAAAGATACTATAGTTTATTTAATTAGGCATGCTGAAACTGCCCAAGAAAACGGAATTAGAAATACAAATGAAGATTCACAAATGATTAATGAAAAGGAAATTTAAAAGAACTAGGAGAATTTATGAAAAACAAAAAACAAGAGATCCTTCGCAAGAACAATTATTGGATAGAAATTTTAAGACTTCTGATGGAGAAAGCGCGGAAGAAACAAAAAAACGAATGACAGAGTTCTTTAATAGAATATTAAAAGAATATGAAGGTAAGAAAATTGCTGTTGTAAGCCATCGGCGGCTCAATAAAATTCTTCTTATTAAACTGGTGTAAAGTAAATGAAGATGTAAGATTAGTATATAATAATACAGTTTTAGATATAACATCTCCTTGTTTGCTAAAAATGACTTTTAGAAAAAATCATTTATTAAATTTAGAACAAATAAAATAGATAAATGAATAAATTTATAATAGGGATTCCTATAAATAGGGTATCCTCTTTTGATTATTATAGTTTCATTTTTTTGTTGATATATTTTCTAACTATATTACTCAAGACATCATTATAAATGAATCGTAAATATAACAAAATAAAATTGTAAAAATTGATTTAGAATGCAAAATAATGTATAATATCCTCAAAAAATGGTTTGCTAGCGCAATAAAAGCAGATGCTGGTATAGATGAAGAGTCTTTCCCTAAAGATATCTTTCCTTTAAATAATATTGCTATTTCTTTAGTAGAGTATTTCGGTGCTGTATAATTTAAAAATTGTAAAATAAAAGGTTGAGCTAAGAAATAAAGGCTCAACCCTTGATTTAAAGTCTATACTTTTTTCTCTATTTATGATATATATATAAGTAATAATCTATATTTGAAAAGACTTCTACAAAAGAACAAACAAAATTGACTTAATTTGAATTAAAAAGATAGAAGTAAAGACATAAAAATGTATGAGAGGAGAAAAAATGGAGATTTTTATTATATTAGCAATAATTTTAGCAATATTTATGCCTTATATTATGTGCTTGATTTTAGCTATTGTAATTATTGGAATAATCAATACAAAATCAATAAAGAATAAAAAAAGTAAAATTTTAACAATTACAATTATTTTACTTTGCATATTTATAGTATTGATTAATATTAAAGATGAAAAACCAAATGAATTATATATAGAAATGAGCGAAATTAACAACAATCAAGAACTAATAGATTTATCAAAAGAAGAAGTTGTTGAATTATTAGGAATACCAAAATATGAATATAATGAAGAAGATTGTACAATTTTTAGATATAATGCAGGAAATATAGGAAAAGGAATATATTTCTTTAATAAAGCTATTTTTTTTGATTGCTACGATGTATATGTACTTGAAGTGGTCTTTAATGAAGATAATAAAGTAAAGTCTACTAGCATCCAGTATGTTCCATAAAAATATTTAGGTAAAGCTAGTGAATTCTATTCATTATCTTACATTTTAATATTAAACATATAAGATATGGCAAAAGTCTACTAAAATATTGACTGGAGAATGAAAAAGTAGTATTAGAAGAATTAAAAAAGGTGTTTTAGAATATGAAAATTAGTGATTTGAATTCAGAATATGATAAGTTACAACAAGAATATGGAGCTAAAGAACTAACATCTATATATAATGGTGGATGTACAAATAATCCAGATATTTGTTTTGTGTTTAT
>CAKNRV010000038.1 GCA_930991035.1 uncultured Clostridium sp. | reverse complement strand
GTCTCTAAGCTTTGATTTATCTAAATTATTCAATTTAATGTCAAACTACGGAGCTTAAGTTTGTTCTATGTTTATTGTTTTGTTTCACTACTTTCCTTATTATACACTATATTTCTTATTTTGCAATAAAATTTTTTCATTTTTATTTATTTTTTTATTCTGTTGTGGTACAATACTTGTATTAAAGAAAATAAGTTTTAAGAAATTTTGCAAGAGCATAAGTTGCTCGATTGGAGGTCTATATGAATTTTAAGAAATGTAGTAGATGTGGTTGTTTTTTTGTAAGTAATGGTGATGTTTGTCCAAATTGCCAACCAAAAGATAATTTTGAAATGAATAAGTTAAGAAATTTTTTAGAGAATTCTGATACAAATTGCTCATTAGAAAGTATATCTTATGATACTGGTATTAGTACAAGAAATTTAAACAGATATTTTTCTAATGATAGCTTTGTAGAGTACAAGCCAAAAGCAGAGTTATAAGACTCTGCTTTGTTGCAATTCGCAAATTAGCATTTTTCCAAAGCATATTTTGCGAATTGCATTATTCTATAATATAAATCTCTTTTAATCTCTTTACACCCTCTTTTGCTTTTTGCTCGTCATTTGCATACACATAAGCTACAATTTGGTCTTTTGTTACAGTGTTTCCAACTTTTGAATTTAATGTTATTCCCGCTTCTGGCTCTATTTTATCTTCTTTTTTCATTCGTCCTGCTCCAAGAAATACCGAAAGTTTTCCTACTTCTTCTGCTTTTAATTCTTTTACCTTTCCTTCTTTTTCTAATTTTACAGGTAATATATATTTTGCTTTATTAAACTTGCTTAAGTCGTCAATGTATGAAACATCTCCACCTTGATTTATAACTAACTCTCTAAATTTTTCTAAAGCTTTTCCATTATTTATATTTTCCATCATTCTTCTTTTATTTTCCTCTAAGTCGTCACCTTTTCCTGCAAGTTTTAGCATACTACTTCCTAGCTCTAGTACTACATTCTTTACATCTTCTTGTATACTTCCTTGCAATGCTTCTACCGCTTCTATTACTTCCAATGTGTTTCCTACATTTTTTCCCAATGGTTCTTCCATCGGAGTTATTACTGCAACTGTTTCTCTATTTGCAAGCTCTCCTATTTTTATCATTGTGTCTGCCAATTTTTGTGCTTGTTCTTTTGTCTTCATAAATGCTCCGCTTCCATAAGTTACATCTAGCACTATTTTATTTGCTCCTGCTGCTATTTTTTTACTCATTATACTAGATGCTATTAATGGTATACTTTCTGTTGTGCTTGTCGCATCTCGCAAGGCATATATTTTTTTGTCAGCTGGTGCTAGATTAAGCGTTTGTCCAATCAAGCTAATTCCTATTTTTTTAACATTCTGTATGAATTCTTTCTCGTCTATATTAGTTCTATATCTAGGTATTGACTCTAATTTATCAATTGTCCCTCCTGTATATCCTAAACCTCGTCCAGACATTTTTGCTACTGGTACGCCAAGAGATGCAATTGTTGGTGCTAATATTAATGTTACTTTATCTCCAACTCCTCCTGTGCTATGTTTATCTACCACAGTTCCAAGTTCAGATAAGTCCAAAATATCTCCTGAATTTGCCATTGCTAATGTTAAATTAGTTATTTCTTCCTCATTCATTCCATTAATGTATATTGCCATTATTAGTGCAGAGGCTTGATAATCTGCTATATTTCCATTTGTGTAATTTTCTATAAAGTATTGTATTTCTTCCTTACTTAAAATTTGCTTATCTCGCTTTTTGGCAATTATCTCTTGAATGTTCATTTTCACAATCATTCCTTTCTTTCTAAAGGCACAAATATGGTGTTGGAAAAGAATTAAATTTTGGCTAGGAAAACGAATTTAAAATTTATGAGGCGTACTCTGTGTACGTTGATTAAATTTTAAATG
This sequence comes from uncultured Clostridium sp., assembly GCA_930991035.1. Taxonomy (GTDB): domain Bacteria; phylum Bacillota; class Clostridia; order TANB77; family CAG-508; genus CALXVA01. The sequence goes on along the minus strand of CAKNRV010000038.1, from coordinate 10,318 downwards.
AAGTTTGACAACGCCAAAATTGTAATTATTTTTCAACATTTATATAAAATTCTTCACAAAACTCCTCCTATGTAATGGACACAATCCGTACTCCTTAATAGCCTGTATATGCGCTGCTGTTCCATATCCTTTATGCTTTGCAAAACCATAAACTGGGTATACTTCATCCCACTGTCTCATAATTCTATCCCTTGTAACTTTTGCAATTATAGAGGCCGCTGCTATTGAATAACTTTTGCTATCTCCTTTTATAATTGACTCATAAGGTATATGGTTTGTATCTATTTTTGTCAAAGCATCTACAAGTATTATATCTGGCTTTTCAAAACCACGATTTTTTTCCTTTAAATCTTTTTCCATTTCTTTTATTGCAGTAGTTAGTCCTTCCTTTGTAGCATTTAATATATTTATATTATCTATCCTATCTTGAGAAATTATACCTACTCCGTATGCAATTGCTTCATTAATTATCTCGTCATATAACTTTTCTCTTTTCTTTTCAGAAACTTTTTTAGAGTCGTTAACTCCTTCTATCATAGAATCTCTTGGCATTACCACACACGCTACAACTACGGGTCCAGCCAAAGGTCCTCTGCCTGCTTCATCTATTCCTGCAATACTGCCTGCTCCTTTTAAATATATTTCTTCTTCTATCTTTTTTATTTCTTTTAATCTTTCAACTTCTTTTTCTTTCATCCTTGCACCTCTTTTTTACTCCATATCGGACAACTTGTACACCATATTCCCACTACTATCCTTAATTCCATCCACATAAATCACATCATTTTGTTCATAATCAACAATATAATATGAATCTGTTTGTATTTCCAAACCTAACTCTTGTAAATTAGAATTATCAATGCAGTAATAATTACTATCCTCCGAATCTATATCTATTACATTATTATTAATCAAATTTTGTATTTGGGGCTCATTTTCTTTTTGCTCAATCTCTGTACCTACGTACTCTACATCTTCAGTCTCTGTTTCCACTTGTTGCTTTAAAATTTCTATTCTTCCTTGTAATGCCAGCATATCTGTTTTTACAGTTTCGAACTCTTCACTATTGTATTCTCTCTGTATAAAATTAATTGCATAGTAAATTACCAATGCTATTAGAATAATTGCTATAAATATTTTTACATATGTAAATGCTAAACTTTTTCTCACTATTTTTCAATCCTTTCCCTGCAAGTGCAATTAAATATAACTACTGTTTATAAAAATAACACCATTATTATATAATTTTATTCTTCAATTTGCAACGGATTTTAAATATCACCTTAATAAATTGTTACAATTCACAGACTTATTTTATAGCAAACAATGTATGTTTTAAATTTCAAGTTATAAACAGTAATAAATTGTTACCTTTTTTTCACATTTTGTTCACAAACCTATTGTATTATATATCTAAATTAGGTTATATTATATATAGTTAAATTTTTGAGATATTTCTAGATATGTAAAATGTCCCTCAAAAAAGAAAGGAAATGATTTTTTATGGAAGAAAATAACAATAATAATCCAAGTAACCAAACTAATGACACTAGTTTTAAAAGTGTAGTTTCAAATACTACATACAGTTCTTTTGAAGACAAGAGTGATAAAAAGCACAAGAGTTCTAGTACAGGTTTTGCAAAAACGGTTCTTTTACCATTTGCTTGTGGTATTCTAGGAGCAGGCCTTGTTGTAGGTACATGCTTTGGTGTTCCTAGTATTAGAAATGAACTTTTAGCAAATTCTTCTGTAACTGAAGGAAGTTCTTCAAACACAGCAACTTTAAATACAGAACAAATTTCTTTGTTAGATTACTCAGACACTGCTGTTGGTGTAGCACAAAAAGTTCTACCATCTATTGTTGGTATTAATGTAACTTACACTGTTAATTCAATTTTCTATAGTGGTGGAACTGCAACAGCGCAAGGTTCTGGAGTTATAATTAGTGAAGATGGATATATTTTAACAAATAACCATGTTGTAAATTCTGCAACATCTAGTTCTTCATTCTATGAGTTGGGTGAAGCAAATAAGATAACTGTAAAATTGTATAATGACGATACAGAATACGAAGCAGAAATTGTAGGTACTGACGAACAAACTGACTTAGCTGTTATAAAAATAGATAAAGATGGTTTAACTGCTGCCGAATTAGGTGATTCAGATTCTGTTCAAGTAGGAGAATTTTGTATGGCAATTGGTAATCCTCTAGGCTTAGGTACAACAGTTACAGATGGAATAATTAGTGCTGTCAATAGAGAAGTTACTGACGAAGATGGAAACTCTTATGAAGCACTTCAAACAAATGCTGCTATTAACTCTGGTAATAGTGGTGGCGCATTAGTAAATAGCCAAGGTCAAGTAATTGGAATTAATACTCTAAAGGTATCTGGTGAAGGTATTGAAGGTGTAGGATTTGCTATTCCTATAAATTCTACAAAAGATATTACAGATCAATTAATCCAGTATAACAAAGTTAAAAGACCATATTTAGGAATTGGCGGTATTGATGTAGACGAAGCAACTGCTAGAGAGAATAATTTAGTTGTAGGTATATATGTAAAAACTCTTGAGAACTTTGCTGCTGCAGAAAAAGCAGGAATTAGAGTTGGAGATGTTATAATCAAAGCTGATGGTCAAGATATAGAAACAATGGATGAATTGAATGAAATAAAAAATGGAAAAGAAATAGGCGACAAAATGACCTTGACCGTTTGGAGAAATGGCGAAACTATGGATATTGATGTGACTTTACAAGAACAACCTTAACAATTGCATTTAACAGAATTAATAATTAAAATTCCTCTTTATAATTAATTTTTTCTGTAAAAATATTTCTATGATAAATAGAACGATGTTATTTAACACAAAACTGCTGAAAAAGTAATTTAAATACTTTTCAGCAGTTTTGTTAAATATTTCTTATTCTATTTCTAGTACTTCCCCTTTTGTAAGTATTTTATAATATTTGTAGTCTGTGGCAGTATATCCATTTTCTAATAAATAATCTATTGTGTATGTATATTCATTAGATACAATAAAAATATAATCGTCTTTGTTTAAATCTATATTAAGCACTTCTTTATCTGTATACAAATAATTGTAATTTCTTACTTTTGCTGTTCTCTTTAAAGTTCCATAATAGTACTTATATTCTATATCTTTTGCAAATTCTTCAGGAGAAAGCTTTAATTCTAATATTGTATAAATGTCTGGTCCATTTGTATATACTAATATATACTTTTTCATCTCTTTAGCTTCTTCGTCGTTTTCAATAGTTCTTGTGATTTCTGCTAAGCCGTCATTTTGATACCAATCAGAAATATTAAGACCGATTGAAGTATAATAATAGTATGTATATTGAGCACATAATACAGATATCATTATAATAAAAGTTATTAAAATAGCTTTACTTTCTTGAACTATTTTTAATATTCCGATTGTAACAAAATATAAAATAGGTATATAGAGTACATTTGCCTTATTTGCAGTTGGTATTCTTGTAGTCAACAATCCTACTAAAATTGTTGTAAACGCTATAATCATTACAGTAGATATTCCATATTCTTTATTTTTTATTTCTTTTATACATTGTTTCCACTCAAGTACATAACCAAATATAAATAGCGGAACATAAACCAAGTATATAGTGCCACTACTAAAGAATATTGTTTTTAAGCTTTCTAAACTTGTTGCAACCCAATTAGAAAGACCTATTTCGTTAACTCTAAATTCAGAAAGTACTGGAAGGGTAAATATGCCAATTTGTGTTTGTTCAACAATTCCATAATTTAAAAGTATAAAATAAATTAATGGAGCTGCTAGTATTGCAATAGGAATTGCAAATAATATTAGTTGCCTTATTTTTATCTTCTTGATGTACAACATATATATAGCCCAAACAGCTAAGAATATCGGCATAGAAATCCAAGAAAGGCAATATGTGTACAGTGTTACTCCAGCTGAAATTCCTGCTAATATATATTGATAATTCTTTTTGGCTTTGTCCATTAAATATAACGTAAGCATAAATAATCCAGCATATAGGTTGCAATCCATTGCAGTTCTAGCGTTATATATATTCCATGGACAAGTTATAATTAAAAAAGTAAGTAATAGTGCAGTTTTTTTGTTTTTCGCTTTTGAAATAAGCAAATAGGATACTATAACCGACATTAGATAAATCAATAATGTAGGTAAGCGATAAATTATCATACTAGGTCCAAATATTTTTATAAAAAATGCAATTAAGTATCCGTTTAAGGCACTTTGACCTCCACCAAAATTTGTAAGGTATAATGGATATGAGTTACCATATCTATCTGTTCCATATTCAGCTAAGCAATATGCATCATAAGCCATTCCTGCCTCGTCAACTGACATATATGTAGGTATTTCTCCAAATTTATATATTACAGTTATAAATAATATTATCGCAAAAACAATCCATATTTTTTTGTAGTGTTTGTTACAGAATTCGTCTATTGCACTCTTTTTATTTTCACTGTTTTTGTTGTTAACAATTTCTTTATTTTTATATTGTTTAGTATTAGTTTGCTTAATGTTATTTAGTTCGTTATTAGCTTTGCTATTACTTTTTTTCTCTCTAATATATTCTTTTATTAATACTCCAATTACTATTATGGCTAATACTATGATTGATAGTAACTCTAACATTATTTCCACCCCAAAATATATTATCATTTAATTAATTTTTTTGCAATATAATCACATTGAATTCACACAATGTTCAAATTTTCTCTGTATAATATACCCATAGTTGATAAACAAGTTACTCCATATCAACTATATATAAGTAAAACATCCCCTTTTATTTTCAAAGCAACTGTTTATCAGTTGCTTTTTTTAAATTCTAAGAAATTGCATTTCCTAGAATTAAAAAAACAGCTGAAATCGCTATAGCCTTTGAGATTTCCTCCTTTCAGTCGGAAACTTTGGATCGGCACGAACAAAGAGCGACTTCGTCGCTTTGTTCCATTTATTTTACACAAAAAATAGATTGTGTAATTTCATAACACAACCTATTTTTATTAACTATTTATTGTAAATATTTAAACTAAGCAAGTTCAACAACTGCTCCAACTTCTGTAAATTTAGCTTTTAATTCTTCAGCTTCTTCTTTCTTTACATTTTCTTTAATTGTTTTTGGAGCTCCATCAACTAAATCTTTAGCTTCTTTTAATCCTAATCCTGTTGCATCTCTAACAACTTTGATAACTTGGATTTTGTTTGCTCCAGCTTCTTTTAATACTACATTAAATTCTGATTTTTCTTCAGCTGCTCCTGCTGCTGCTCCACCAGCTACTGGTGCTGCAACTGCTGCTGCAGATACTCCATATTTTTCTTCTATTCCTTTTACTAATTCTGATAATTCAACAACTGTTAAGCTGTCGATAGTTTCTAATAATTCATCTATTTTTGCCATTTTAAAATCCTCCTTAAAAATTTTTTATTTGCAAACTTGGCTGTTTGCACATATTCTTAATAGTCTATACGACCTTTTTATAAGAAATTATATTTCTTAATATTTTTTGTCTTAATTCTAAAACGATTTAGAAACGAGTATTGCTAGGCAAAATTTAGTAAAAAACCGGAGGCGTACTTTGTGTACGTCGAGGATTTTTTATCTAAATTTTAACAACGCAAGACGAAGTTTATAAATTGTTTTAAACTAAGCGTTTTCTTTTTGACTTCTAACCTGATCCAATGCAACAGCAAGTTTTGTAATATTTCCAAGCAATGCTCCAGCAAGTTTTGCAAGAAGTTCTTGTCTTGAAGGTAGTTTTGCTATTGTTATTATTTCTTCTGCTGTCATTACTTTGCCATCTATAATTCCACCTTTAATTTTGTAGAAATCATTATTTTTTGCAAAGTTATAGATTGCTTTAGTAGGTGCTAAATAATCTTCTTTACTTGTAATTAATGCTGTTGGTCCTTCTAGTAAACTATCTAATCCGTTTTCACCATTTGCATTTAAAGCTCTTCTAATTATGTTATTTTTTATAACTCTGTATTCTGCATTTGCTTCTCTAACATCTTTTCTTAATTTAGTAACATCCTCAACAGAAATTCCTCTATAATCAACTAAAAGAATTAATGTTGATTCTTTTAATTCTGCTGCTAAATTATTTACTGATTCTTCTTTTTGTTTTAATATTTTTTCGCTAGCCAATTTATTTCACCTCTTTCTTTATATTACTATTAATTTTAAATATATTAAAATTTAATATTAATTTAAGTAAATTGACAATAAAAAATCTGTATATATAGCCATAGACATATATATACAGATTTATATCCGTACACTATGCCTCGGTAAGACTTATCTTTATGCTTACTGTCTTTGGCTATTTATTTTTTCTATTTTTGATCAATATACATACTTGGTCCCATTGTTGTAGATATAGCTACACTCTTAATATATTGTCCCTTAGCTGCTGCTGGTTTTGCTTTTATAATAGCATTCATAACAGTTTCATAGTTTTCTAATAATTTGTCTGTTCCAAATGAAACTTTACCAAATCCTAAGTGGATAATATTAGTTTTATCTAATCTATATTCTACTTTACCAGATTTAATATCATTTATAGCTTTAGTAACATCCATTGTTACTGTTCCTGATTTTGGGTTTGGCATTAAACCTTTTGGTCCTAATACTCTACCTAATCTACCTACAACACCCATCATATCTGGAGTTGCAACTATAACGTCGTAGTCAAACCAGTTTTCTTTTTCAATTTTTGGTATTAATTCTTCTGCTCCAACAAAATCTGCTCCTGCTTTCTTAGCTTCTTCAGCTTTTGGTCCTTTAGCAAAAACTAATACTCTTAATGTTTTACCTGTACCATTTGGAAGTACTGTTGTACCTCTAACTTGTTGATCAGCTTGTTTTGAATCAACACCTAATTTTACGTGTAATTCAACTGTTTCGTCAAATTTTGGCTTAGGCATTTTTTGAATTGTATCTAATGCTTCTTTTGCACTATATACTTTTGTTTTATCAATAAGCTTTTCAGCTTCTTGATATCTCTTTCCTCTCTTCATTTTTACCTCCTTTGGTTCTAACGAGCTTAAAGCTCTCCCATATTACTATTATTACTATTCTTCTACTACAACACCCATAGATCTTGCAGTACCTGCTACCATACTCATAGCTGCTTCTAATGATGCTGCATTTAAGTCTGGCATTTTTTGTTTTGCAATTTCCTCCACTTGTGTTTTAGTTAATTTAGCTACTTTTTCTTTATTAGGCTTTCCTGAAGCTTTTTCTATTTTAGCAGCCTTTTTAATTAAAACAGCCATTGGTGGTTCTTTTGTTATAAATTCAAATGATTTGTCTTTGTAAACAGTAATTACAACTGGAATTATCATACCATTTAAATTAGCTGTTCTATCATTGAATTCTTTTACAAATTGCATAATATTTACACCACTAGCACCTAATGCTGGTCCAACTGGTGGAGCTGGTGTAGCTTTTCCTGCTGGTATTTGTAATTTTATAACATTACCAATTTCTTTCTCTGCCATCTACATAGCACCTCCTTTAAAATGAAAATATGTATATTAATCTAAAATAGATTATAAACTATAATTATAAAAACTTTAAGTAACTATTGTTTAATAAGACGAAGTTTATAATTTGTTTTATATTTTTTGGACTTGAGAAAAATCAAGTTCAACTGGTGTCTCTCTACCAAACATTGATACTAAAACTTTAACCTTATGTTTGTCCTTGTTTATTTCTGTCACTGTACCAATAAAATCTGTCAATGGCCCTTCTAATACCTTAACAGAGTCATTAACATCATAATCTACATTAACCTCTGTTATTTCAAATCCCATTGCTCTAATTTCATCCTCTGTAAGTGGAATTGGATCAGTACCAGAACCAACAAAGCCTGTAACACCTCTTGTATTTCTTACAATATACCAAGTTTTTTCAGTTACAATCATTTTTATTAAAACATATCCTGGAAAGACTTTTTTTAAGTTTGTTTTTCTTTTTCCGTCTTTGATTTCTATTTGCTCCTCCATTGGAACAATAATGTTAAAGAAATAATCTTCAAGTTCACGGTTCTTTATTGTTTTTTCAAGATCAGTTTTTACTTTGTTTTCATAACCTGAATATGTATGTATGACATACCATCTTGGTGTTAAATCCTTATCTTCTTGAGACATAAGTTAGCCTCCTTTATTCTTCTACATTATTAGAATCATCAGTTGTTGTATTTCCTGATTCTTCGTTTTCAGTTGTACTATTTTCGTTTGTTTCATTCTCTGATACCTCATTTTCAGATGCATCATTTTGTTCATTTACTGCATTTTCGTCAACTATATTTGTAGATTCAACTTGATTTGTATCAACAATTTGTTTAAGCTTATCTATTCCATAAGTATTAATACTCTCAAAAGCTAAATCCAATACAAATACAATGGCAGCTGTTATAAGTACAACTGTTATTACAGCAACTGTATTATTTAATAATTGTTTTGGTGTTGGCCAAATTACTCTTTTTAACTCTGCCTTAAAATCTTTCATAAAATGTTTTTTATTTTTACTATCTTGCTTTTTATTATCCTGCTTTTTGTTTGTATCCTTAGGCATTATTTACTCCCCCTTAAAGGTTCTAACTATTTTGTTTCTTTGTGTGTAGTACGTTTTTTACAATACTTGCAGTATTTAACAACTTCTAGTCTCTCTGTATTGTTTTTCTTGTTTTTTTCTGTCATATAATTTCTTCTTTTACATTCTGTACATTCCAAAGTTATTGGTTCTCTTGCTCCTTTTGCAGCCATCTTATACACCTCCAGATTTATGCTTATTTTATTTTTGCTATTTTTATAAGCGTATGTTATCTACATACGCTTAAATATTGTATCATATATATTGCCTCTTGTCAAGGATTTGACAGGGTATTTTTAGCATTTTTTCTATCTTCCAGCTATTCCGTCATACGATTGCTCTGCTGATTTTGTTTTTTGCTCATTTGTATTTTTCTTGTTACCCGTTTCGGATTTTTGTTCTTGTTGTTTTTGTTTATTAGCTTTCGCAATATTTTCTGTAATACGATCTTCATTTCTTTTAAAATCAATTGCAGCAGATACTGCTGTTGCATCATAAGCTAATACATAAGAGTTATTAACTCGATATTCATAGCTATTTTCATCTTGTTTTTCTCCCCCAACAATATCTAGAGTATCTTCTTTAGGTTTTCTAATTATTTCCCCTATATATCCACCACAATTAGAAAGTGATATATTATTTTCGCTTAGTAATTCATTCAATACTGCATTTTTATACTCATCTTGTGACATTTCTGGTATTATAATATTAGATATTACTTTACAGTCATAATCTAGTCCAGATTCGCTTTTACGTTGCACTCTATACAAATTTAAGCTATAACGGATATCATTCCATTCCTGATATTCTAGACTTCCCAAATCAGTTATGGTGATTTTCTTACCTGTACTATCTAAATAATGGTATTCCACTCCGAAATCATTTGGATTTAGCATAACTCTTTTTCTATCTGTCCACTTATTAGCTTTTTTAATTAATGTTTCATTGTATAAGTCTGACATATTATATTTTCTTTTATGATCTCCAAGAATTGCTTCTCTATGTGCTTCAAGAAACTCTTTTTGAGACATTCCAGAAGTCTTTATTTCATTTATAATTCCTTTTTCTTTTATCATTGCCTCATAGGAATCAATCACTTTATCAACTCTATCAAAATTTTCGTTATTTTTTGTTGCACGTGCTTTTTGTGCAAGCATACCCCTTCTTAAATTATCAAAAAATCTTTGCAGTTTGCTTTCGTCTAAACTATTTCGCATATTGAATAATCCATTAGTTATGATTTTCAATAATGATTCAATTTCAGAACTTGTACTTTTTTTCAAATTTTTTTCCATAGGTATCACCCTTTTTTTATTATTTATTCAAATATAAATTAATTATATTATACATTTTTATCTTAGCTTTTATATGAATCACAGTATTAAATTAACTTATACTTAAATAACAATTTTATTATAACATACTTTACAAAAATTGTCTAATTTTATGAAAAATAGCCCTAGAAAAATTATTTAATCAATGTATTATTTCTATATATTATTAAAATATATAGGGTGTACATAGTAAAACTATTGACATTTACATAGGGTATTATTTAAAGAAAAAAATAAGTCTATTTAATTTAAAAAGAAAAAAAATAAATAAAAAAGCATAAAAAAACTGGCGACAACCTATTTTCACAGCAGGGTAACCCACTACTATCTTCGGCACAAT
>CAKNRV010000037.1 GCA_930991035.1 uncultured Clostridium sp. | reverse complement strand
TTTGGGACATTTTCATATCCGATTACTTAAGACATTATCATAAACGAATGAGATTGCATTTTTTGACACAAAAATTACTACTTGACAAACTGCAAAAAAATTATATAATGTGCAAGAAAAAGCTTTTATAAAAAATAGAAGCTAGTGTAAAGTAATCTATGAAAAAGTGGAAGTAGGAGGAAATTATATGGAAAAAGTAAGAGGATTTGAAGTGGCAAAAGGATGGGAAGATAAGGAAATTAATTTACCAATAAGAAAGACAAAATATTCAGCAGGATATGACGTAGAGGCAGCTGAGGATACAGTAATTCCAAGTTTTAAAAAGGGAACAGCACCTACACTTGTAAAAACAGGTTTAAAAGCATATATGCAAGACGACGAAGTTTTGATGTTATATAATAGAAGTTCAAACCCAAAGAAAAAAGGCTTAATATTAGCTAATAGTGTGGGGGTAGTAGATAAAGATTACTATGGAAACCCAGATAACGATGGACATATTATGTTTGCATTTTATAATATAAAAGACGAAGATGTAGTGATAAAAAAGGGAGAGGCAATAGGACAAGCGGTATTTCAAAAATATTTAGTTACAGATAATGATAATGCAGAAGGAGAAAGAGTTGGAGGATTTGGTTCAACAAGTAAGTAAAATTGAATTAATACAGCAAGACAAATTCTAAACGAACTATATGTTGACCGATGGGTAAAAAGATTGAAAAACTCGAATTGCTAATAATATTGATGGTTTTAGGAATTAGTAAACATAAATTGTATATTTTTAAAATAAAAAAATAAAAAAAATTCATTTTTGGGAAAACCTTTAAATACCAAGGACTTTAGCAAAAATCCATACAAAAACGACTGGCAAAAGCTTTGACTTTTGCCATTTTTTGTTGTATAATAGAAATGTAGTTGAAAAAGAGAAACAAACCCTTTCTTTAACTCTATATTTTTGAAAATTTACTTTGGAAAGGAGGGCCTATATGTTTAACGTAGGTGACAAAATAGTATATCCAATGCACGGAGCAGGTACAATTGATGCAATTGAGGAGAAAAACATATTAGGAGAAAAACAAAATTATTACATAATTAAAATGCCTGGAGAAGTCAAGGTAATGGTGCCAACTGATAAGGCAGAAGAAGTAGGAGTTAGAAATATAATAGGCAAAGAAGAAGCAGCAAAAGTTATGTCTGTACTAGGCGAAAATGAAACAGAAATGTCTCAGAACTGGAATAAAAGGTACAGAGACAATATGGACAAAATGAAGAGTGGAGACATATACGAAGTAGCAGACGTAGTTAGAAATTTAAGCTTCAAGCAAAAAGAAAAAGGCTTGTCAACAGGAGAAAAAAAGATGCTTAATAATGCTAAACAAATATTAGTAAGCGAATTAGTTTTAGCTGAACACGCATCACAAGAAGAGGTGGAAAAATTAGTAGATAACAAAATCAATATTTCTTTTGACGAATATAAATTACCTCAAGAAAATATTGATATCAACCAAAATATAGTAAGCAAGTTCATTCCATTTGATGGGACAGGAACAAGCGAAAACTTATAAAAGCAAGCACATAAGAAGTCGTATCTAAAAGATACGACTTTGTTGATGGCAAAAAGGAAAAAACTGTAATTTCATAAGAAGGAATTAAATACTTTATGTCGAATAAAATAAGTATATGGGAAAATATAGAAAGGTCAGAAAAAATTGTTAAGATATAGTGAAGAATTAATTGAAGAAATTAGAAGTAGCAATGATATAGTAGATGTAATTTCACAATATGTAATATTAAAAAGAAGCGGTAGAAACTTTTTTGGATTATGCCCATTCCATAAAGAAAAATCACCTTCTTTTTCTGTCTCACCAGATAAGCAAATTTTTCACTGCTTTGGTTGTGGAGTTGGTGGCAATGTTATTCACTTTGTAAGCAAAATAGAAAATTTAGACTTTAGAGAAACAATGGAATTACTTGCAAATAGAGCAAACATACAATTGCCAACATTACAAAGTAGCTATCAAGATAATAAAAGGGCTATGCTAAAGTCAAAAGTGTATGAGATAAACGAAATAGCTGCAAAATTTTATCACGAAAATTTATACAAACCCACATCAAAAGAAGCTCAAGAATATATTAAAAAGAGAAAATTGGATAATAGAACTTTAAAATCATTTTTAATAGGATACTCGGGAACATCTGATGAGCTATATAGGGTGCTAAAACAAAAAGGTTATACAGAAGAAGAAATTTTAGCATCAAGTATGGTATTAAAAAATGAAAACGGAAGATTTGCGGACAGATTTAGACGTAGACTAATGATTCCTATTCAAGATGCAAATGGAAAATTTATTGCATTTGGAGGAAGAGTTCTAGATGACAGCAAACCAAAATACATAAACTCTCCAGAAAATATAGTATATAGTAAGGGACGAAATTTATTTGGATTAAATGTTGCAAAAAAAGGAGATACTAAGAAAATAATAATTGTAGAAGGATATATGGACGCTATTTCTTTGTATCAAAGAGGAATCACAAATGTAGTTGCATCACTTGGAACAGCACTTACAGAACAGCAAGGAAGGTTGCTTAGAAAAAATAGTGAGCAAATAATAATAGGATATGATGCTGATGGAGCTGGACAAGCAGCTACATTAAGAGGATTAGAAATACTTCAAAATATGGGATGTGACATTAGAATTTTGCAAATTTATGGAGCAAAAGATCCAGACGAATTTGTTATAAAATACGGTCCAGAAAGATTTCAAAAATGTGTTGACTCTGCAATATCATTGGTTGAATTTAAAGTTAAAATTCTAAAACAAAATTTGAATATAGAAAATGTTAATGACAAAATAAAATTTTTAAATGAAATTGCCCAAATTTTGGCAAAAGTAGATAATGACATAGAAAAAGAAGTATACATAGATAAAATATCACAAGAATATAAAATATCAAAAGAAGCAATTTATGCAGAAGTAAATAAGTTAATATATAGCAGAAACAATACAAATTCTAAAAAGCCTGTTGAAAAAGCACCTATAAAAAGCTTTTTAAGCAAAGATAATTTAGAAAAAATTGACGAAGCAACATTAAAAAGAGAAAAAACAGTTATATACATTCTAGTAAACTATCCTCAAGAAAGTTATAATGCAATAAAAGATATAATAAAGGTAGAAGATATAAAATCTGAAACAAATAAACAAATAATTTCTAAAATATATGAACAATATGCCAGTGGAAAAACGGGTGATATATTAGATTTATTTGAAGACGAAAAAATAATAAATTATTTATCAGGAATAATGGCAGAAGATTTTGGAATAATAGATATAAATAAATGTATAGAAGATTTATTAAACATATATAATAAAGAAAAACTAATTAATTATAGAAATAGTTTGTTAAAACAATTAGAAAACACAGAAGGTAAGACAGCAGAAGAAGTAAGGGATTTAGAAGTAAAATTAAACGAAGTAATATTAAGATTGGCAAAAGTAAAATAATTAGAGATTTCCTATAATTTATAGGAGAATTATCCAAATAATAAATAAGATAGTGTAAAGGTAACTACCAATATATAAAGAAAACATTATCTAAAAATGTAAAATTTAGTAGGGGGTAATATAATGAATAAATCAGAAAAAGCCAAAATAAAAAACGAAGAAACAGAGATAGCAAAAAACAATAAACCAAAGGCTAGAGTTGAAAAAAATATAGAAAAAGAAGATAAAAAGAAGCTTGATAGTGAAAAAGTAAAAAAGGAAGAAAATAAAAAAGAGATTGAAACAAAAAAAGACAATAAAAATGATGGAAAAATAGAATCTGAAATTTCTGATGAAAAAGTTCAAAAAATAATAGAGAAGGCAAAAGAAAATGGAAAAATAACTTATGGGGAACTAGCTACTGAACTTGACGATACAAACCCAGAAGAGATAGATAAGGTTTTTGATGCTTTTGAAGATTTGGGAGTTGACCTAAATGACGATTTAGAAGAACCTGATATAGAAGATTTAGAAAATGTAGAAGAAATTAAATTAGAAGATATGGATGTAACTAACATAGAAGGTGTTAGTGTAGATGACCCTGTTAGAATGTATTTAAGAGAAATTGGAAAAATACCACTTCTTACATTTGAAGAAGAAGCAGACTTGGCACAAAAAATTGTTAATGGAGACGAAGAAGCAAAGAAAAAACTAGCAGAATCTAACCTTAGATTAGTTGTAAGTATAGCAAAAAAATATGTAGGAAGAGGAATGTTGTTCTTAGACTTAATCCAAGAAGGAAATATGGGATTAATAAAAGCAGTAGAAAAATTTGATTACAACAAAGGATTCAAATTTAGTACCTATGCAACTTGGTGGATTAGACAAGCTATAACAAGAGCAATTGCAGACCAAGCAAGAACAATAAGAATACCAGTGCATATGGTAGAAACAATAAATAAATTAATACGTACATCAAGACAACTATTACAACAAAATGGACGTGAGCCAACTCCAGAAGAAATTGCAAAAGAAATGGAAATAAGCGTTGATAAAGTTATGGAAATACAAAAAATAGCACAAGACCCAGTATCTTTGGAAACACCAATAGGCGAAGAAGAAGATAGCCACTTAGGAGACTTTATACAAGATGAAGATAGCCCAGCACCACAAGACTCAGCAGCACACACACTTTTAAGAGAACAACTAGAAGAAGTAATGGACACACTAACACCAAGAGAAGCAATGGTATTAAAACTTAGATTTGGCTTAGAAGACGGAAAAGCAAGAACACTAGAAGAAGTTGGAAAACAATTTGATGTAACAAGAGAAAGAATAAGACAAATAGAAGCAAAAGCTTTAAGAAAACTAAGACACCCAAGCAGAAGCAAGAAACTAAGAGACTATATGGGCTAAAGCTTGATTTTTCTGTAAAAATATGTTAAAATAGATGTGTAGTTTGTTTTGAGAAAATAGTATATACAATATGCTACTAAATATATAAAAGAACGAATATAACATAGAGTTTAATGATTACAGAAAATGAGGTGAAAAAAATGGGAATTCCAGTAATTGGATTTAAGTTCTTAAAAAGAATGATAACACAAGTAGACGATGAAGAACAAGAATTAGACAGCAATTCGACAAATGATATAGAAGCAGAATTAGCAAAATCAAGTGAAGAGATAGACAAAAAATTTGCCAATTATGGTAATCAAACTAGAGCGCAAAGAAAGAAAATTTTAGAAGAAACAAAAGTAACAAAAGAGCAACTAAATAAAAATAAAGCAGAAAATAATAAGGAAAAAACGGTTGAAAATAAAGAAAAGCAACACGATAGAGAGATCGGAGACTAAAAAGTTTGAGATTTAATATGCTAGCAGGTAAATAAGATGCTATGTATATTTAAAAAGTATACATAGCATTATACTTATTTAAAGTTCAAGAGAAAAATATAATATACCACTTGACAAATGCTACAAAAACCTTTATAATTTTACTTGTGCAAAAAACATATGGCGAGATAGCTCAGTTGGCTAGAGCAACTGGTTCATACCCAGTGGGTCGAGAGTTCGAATCTCCCTCTCGCTACCAAAATTTATAAAATAGCGTATTTCTAAGGATAAGAGATACGCTATTTTTATATTTAACACGTTATTCCCTCCTGCCACTTTCGCTCTTCCCAGACACATTGCACAACTTATCATATTCCTTGCACTTAATCTTATACTCCACTTGCTGAGTCAAATACCTATAATACATATACGCCTGCTCATACTGCATAATAGGGTTAAACATCGGATTATCTCCCATACCCATATTAGGGTCAAAATTATTATCATAATTATATGGTGGCATACCATAAAAATTATTCATATTATCAGCAGTTCTATCCATAAACAATCACTCCTATACAAATATCTTCTTTAAAATATATTCAACAAAAAACAAAATATGAAAGGCAAAGTTAGACTTAATTATAATATGACGAAACATAAAACTCAAACATTTATTGCTTCGTCAAAAAATTGTGCAATAATAGAAGACCATTAAGTTTTTTAACTTAATACTTTATCATAAACTTTCCTAAAAATATGAAATATAGTAAGCACAGCAAATAAAAGTAACACAAAAATACCAAAATCGTAGAAAAACGATTGTAAAAATTCAGTTGTGGTAGATGAAGATAAAAAGTTTATTCCACTTTCAGTTGCAGTTGAATTTGACAAAAGTTCAATTCCATTTTGAGGTATAGACGAGCTGGTTTGCACAACATCTAAATTAATAAAAGGGATAAATTTTAAAGCCAAAAAAGTATAACAAGCGGCACAAATTCCCTGCAAAAATTTACCAATCGCATACTTTTTTATAGATAAATCTGTTTTGGCAATAATGCTCCAAACCTGTAACAAAACAGAAAATCCACCAAAACCAAGTAAAAAGGCACACAAAATAATGTTTTGCGAAATCATTTTAGTATGTATTCCAGAGACTAAGTTTACTCCGTTTGTAAGCTCTATAATTCCAGAAATCAATGGTTCGGCAAAGTTATAATTAAAACCTAAAAATGCTAAAACTGGATAGAATAGCTTGCTTATTGCAGTTAATGCACCTGTTTGATTTAGTATAGAAATTATAACAGAAAATATTACAACAAAACCGCCTATCATAAGTATTGTGGAAATACTACTGTTAATGCTATTGCCCAATACCTCGCCTAAGTTTTTTAATGTGACATTGTGGAAATTAGGTGTTGATTTTTGCTTGTTTGTGCGTGCATTTGCAGTCGTATTATATTTTTTATTAGAATATGTATCTTCTTTTTTATTTATAGAGTACGTTTTTGTATATCCTACTTTAAAATTACTATCTTTATATTTATAGTTAGTTCCTTTTAACAAATTCCTTCTTCTAAACTCTTCATCCGATTTTTTTGAAAATTTGCCAAGCAAAATACCAACTGTAACACAAGCAAGAATATGTGTGCAAAGAAGTAGCAAGCCAGTTGTAGTGTCTCCCAAAAGGCTAATTCCCACACTGCTTATAATAAACAAAGGACCAGAATTGTTTGTAAAAGCAAGCATTCGTTCTCCTTCGTCTTTGGTAACCAAACCTTGTTCTCTAAAATCCGAAACCACTTTTGCGCCAACAGGATAGCCACTAATTAGCCCCATAACAAATGCAAACCCACCAATTCCGGGGACATTAAATAGAGGTCGCATAAGTTTATCCAATAACTTGCCTACAAAACTTACTACTTTTGTTTGTGAGAGTAGGTTTGATATAACGAAAAACGGAAATAGGGAAGGAACAACACAAGTAGCCCAAAGTGTAAGTCCATTTGTTGCAGCCGTGAGGTTAGACCTAGAAAATATAACAAAACATACTGCAAGCAGAACAAAAAACAAAGGTAAAATATTTCGTTGCAAAGATAAGAAAATACAACGCATTACAGTCACCTCCTTATAGATATAGTATAAAAATAGTTAAGATTCTAAAAATGTAATTTTTAATATAAGTTTATGTCGCAAATTACAGCTTATTCTAATAAAATTATTGAAAAAAATTGGACAAATAGTATTGCAAAAGAAAAAGGTTTAATGTAAAATAAAGATGCAATAGAAAAAGTAAATATAAACAAGAAGAACAAAAAGACAAAGGAGAAATGATAAAAATGCTTGAAACCGTTGGCGTTGTAAGAGAGAGAGAGAGAGAGAGAAGGAGAGCTAAAAACAGACGTTTTTAGTTTAAAGGTCAAGAACTTAAAAAAAACATATAAATTTTATAAAATAGAAAATAAAAAATATATAAAAAAGGAGGGACTGTTTGGCAAAAGCAGAGTATAGAGTTATAAAAAAGATGCAAGTTATGCATAACAACTACATCTGTACAAAACTTTTGCAAAATGGTCTATCCTTTTTGTGTTTTTTATAAATTTAGTTGCTTAAACATAAAAAGATGTTTAAAGTCTGTTCCATCGAGCTTACAGATATATTATGTTTTAAACAAAATAAAAATGAAATAACATCTTGCAAAACAAATACGAATAGTATACAATAAGAGCGTACTAAAAGTACAGCACAAAGTATAATAAAAATAGATTTTATTATACAAGAATATAAATTGTACTGAATAAACCGATTTAATCCAAAATGAGAAAATAAAAGCAAAAATTGTACAACAAGGTGTATAAAAAGGAAAAAAGTTGGTAATAATAAAAACAAATAAAAACGAGGAGGAAAAAGTAGTGGAGAAACAAAGAAGAGAAAAGATAAGTAAGCTTAATTACAATGTGCAGTTGATAGAGACTAAGAAACAAACTAAAGAGAAAGAGGGAAAGCTAGAAAGAATGTTAGATGTAAGAAATAATTCGGGAATAACAATAATAACATTGGCGGTAACGATACTTATAATAATAATCTTAGCAGGTGTAACCATAAATGCAGCACTAGGAGATGATGGGTTACTAAGACAAGCAGAGCAAGCAAAAGATATGGCAGAGAATTCAACATTAACAGAAAGTGAAAAAATGAACCAATTAGCACAAGAATATGCTAATATGATGGCAGAAGACGAAGAAATAGAACAACCAAAAGGACTAAGTGCAGCAGAGATAAAAGCAGACGCAGCCAATACATATGGAGACGAGGTAATTGGGTATAATGAAACAAGAAATTCAGTAGAAACGTGGAGAATATTTTATGCAGACGAGAACAATGTATACTTAATAGCAGACGATTACATAGAACCAGCAGATGCTCCAAATGGAAAGGGAGGAACACCAATCAGTAGTTTAGGTCGCCGATGGATAGGCTTTACAAATGTAGTAAATGATTACACAGGAGGAAGTGATATAGGAGCAAGCAATTCAGCAAGAAAATGGCTAGACACATATTTAGATAGTAGCTATGGAACAAGTGAAAATAACAATATGAAAGCAGTAGCATACTTAATGGATACAAACGTATGGAGTAGTTATTATGGAGATAGAGGAGAAAATGCAGAATATGCAATAGGAGGACCGACATTAGAGATGTTCTGTGCATCATACCAAGACACACATCCAAGCAGATATTTGCAATGTGATAGCGTAAATCAATATGGTTACCAAATAAAATGGAGTGACGGTTCATACGGTATCAGTGTAAGTGGCTTAATACAAGATGAACTTAATGGAATCTACATAAACTCAGACAGTTCTACTGCTTTGGGTATGTGGCTCGCTTCTCCTTCGGCTGAGTACAACCAAGTTTTGTTCTATGCACGATATAGCGGACTTGTGGATAAGTGGCGGTTATACCGGTACTGGAGATGTAGGCATTCGTCCCCTAGTTTGTCTAAAATCTGAAATCCGATTGGAAGAGGTAGATGCGGATATTTGGAAAATCGTAGGTTGAGCCGAAATATAGAAAAATAGAGTAAATGTGGAGGAGTGTTAAAATCTAACTGTGTAATTTCAAAAATTTCCTTTTTTGAAATTACACAGTTAGATTTTAACACTCGGACAGAATTAATGAAAGCCTAGAGTAGCAAAGGAAAAAAGAGAAAAAATGCGACCCAAAGAGAAGAAATACGAAGGAAATTAGGAAAACTTCGTATTTCTTTTCCAATAGAGCGTGAAAAATAAAAGTAGAAGAAAAATTCTACTTGAAAAGGGAAACCATACGTAGAAATTACAAGTCATACAGGACAAAATCAAACTTCAAAATGAAATCAAGAGAATTGTAGTAGCAAAGATTAAAAATAGTAAGACCAAGATTGAAAAGAGAAAATAGCCTAGAAGTAGAGTTATCACGGTGCTTTCTTGTATCACGGATTTTAATGTGATAGTGGTGTTTGTTTTTAACGTAATCAGAGCCGATAATAGTAAGCCAAACGAGAGCAATACACATAACAGTATAAAGAGAAATAAAATGTTCAATTTTTTGAGTGTTAGTAGATTCAAACCTAAAGCCATTAGACTTTTGAGACTTAAAAATACATTCAATAGAGCCAAAACGATATGAATAATTTCTAACAGCACGAGAAGTATTATCATTAGTAATAAGGAACCAAGGGTCAGAGGTATTAGAATAGTTGGAAACAACAATATTAGTTTTAAATAATTTTCTAGTAAAAAGAACATTAGGAAGAACTTTAGCAGAATATTTAAGAGGAGAAATATCTCTAAGATGTTTAGAAACAAGTTTGCCAGCAGAATTAAAGAAAGAAAAGGAGAAGAAAGATTTAGCACGAAAGCAATAGAAACAGCCAATGTCTTGAATATGCTGTAAAATATCAATAATAGGGAACCACCTATCAGCTAAGAAACAAATGTGGTAGTGTTTATCTTTAAAAAGATTGGCAGAGAAAGAGATACCCTGTTTAATGAGGTCGATAGAGTAAGCATAAGAATTATGTTTGCCTTTAAAACAACGAAACCAAATAGGGATGCCTTGCCTACCAATACGAAGAGAGAAAAGAAGGATAGTAAATTTGTTTTTACAGAACATATGGTCAAGGGAGATAAAAATTTTGTTATCAGAATGTTTACAGGTGAAGCGAGAAATAATAAAAGAAATAAAAACCTCAAAAAAAGAGTAAGCGAAAGAAGAAAAAGAGCGAAAGAAACGTCTAAAATGACGTTCAGCAGACTCGGGAGCAATAGAAGAGAAATGATCTTTTAATTTTCTGACAATATCAGAAGAAACGACAGATTCAGCAGATAACATACCAGTAATGAGGAAAACAAGAGAATTAAGAAGAGGTTTAGAGAGAAAAAATATTAATAAAAAATTTTTTAAAGTTAGTTGCAATTTTATCTTGATTATAATATAATTTCATAAAGCATTCCTCCTTAGTTATATTTTGTAAAAATATTGGGTCAAACAAATTATACAGGAAGGAATGCTTTTATACAATATATATGGCTAAAAAAGACGACAATAAAATATGAGAAGAAGAAGGTCTTAGACAAATAATATGTCTATGATCTTCTTTTAAAAAAAGTGTCCGGATATCAGAAAAAGAAAAATAGTAGAATAACAGCCAAAAAACTTGAACAAAAGGGACTACTGCCTTTGGTTCAAGTTTTTGAACGTTTGGGACACTTTTTTTTGTTTAAGTTCTTTATGATATATATGTTCTTTTTATTCAGATATAACCTATACTTTGTCGAATTATGTCGAACGATTTATGTTGCAATATAGTAATAAATGTGATATATAATTAAACATAATAAATTTCAGATAAGTTTTTTGAATCAATAACTTTTAATTCTTGAAATTTTATATCTTTGCATAATCCTTGCAAATTAATAGAATAAATTAGAAAAATAATAAAAAATGCTTAGAGCTTAATCAGAAATATATATTTATTTCAAATTAATTTTATATGTTAATTTTGTAGTCGATAAAATTTATGCGAATATATTAAAAGAATTTATTTTCTAACTTAGAATTTATAACTCCTATTAAATTTTCAGAAAATTTATAATTCTGTATAAAGTTAAAATAATCTCTTTAAAGTAAAAAAATTTAAAAACTCTTTCAAAGAACTTAAAATCGTATAATACCCAAAAGTAACAGCAAAATAGGAAAGAGCCAAGTGAAAAGATAAATGCGATCCTGTAAAGTAAATTCAATTTGAATAATTAAATGCAGTTAAAAATAACAAAGTATAAAATTAAAAGAAAAAGTATTGATATCAAATAATTTATTTGATAAAATAAAGGAGGAAAATGAATGGAAGAAAATTTAACAAGACCTGTACCGGATACAGGAAGACTGGATTTGAAAAATGACTATGTATTTAAGAGAATATTTGCAAAACCAGAGAACAATACAGAATTAAAGGAGCTAACAGAAGCAATATTAGATGAAAAGATAAAAACAATAGTGGTAACAAATCCAGAAATATCAAAAAATTACAAAGACGAAAAGCTAGGAGTGCTAGACATACGAGCATATATGAATGACGATACAATTGTGAATATCGAGATGCAAGTATCAAATGTAAACACAATGATAGACAGAAACATAACATATTCTTCTAGAGTAATAGGAGAACAACTAAGAATTGGAGACAATTATAAAATACTAAAGAGATTTATATCAATAAACTTACTAGGAGAAAATCTGCTAAGAAGAAATGCATATCATAGTATAGCACATTTGAAATTTGAAAAAGCAGAACCAGAAAAGTACGTAGATATGGGGTATGAAAAAGAGCAAGAAGTGTTAACATATAAAGTAGAATACCATTACATAGAATTAAAAAAATTCTTAAAAAAGAATCCAGGAATAAGTAGCAAGCTAGAGCAATGGCTGTGGCTAATAGTAGGAGAGGAGGATAAAGTAGAAATGGTAAGCAAAGAAAATAAGACAATAGAAAAAGTTGTAGAAGACCTAGACGAAATGAGTGCAGACGAAAAAGAAAGATGGGAGGCATTTAATAGAAAATTAGCAATATGGGATTATAATGTGAATATACAAATGGCAACAGAGCAAGGCAAGGAAGAAGGAGAAGAGATTGGAAAAAAGGCTGGACTTAAAGAGGGAGAAAAAGTTGGAAGAAAAGCTGGAATTGAACAAGGAAAAAAAGAAGAAAAAGAAGAAATGGCAAAAAAACTAAAGAGAGAAGGAATTAATATAGAAATAATAGAAAAAGTAACAGGACTAAGCAAAGAAAAAATAGAAAGTTTATAAAATTTTGTAATTCTATTATTAATGATTAAACTATAAAATAAAATTAATGTAGAAAGGAAGAGAAACAAGCGATGGAAAGAAAAGAAGAAACAAATGCAAAAACAGATAAAACCGTTGGTGCTGTAAGAGAGAGAGAGAGACAGACTGCCCAGCGAATATAAAAAAAGAAGAAAT
>CAKNRV010000036.1 GCA_930991035.1 uncultured Clostridium sp. | reverse complement strand
TATTTCCTCTTTTTATTTTTTTATTAGGTGTGACATATCTATTGTAAACCTATAAATTGAAAATTCTCAAAAATGGCGTCATTGTTTTTTATCTTTTGTTACGATTCACAGCCTTATTTTATAGCAACAATGTATGTTTTTCATTTCAAGCTGTGAATTGTAACATCCTATTGAACCATTTTGCCCCTACTCAATCATTTCCATCAACTGGTCATTATTTAAGCCTTCCAAGTTATAATAAGTATCTGGTATATTGCCTATTATTACCCCCTCTGTTAAAAGAACTTGGTTTGTAATTGTTTCTGAAATTGTATCATATGGAGTTAGTATGTTTACATTACATCTTACCTCTAAATAAATCCTATGCAGTGTTTGATTTATTTCCGCTTCCACAAATTCTGTTCTTAAGTCTGTTTCTACCGTTCCGTCCGTCATCATTTTTATTTTTATATCTGGTCCTAGTCCTGCAAAAAACTTACTACCTGTAAAGCTCCCGAAGTTTTATTGTGAATGTATTATTTTCTTCTTTTTCTAATTCTTGCTGCATTAATACAGGTATATCAGAAATAATTTTATTTATTGTTATCATATTTATTCCAATCATTTTTATGTTATTGTTTTCGTCTTTTTCTACTCTGCAAAAATCTTCATATTCATAATCTGCCATAACTCTAGTTGCTTCTTCATTGGAAATCTTTGTAGCAATAGATTTTGCCATTGTTTTACATTGCTCATTTATTATTGGAATGGTTGCATCCATAGCTACTTTAAAAACAATAATCGCAATTGTTAGTATTGCGATTATCTTTATTAGTTTAACTACATTTTTATTTTGTAGGTTTATTTTATTTAGGTTTATTAACTTAATTCTATATCTACTAAATATTTTTTCGTTTTTTCTATCCATTATATCTAGGAATAAATAGTTGTTGTGCTACATTTAACTTATCTCTATTTTCTATTCCATTAATCCTTGCAATTTCGTCTACTGTGCTTCCAAATTTCTTTGCCACTTTCCACAAAGTGTCCCCTTCTTTTACATAATATATAACTAAACTACAAGTATTGCAACTTCTATTTTCGTCTTCTTTTATATCGTCAATTATATTTATTTGCGCATTTTGCATTTGAGTAGCACTAAATATAATGTCTATTTTTACATCGATGCTTCCATCCGCTGTAATTATAAAATCTTTTGTTCCAATGTCAGTATCAACTTCTATATTAGAGTTTTGCATTACTCCTGGAAAGTCCATTGTAAACTCAAAAGGAATTGTTGTACTTTTTGTGCTTATTTCGTCATTATAGTTGAAAATATAATTTAGTTTTAGCTCTCCTTCAAAAACAATTCTATCATTTAGAACTTGCTTTTTAGCTATCTCTACATTTACCTCTACATCATATATTTTGTTTGACCCAATCTCTGGCACTTGCTGTGTTTCACGAATATTGCAAGTAGCTTGTTTAGTTTCTCTTTTTTGAATTATATTTATCTGTTTTTGAGTAAATAATATATTAGTTTTTGGACAATATAAATCTTGTATAAGATTTATTTCTTGATTTTTATATACTTCGCAATATATTTCTAGTTCCACTTCTATATATACAGAATGATCTTCTACATTGTTTGGCTTTACTACCACATTTCTTATTTCATATTTTGTATCACAAAAATTTTCTTCTGATACATTTGGTATATCAATAAATCCCATAACTGGTATTGTACTTTCTACCGAATTTATTCTATTATCTTCTGTTAAGTATAATAATCTTACTTCCAAGTCTGCTTTTGCCAAAACTTTATTATAGCTTATTTTTACATCTTTGTTTGAAATTCTTAAGTCCACCTTCATAACTTCTGACAAGTTATCTATATTATCTATTAGCAATGTATCTTTTGCATAAGTTTTTGTTGTTCCTCTTCCTATAAGTGAATTTATATTTAAGTTTTTATTTAAAATTTGAACCCCTTTTAAATTTACATTATTAATTATGTCTATATCTTCATTTGAAGTTAGCTTTATATTTATTTCAAGAAACGCTTTTAATCCAATTTTTCTGCCGTTTATTACCTTGCACTCAATATTTTTAAGCTTAACATCTGTTTCTAAATTTAATTCTGGAGTTGCTTTTTCTACATCAATGATTTGTGTAAAATCCAAATTTACATTTAAACTTCTAATATTGTTTTGTTCACTATCTGCTAAATATGTTATGTAAGTATCCACACATCCATCTAGTCTAACTTTTCCTTCGTTTACTTCTTTTTTATAAATGCAAACAATACCATTTGTGTTTATTGAATTTATTATATCTGGCTTTATGTCAGGTATTATGCTGTCTCCCTCGACTATAACATTCTCTGTTTTCTGGGCAACAATGTGATTTATACACACATTATCTCTTGTAGTTTCTATTGCCATCTATATCCCTCCTTAAATTTCTTGTTACTAATATATATTAAGAGGGTCAAAAAAAATTCCTATTTCTAGGAATTTTTTGATTTATTATATAACAATTTAATATTTTATTTACTTTTAATTTAATTTCGTATAATTCATTAAATTCACTAACCTTAAACATTTATTGTTTTAAGTTTGTTCTTGT
Organism: uncultured Clostridium sp.; assembly: GCA_930991035.1. Classification (GTDB taxonomy): domain Bacteria; phylum Bacillota; class Clostridia; order TANB77; family CAG-508; genus CALXVA01. The sequence goes on along the minus strand of CAKNRV010000036.1, from coordinate 11,935 downwards.
TACATTCAAATGTGCTTACGATTAATATCTTTTATTTAAACAGTTTAAACTTATATTTTTCTATTTAATAATCTTAAGCTTGAACTGGTGAAAGTGGTGGTATTAATGGACTATATCCATTACCGTCAAAGACATCTACTTCTATTGTTCTAGTTAATATATCTGTATAACTATAACTTACGTTTCTATTATTTTCTTCAAATTTAATTACAAATAAATTTGGGTAAGCTTTTTCAATAGTAGCTTCTTTTTCAAACGATTTACTCCTTCCTAATGAACCTTTGACAATGATTTTTTGTCCTATTTTTTCATCAATATCTGTTTTTAAGTTTGTAATATCCTTTTGGCAAATCATTTAATCACCTACTTCTATAATATTACGCAAATAATATCACAAAAAAACCTCGAAGTCAAAACAGGTCGCTATCTGTCGATTTTGTGTATTGCACTTGGCTGTAAGAATTTGTCAACATTTTTCCAGAATATTACATTTTCTTTACATTTTTGTAACACTATTGTTACATTTGCAAAACTTTCTTTTTTCCACTTGCTCCAATTCCGATTTATACCTCTTTCACCATCTCTTAAGTCATTTTCTATATCTTGAATTGTCAAAAATTTACTAGAATCCGTAGTAGCAACTTTTTCTGCTACTACAAGTGGATCTACAAAATCTATCAAAATCCTAGCTGGAGAAGATGCAAAATTTGCTCCTGCTTCAATTAGCGCTTCATAATAGCTCTGACAAGCACCTGCAAAAATAACCAAATTTTTATTTTGGCTATTCTTCCTTACAGTTCTTACAGTTTGAGCAAAATATCTAGAATTTCTATAATTATATATGTCTTCATAGCCTCGTCCAGCTTTTATCATTCCGATCGTGTCCAGTTACTACTAATATATCAGGCCTGTATCTTTCGATTAATGTATTTACAACATTTGGTTGTCTGTTTTCTGGAATATTTCTTACTACCGCTTTTAGCCCCATTTTTTTATAATACATATTTGATTTTTCACTGTATTTTCTATCTCCATCTAAATGTAAAATTCTTCCTGTATATATTATTTTATCACTTCGTTTTAGAAAATTATTTTTTATAATTCCCTTATTACATAATGTTTTATCTATTTTTTCATCTATACTTTTATAGATGTTAATAACTTCTTTTTTATCAACTATTTCTAAGTCTTCTATTGGACTGTCTGCTTTAAGTCTTGTTGTTATTCCTGTAAGTATTGCTATTTTATTTTCTATTATTAAATCTACAACAAAAACCACATCTTTATTATGTGATTTTCGTGCAACTATATCTCCTTTTTTTACATTATTCAACATTCTCACCTCTACATAAATAGTCAGCTAGTATATATTATGTCGAATAATGTAAATTAGTGATTATGAATTATTATGTACAAAACATTTAGTTCTAATGGACTTCTTCTAAGAATACAATGTTACAAAACATAGTTTTCTTAGGGGGGTTTTTAGAATTGGAAAAATTATACATAGAAGAGCGTGCAGTTAATTTAGCACATTATATAATAGATAGCAAAGATACTGTAAGAGGCGCAGCAAAAAAATTTGGAGTAAGCAAAAGTACAGTACACAAGGATGTTAGCGAAAGATTACAAAAAATAAACCCTTATTTAGCTAAAGAAGTAAGAAGCATTTTGGATGAAAATAAAGCAGAAAGACACATTAGAGGAGGTATGGCAACAAAATTAAAATATAGTCACGAACACGAAAAATAGCAAAACTTGAACAAATGGGACACTCCTAAAAGTTCAAAAACTTGAACAAAAAGGAGTGTCCCATTTGTTTAAATTCCCATTATATTGTATCCGTTATCTGCATAAATAATTTGTCCTGTTATTGCTGAAGACATTTTGCTAAATAAGAAAGATACAACATCTCCTACTTCTTCTGTTGTAACATTTCTTCTAAGTGGTGCTTTTTCTTCCACAACGTCTAAAATGCTTCCAAAGTCTTTTATTCCTTTTGCTGATAGAGTTTTTATTGGTCCTGCTGATACAGCATTTACTCTAATATTTTTCTTTCCTAAATTATCTGCTAAATATCTAACACTTGTCTCTAACGCTGCTTTTGCAACTCCCATTACATTATATCCTGGAAGCACTTTGCTAGAACCATAATATGTTAAAGACACTAAACTTGCTCCATCGCTTAACATATCTAATTCGTCTGCTATTCTTGCAACTGCAACAAATGAGTATGCACTTACATCATTTGCGTGTGAAAATCCTTCTCTACTTGTTGTTATAAAATCATTTCTTAAATCTTCTGTATTTGCGTGTGCAATACTATGTAAAATTCCATCTAATTTTCCATAGTTTGTTTTTATTTTTTCAAAGCATTCTTTTATTTTGTCGTCGCTTGAAGCATCACATTCATAAGCCTTTGCATTTGGAATTTCAGAGATTAAATCTTCTATTTTTTCTCTATTCTCCTCTCCCATAAATGTAAATAATACCTTTGCTCCATTATCTGCTGCTGACCTTGCAGCTCCCCAAGCAATACTCCACTTATTTCTAATTCCCATTATTAATACTGTTTTATTTTCTAATAACATTTTTCTTCCTCCTTAATTTTTATACTTTACTGTTCATTATAAAATACTATCATAATTTATTATGCTAATGTAGTTCCACGTGGAAGATATATATTTTGTTCGAATACTTGTAGAACACAATATATATCTTCCAGCAAGATGGAACGGACTTTATACATCTATTTTTACACTTAGGCAGTAACAAATATATTATAGTTTTTACATATTTCTAAACTTTTCATATCTTTTTTCTACTAATTCGTTTACATCTAAATCCTTTAGTTCTTTAGTTAATGCAACTATTCTTTTCTTTATTGCTTCTGACATTTTTTCAATATCCGTTTTTGCATTTCCATTTGGTTCTTTTAAAACTTCGTCAATTACGCCTAAGTCTAATAAATCTTTTGCAGTAAGCCTCATTTTTTCTGCGGCTTCTTCTGCTCTTGAACTATCTTTCCACAAAATACTTGCATATCCTTCTGGAGATAAAATAGAATATACTGCATTTTCTAGCATTAAAATTCTGTCTCCTACTCCTATTGCCAAAGCCCCACCGCTCGAGCCTTCTCCAATTACTATTGCAATAATTGGAACTTTTAAATCAGACATTTCCATTAAATTTCTTGCAATTGCTTCTCCTTGACCTCTTTGTTCTGCTTCTATTCCTGGATATGCCCCTTTTGTATCAATAAATGTTACAATAGGTCTATTAAACTTTTCTGCTTGCTTCATGAATCTTAGTGCTTTTCTATATGCTTCTGGGTTAGGCATACCAAAATTTCTATCAATATTTTCTTTGGTATTTCTTCCCTTTTGCTCTGCAACTATTGTATAGTTTTGTTTTCCTATATTTCCAAGTCCACATACTATTGATTTATCGTCTTTAAAATACCTATCTCCACATAGCTCAATAAATTCGTCAAATATATCTTCTATATAATCCAAAGCAGTTGGTCTATCTGGCTCTCTTGCAATCTTTACTCTTTCCCAAGCAGTCACTTTCGACATTTTCTTCACAGTCCTTTCTTTTATTATATTATTATAGAACATCTTATTCTATATAGGGAGTAGATAACATATTTTTTATTTTTATTGAAGTCTTAAGGTGGGGACCGACAAGGTACAAACTGTTATCGAAACGAATGTTGAGATTTACAGTTTGTTCGCTGTTGGGGGACGTAAATAAAAATTAAAAATATGTTATCTACTTCCTTTTTAATATTCCTTTCTCCTCAGAATTTCTTACAAATTTTATTAGTCTTAACTTATAATCTACTTCTTATTTAAAAGCAACAGTCTATACAAAATATCCTTCATTTCTTTTCTGTTTACAACTTTGTCTACAAAACCGTGTTCTAATAAAAATTCTGCTGTTTGGAACCCTTCTGGTAATTCCTCTCCAATAGTTTGTTTTATTACTCTTTGTCCAGCAAACCCAATCATTGCATTAGGTTCTGCCAAGATTATATCTCCTAGGCTTGCAAAACTTGCTGTAACTCCTCCATAAGTAGGGTCTGTAAGTACAGAAATGTATAAATTTCCTGCTTTATTTAGCCTTTCTATTGCTGCTGAAGTCTTTGCCATCTGCATTAAAGAAACAATCCCCTCTTGCATTCTGGCTCCTCCTGATGCACAAAATATTATAATAGGTAGTTTTAGTTCTATTGCTTTTTCTATTGAATAGGTTATTTTTTCTCCTACTACTTTTCCCATACTTCCCATCATAAAATTGCTATCCATTACAGCAATTACTACTTTTTCTCCATTAATCTTCCCTGTTCCACATTTTACGGCTTCGTCTAGACTTGTTTTTTCTTTTAATGTTTCTAATTTTTTTATGTAGTCATCCATTTTTAATGGGTTGTCAGTAGTTATATTTAACTTAAATTCTTCAAAAGTCCCAGCATCAATAATTTGGTCTACTCTTCTTCTGCTAGATAATCTAAAATGATTACCGCAGTTTGGGCAAATGCTATAATTCTTATGTAAATCTTCTTTATATAAAATAGATTTGCACTTATTGCATTTTACCCATTTACCAACTGGTATGTCACTTCTATGTTCTTGTTTTTCTTCTCCATTTGACTCTTGCTCATATTCAATTCTTTTCTTTATTTTATCAATAACCACTTTTACTCACATTCCTCTCTTAAGACACAGTTCTGGTTGAAAAAAATTATAATTTTCTTTTTCAACCTTTACTTCTACATATATTTCTCTACAAAAGATGTGTCATAATCGTTATTTACAAAATGTTCATTTGATAATATTCTAAATAAAAAGTCTATATTTGTATCAATTCCCTCTATTACACATTCTTCTAACGCTCTTTTCATTTTTGCAATAGCAGCATTTCTATTTTCGGCGTGAACAATAAGTTTTGCAATCATAGAGTCGTACATTGGTGGTATTGTGTATCCTGTATATACAGCAGTATCTATTCTTACACCATTTCCACCTGGAAGGTTTAGTTCTGTTATTTTTCCTGGGCAAGGTCTAAAGTTCTTATCTGGATTTTCTGCATTTATTCTACACTCTATTGCCCATCCTCTTTGTACAATGTCTTTTTGTGTAAATCCAAGTGGTTCTCCAGATGCTATTTTTATTTGTTCTTTTACGATGTCTACTCCTGTAACCATTTCTGTTACCGGATGTTCTACTTGTATTCTTGTATTCATTTCCATAAAATAAAAATTTTTGTCTTTATCTACTAAAAATTCTATTGTTCCAGCATTTGTATAGCCTGATGCTTTTACTGCTCTAATTGCTGCTTTTCCCATTTTTTCTCTTAACTCATTATCTATTGCCATTGAAGGGCTTTCTTCTAGGATTTTTTGATTTCTTCTTTGAACTGAACAATCTCTTTCTCCTAAATGAACTACATTTCCACATTCGTCTGCTAATACTTGAATTTCAACGTGTCTAGGATTTACAATAAATTTTTCTATATAGATTGCATCGTCGTTAAATGATGCTTTTGCTTCTTGCTTTACAAGGTTAAAGGCATTTTCCATTTCAGATTCAATTTCTACTTTTCTTATTCCTTTGCCCCCACCACCAGCAGATGCTTTAAGTAAAACTGGATAGCCTATTTCTCTTGCACAATTTATTGCTTCTTTTACTGTTTCTACGCAGCCTTCTGAACCAGGTACTACTGGGACTTTAGCATTTTTCATTAATTCTTTACTATGTGATTTATTTCCCATTAAGTCAATTACTTTATATGAAGGTCCTATAAATTTTAGATTGCTTTCTTCGCACATCTTCGCAAAACCTGCATTTTCTGATAAAAAACCAAATCCAGGATGAACACTATCACAGTTTGTTGTACAAGCTGCTTCTAATATGTTTTGAATATTCAAATAGCTTTTGTTTGAAGGTGCTGGACCTACACAAACTGCTTCGTCAGCAAGTTTTGTATGTAAAGCATCTTTGTCTGCTTCTGAATAAATTGCCACTGTTTTTATATTCATTTCTTTGCAAGCTCTAATTATTCTAACAGCTATTTCCCCTCTGTTTGCTACTAAAACTTTTTTTAACATTTTAACCTCCGGTTGAACAAATTTTTGCTCTAAAACTTTTTTACTTATTTTACATTAAGTTATATTTTTGCACTACATTTAATTTACTTTGCCACTATTTCTTTGTATGTTCTTTATTTACTCTTTTTTTACACTCTCTTTTATGTTTTAATTTTCCGAAATTTTACAAGTTATTACACTATCGCAAATGTAAGTTCACCCTTTGCTGCAACTTTTCCATCCACTGTTGCAATAGCTTCTCCAACTCCTATTGGTCCTTTTTGCTTAATTATCTTAACTTCTAATTTTAATACATCTCCAGGAATAACTTGTTTTTTGAAACGCAATTTATCAATTCCTCCAAACAAAGCATTTTTTCCTTTATTTTCTTCCATTGATAAAATTGCTACTGCACCTGTTTGAGCTAATGCTTCAACAATTAACACACCTGGCATAATTGGTTGACCTGGAAAATGACCTTGAAAATGTGGCTCATTTATACATACATTCTTGTATGCTACACAACTTTGACCTGGAACATATTCCTCTACCCTATCAATCATTAAAAAAGGTGGTCTTTGAGGAATTATTTTCATTATTTCATTTATATCTAACATTTTCTTTCTCCTTTAAATTTTTATAAAGTTTAACAACGCCAAATTATTTATATTTTAAAACGAGGCAAAAATGGCATATTTTCCCCATAAAATTCAAAAGAAACAACGCAAGATGCCATTTTTACTGGTTACTAGTACGAATTAGAATTGATTTTTGGCTAGGCAAACAAACGAGAAAACCGCAGGCGTGCTTTTTGCACGTTGAGGATTTTCGATGTGAAGTTTAACAACGCCAAAAACAATTCTAATTTGTACTATTTTAGTTTGAATAAAGGCTTGCCAAAATCCACCATCTCTCCATCCTTTACGCAAACTTCTACAATTTCTCCATCGAATTCTGATTCAATTTCGTTCATTAATTTCATAGCTTCCACGATGCAAAGTATGTCTCCTTTTTTTACTTTGCTTCCAACTTCTACATATGGTTTTGCGTCTGGTGCTGATTTTGAATAGAATGTTCCAACCATTGGAGATTTAACAATTTTATATTCTTCTTGTGGCTCTTCTTTTTTTGTTTCTACAATTTGAGTATTTGGATTAGGTATGGTTAAATATTGTACATTTTCTGTTGTATTCTCTAGTTTAGCATTGTTTTTTTTCATACCTACTTTAGTTCCATCAGGAAGTTCAACTTCTAGTTCATTTAGTTTTGACTCTTCCATAAGACTCACTAATTTTTTAATTTCTTCAAAATTCATTTTAACCTCCATTCGAGCGAATTTTCGCTCTAATAAAAATTTTATTTAATAAATTTTTACTCATATTTTTTGAAAAGTATTGTTGCATTATGTCCACCAAATCCAAGTGAATTTGACATTGCATATTTCACTTCTACATTTCTTCCTTCATTTGGCACTACATCTAAGTCACATTCTTCGTCTGGAACTTTGTAATTAATTGTAGCTGGTACAAAATTATCTTCTATTGCTTTACAACAAACTATTGCTTCTACTCCTCCAGCTGCTCCTAATAAATGTCCAGTATTACTCTTTGTTGAGCTTACCATTACTTTACTTGCTGCTTCTCCTAAGGCTGTCTTTATAGCCATAGTTTCGCAAGAATCGTTTAAATGTGTAGATGTTCCGTGTGCATTAATATATGTAATCTCTTCTGGTTTTACACCTGCTTCTTCCATAGCTACTTTCATAGCTCTTGCTCCACCTTCTCCTCCTGGAGCTGGTGATGTTATGTGATAAGCATCTGATGTTGCACCATATCCAACTATTTCTGCATATATTTTTGCTCCTCTTGCCTTTGCGTGTTCTAGCTCTTCTAATATTATTACACCTGCGCCTTCTCCCATTACAAATCCACTTCTTTCTTTATCAAATGGGATACTTGCTCTATTTTTATCTGTTGCTTGAGAAAGCGCTTTAATATTTGTAAATCCTGCAACACCAATAGGATTAATTGATGCCTCTGTTCCACCTGCTAAAACTATATCTTGATATCCATTTTTTATCATTCTAAAGCTTTCGCCTATACAATGAGTTCCTGTTGCACAAGCAGTTACCATAGAAATAGACTCACCTTTTATTCCTAGCTCAATTGCAACATTTCCTGCTGCCATATTGCATATTGCCATTGGAATAAACATAGGAGATACTCTATCAGGTCCTTTTTCTACCAAGTTAGTTATATCTTTTTCCATTGTATTTAGTCCACCTATTCCAGAACCTAATATAACTCCAACTCTTTCCATATTCTCTTTTTCTTTATCTAATTTGCTATCTTCCCAAGCTTCTTTTGCAGCAATAATTGCAAATTGAGAAAATCTATCCATTCTTTTTGCAGTTCTTTTGTCAAAATAATCTTCTGGATTGTAATTTTTTACTTCTCCTGCTAGTTTAACTTTATAATTTGTAGTATCAAATGCTGTGATTTCGTCAATTCCACACTTTCCAGCTTTTATATTTTTCCAAAATTCTTCTGTGTTATTACCTACTGGAGTTATAGCTCCAAGTCCTGTTATAACTACTCTTCTTTCCATTTTTTGTTTACTCCTCCTAAAATTGATTTTTTCTGTTATCTATTTGCTTTTCCTTATAAAATTCAAAAGAAACAAGCAGTGCTTATACATATTAGCACTTTTCTCCTAATTCGGAAAAGAATTGTTTTTTGGCTAGGCAAACGAACGAGAAAACCGCAGGCGTGCTTTTTGCACGTCGAGGATTTTCGATGTGAAGTTTAACAACGCCAAAAACAATTATCTTCCGAATTTACATTACCATACCACCATCTATGTTTATAACCTGCCCTGTAACATACGAGCTATCCTCTGATGCTAAGAATTTTACAACTTTTGCAACTTCTCTTGGTGAACCCATTCTTCTTAATGGTATTTGTGCATTTATTCCTTCTTTTACTGAATCTGATAATACTTTTGTCATATCTGTGTCTATAAACCCAGGAGCAACTGCATTTACTAAAATATTTCTACTTGCAACTTCTTTTGCTAAACTTTTTGTAAATCCTATAACTCCTGCTTTAGATGCAGAATAATTTGTTTGTCCTGCATTTCCTGCAACACCAACTACTGAAGATAAACTTATTATTCTTCCGCTTCTTTGCTTTATCATATATGGTATTACATTTCTTGTTACATTAAATGTTCCTACTAGATTTACATCTATTACGGCTTCAAAATCTTCTTTTTTCATTCTCATAATTAGTCCATCTCTTGTAATACCTGCATTGTTTACTAAAACATCTATTCTTCCAAATTTATCTATTGCATCTTTTACCATTGATTCGCATTGTTCAAAATTTGATACATCTGCCTGAACAAATTCACATCTTACATTATGGCTTTCTATCTCCTTTTTTAAATCTTCTGGTATGTCCTTTTTGCTTCTATAATTTACTGCAATATCGAATCCATTTGCAGCTAGCTCTAGCGCTATTTCCCTTCCTATACCTCTTGTTGCTCCTGTAATTAAAGCTACTTTATTCTCACTCATTTTTCTTCTTCCTTTCTATTTTTTTAGTACTTCTAGCACATTTTCTAAAGTTTCTACATTTTCTATGTTAAGCACATTTAGCTCAATATTTTTTTCTTTTGCTACCTTTTTTACAAATCCAGATAGAGTCTTGCCTGGTCCAATTTCAACAAATGTGTCTATTCCCATTTCTATCATTGTTTCAATTGATTTTCTAAATTTTACTGGATTTATTACGTGGTTTGCTAAAATCTCCACTTTGTTGTCGTTTTTTGTATAAGGTGTTCCATCCAAGTTCTTTATAACTGGAATTTTACATTCACTAAACTGTACTTTTTCTAACTCTTTTCTTAAAGCTTCTGAAGCCTCTTTTAATTTTTCTGTGTGGAATGGTCCTGATGTTTTTAATTCTATTGCTTTTCTAGCACCTAGTTCTTTTGCAATCTCCATTGCTTGTAATACTGCTTCTTTCTCTCCAGATACAACCACTTGGCCAGGGCAGTTATAATTTACTGCTCTTACAAATCCTTTTTCTACTTTATTACAAGCTTCTTCTACTTTGTCGTCTTCCAATCCTATAATTGCTGCCATTGCCCAATCGCCTTTTGGTGCTAAGTCTTGCATTAAAGTTCCTCTGATTCTTACTATTTTTGCTCCATCTTCTATTGACAATGCTTTTGCGCAAGCAAGTGCACTGTATTCACCTAAGCTCAATCCTGCAGCTGCTTTTGGCTTTATTCCTGCATTATTTAGTATCTCTAAGATTGCAACACTCATTGAATATATTGCAATTTGTGTGTTTTTTGTTTGATTTAACTCTTCTTGAGTTTTATCGTAAGTTAGCTCTTCGATATTTTCATTTAAAGCTTCGTCTATTTTTTTATATACTTGTTTTGCCTCTTCGTATTTTTCGTATATATCTTTTCCCATTCCTATTACTTGTGTTCCTTGACCTGGAAAAATATAGCCTATTTTCATTATTTTTCATTCCTTTCTTTTTGTCTTGAAAGTGAACAAGTATTTTCTTTCAAAACAACTTATTACTTTTGTTTTGTAATTATATAAATTACTACTTTTATACAAGTCTTGTTGATTTACAACTTAATGCACTAATTTTTAAATCTCAATCAAAATACTTCCTAAATTAAGACCTCCACCATAACCTGCTATAATTATTTTGTCGTTTTCTTTAAGTAAATTCTTTTTTATTATTTCGTCCAATGCTATTGGAATACTTGCATTAAATGTATTTCCAACCTGAGAAATATTTATATATATCTGCTCTGGGCTAGCTCCTATCTTTTCTTCTATACTTTGTAGAATTTTTAGGTTAGATTGATGTGGAACTATATATTTTATTTGTGAAACTTCCAAGTTAGTCTCGTTCAATAACTCTTTTATATTATTCGACACTTTTGTTGTTGCAAATTTATATACTTTTTTGCCATCCATTTGTATGTTTTGGTTCTCCAAGCTAGTAAGTATATCTCCATTTTGCCCAATACTTTGTATGTTACTAGCATACATTTTATTTTCAGCTTTTCCAAATAATGTTGCTCCTGCACCATCGCCTAGTAAAATTGCTGTATTAATATCATTTTTATCTAAATACTTCGATAATTTTTCAACACCAATAACTAGAGCTTCTTCTACATCGTCTAATTCAATGTATTTTCTTGCAATGTCAATAGCATCAATATATCCACAACATCCTGCTAGCAAATCCATACAAATGCACTTTTCTATATCAAACTTTTTTTGTATCTCAAAAGAAATCCCTGGCATACTGTCTTCGAAGTTTGTTGATGCAACAACAATTAATCCAATTTTATCTAAATTTACATCATTACTGCTTATCAAATTTTCTACTGCTTTTATTGCCAAGTCAGCTGTTCTTTCTTCTCCTACCCAATATCTTTTTTCTATTCCTGTTCTTTTGTATATCCAATTTTCTTCTAGTTCAAACTTTTTATTAAAATATTCATTATCTATTTCTTTTTCAGGCAAATACATTCCAGTAGCTAATATTTTTATTGAGTTCATACGTATTTCCTTTCTTTTTATTTACTCATTTTATTTTTTCGTAAAGAGCTTAATCACTGCGATTGTCTAGGTTTTTGTATCATTCATATTTTTATTAAGCTCAAGCCTTTCCAATTATATCATATAATTTAAAATTTTGCATCTTTTTAACCATTTGGTCGAGAAAGTTTTTCACATTTTATAAAATCACATGTCAATAGTTTTTGAAAATGTCCCAAAATTTTTTAAACATTAGCACTAAAATT
>CAKNRV010000035.1 GCA_930991035.1 uncultured Clostridium sp. | reverse complement strand
TTCATTTACTTTTTTCTAAAATTTTTGTTGCATTTCAAATGAAACTTTAGGATTTTTTAACTATTTTTTGTCTAAGTATATTTCGTATGAGATGTAAATGATAAAGAAGCACAAAATTTTTGACATTTACAATATTTATATTACCAGCACATTCTGTTTAAGTATTAATATTTTTATTATGTAAACAATTTTAGCCATATTATTGCATAAAAACGTTATTTGTGGTATAATTAATTATGCTAGCGTCCGCGCTAATATATGTTACACAATACTTCCTGCATCTTAGTAGGAAGGCAACCAGAAAAATGGAGGTATTGGTATGTCAGCTGAAAGAAAAATTGTCTCGGTAAAACCTGCAACGAAGTACAACCTCGTTGTTCCGGAAGTGGAACGGTTTGCAATAATGCTCGTCCTTCCACTGCATCTGAAAAAGAATATACGGTTCTCACCAGATGAGACCATATATGGAGCATTAGAGAAGATTACTGAAGCTCTGAACAATTCTGCAAAAGATCTTCAGCAGAAATCAGAGCTAGTCAGCGCCAGAATGACGCTAAACTTTGCAGACATACGTGGTGCACGTATGGAGAACATTGCTCATAAGGGCAAGAAGCTAAAAATTGCATTGAGTTTCAATTGTATTGAAGCTTTAGTCTCCTTCCAGAGCAGATTAAAGAAAGCTCTTGTTGAGGGTCTCGAGACTATTATGCCGGTAGCTTTGACTAGCCTTTGATGCTGACAAAAGATACGATTTTCTAAATTGTATCTTTCTCCCCAGATTAAGAGTCTGGGGAGTTTTTTTATAGAATAGGAAAATTTGAAAATTTTTGCTATTCATCAAGGTTAAGTTACCTTGGGCCGTGCATATTTGCGAAGCGAAATGCTACAATAGTCGAAGCCACTTTTCTTATTTTTACAATTTCTTTTTGCATAAGTTTAATTTTTTTGAGTACACTAATATTAATAAATTTCAAAAAAATAAATATTCAACAATATTTAATATGGCAACTTTTTTAATTTTATTCTATAAACATTTTTATGCACTATTATATTTATTAAATCCATATTAAATATTTTATAAAATTTAAGATTGTAAATATATTAAGTGAGGTGATTTTTATGAAAATAATAGACAAAATCGCATTAGTATTAGTAATAATTGGTGCTATCAATTGGGGGCTTATAGGGATTTTTAATTTTAACTTAGTAGATACTATATTTGGTGAAATGTCTATAATAAGCAGAATTGTATATTCATTAGTTGGTATCTCTGGATTATGGTGTATTAGACTTTTATTTACTGACAATGACTAGTTAATTATTACAGCATTGCTATCATACGTATGTTATATGATTATGCTAAATACTTTATATTAATTAAACAATATAGCAATATAAAAAATGATTATAAAAAGAACATTAAATTAATAAAACAATTAATTTAATGTTCTTTCTATGGTTTATAAATTATTTTTCATATTATTTATAAATTCACTTTCTATTCTCCTCTACCTTCTGGTAAAGCATTTGGAACTTCTATTACAACTTTTATCTTCATAACATATTTAATTGCTCTAACAATTTTGCTATTTTTTATACGTTGCCATAATGAAGGTTTTACTTCTACTCTAGTTTGTTCTATATATTCCTTGTTTTCTTCTACGTTTTGATTTTGAACTGGTTCTTCTACTTCTTGAATCTGTTCTTCAACTATTGGTTCTAATGTTTCTTCTGGTGTTGGAATTAATTTTAATGCATCTGCAACTTCAATTCCAATGTAGCTTAGAGCTTTTGATCTATCTTCTATTCTTTCCATATCTATTTCAATATGTAAGTTTGTTTCAAGGTTTCCAATACGAGCATTTATTAATTTTACTGCATCTTGGTAATTTTGTGATGTAGAAGATTTTGATCTACCAATAACTCCTAAAGTTTCTACAATATCGTCTGAAAAATCATTTGAAATTTCTTTTATTGTATCTTTCCAATCTTCTGCTTTATTTTCTACTGCGTCTAATGCATTTTTTAAGTTTGCTGCCATTGAAATATTTTTTTCTCTTTGACGAATTAATTCTTCTATTTTCTTTGTATTTTCTTCAAATTGATTTGTTGCATACTCAACTAGTCCATAAGCAGCTTTATATACACTTACTGGAAAATTTTTCTTTTTTGGGTATTCTATTAAATACGTTTTTATTGATTCGATCAAATCTTTAAAATACGCATCATCTTCTAATTGTACAATTTGCTTTTTGCTGTTTGGATTAATTAGTTTTTGTACTTTATCTATATTTGATAATATTTTCTCTTCCGTGATTACCATTCTCACGTTTACTATGCCAGACTTAGACATTGTAAACTCTACCTCCTTTGTATTGTGTAACACCTATTTCCGTAAGTCTTTTTTGATTTACTAGGCATACTTTCTCTTAAACTTCACTATAATTCTATTACAAGTTTTTACTTAAGTCAAGAGTTTTTTTGTAATTATTTGTCTTTTTTTCGTCAGTTTTTTATGCTATCGCAACATCTTGTAACCTTTTTTGCTTTCTAATTACTTTTCTTTTTTAACTCCTCATATCTCTTTATTTTCATTGTTGTAGTTTTTACAAAATCGTCATTTTTTATCTCTAATTTTTTTATTGCTTTGTATGATGTTAAAGATTTATTTACTTCTTTTATTTTTTCCCAAATTATTTTGTATATTTCTTCTTCATTTAAGTCTTTTCCATACTTTTCTTCTATTACTTCATAATTTGGTATTACTCTTGCAGTTATTATTAATTCTTTTTCGCCTTCTACTTCTTGTCCATATACCATACATTCTTTTATTTCTGGATGATTAGATAATAATATTTCAATTTCTTCTGGGTAAATATTTTTGCCATTTTGTGTTACTATTACGTTTTTGCATCTACCTGTAATATACAAGAATCCATCTGCATCCATATAACCTATATCTCCTGAACGGAACCATCTTTCTCCATTTTCTTCAAATATAGCTTGTTTTGTTGCCTCTTCGTCTTCGTAATATCCTAACATCAAAGTTCTACTACTAATTAAAACTTCTCCTTCACCATTTTCATTTGGGTTATCTATTCTTAATTTTGCACATACAACTGCTTTTCCTGCTGAGCCTACTCTTGTATCAAAATCTGGAGTTAGTGCTGCAATTGGTGCTGTTTCTGTTAATCCATATCCCTGTAAGAATAGTATTCCTATATCTTCAACCCATTTTCCTATCTTTGCATCAATAGGTGCTGCTGCTGATACTATTATTCTAATTCTTCCTCCTAAATTTTCATAAATTTCGTTAAATACCTTTCTTTTAATATCTATTCCTACTGCCTTTAATGCATTTGTTAAGTGTATCATTGAATTTACAAGACCATCTTTTTTGCTTTTCTTTATATTAGCAATTATTTTTCTATATAGATTTTCTACCAACAATGGTACTGTAAGTAATGCTGTTGGTTTTGTTTCTTGCAAATCTGATACTATATGTTTTAAGCCTTGGCAAACACTTACAGAGCAACCAACTGCAAATGGTAATAAAAATCCAATTGAAGATTCATATGTATGATGTAATGGAAGAATTGACATCAATCTATCGTCTGGATAAAGCTTAACATAGGCTGTTGCAGCATTTACATTTTCTGCTAAATTTCTATTACATAGCATAACCCCTTTTGCATTTGAAGTTGTACCAGATGTAAATATTAGAACTTTAAATTCATCTGGGTCTATTTCTATTCCCATAAATGAATTATCCCCATTGTTTACTAGAAGTTTTCCTTGCTCTATCAAATAATCCATTCCAACCAACTTGCCCATTGACTCTTCTGAAGAATTCATTTGAATAAAATATTTCACATCAGGTAGATTTTCTGCAACTTTTTTGATTACTTCTGCCTTTTTTGTAGAGAATATTACAGCTGAAGCTTTTGCTCTTTTTATTACATTTTCTATCTCGTTTTCTGGAAGTTCTTTATCTACTGGTACTGCAATTCCTGCACCGCAAAGCATAGTCATATATGAAACATACCAATGATGTGTGTTTTCACCAATTATGACTATTCTTGAATCTTTTAAATTTAATTTTCTTGTTAATGCAGTTCCAAAACCTATTACCTCGTTTTTGAACTGATTATATGTAATCTCTGTCCAGTTTTCTTTTGGATTAAATTTTTCTAATAAAAATGTTCTATCTGCATATTCTTTTGAAGAATTTACAAATATTTCTTTTACAGTGGTGAAAGATGTTCCTTCATAATTTTTCTTATTTTTCTTTTTTTGGTTTTCTTCTGCCCTTTTTACTTTTTCATAATCAATTTTTACTTCTTCTATTTCTGAAGCTTCCTTCATATTAAATTTTGGAAACTTAAAATCTGGTACCTTAAAATCTTTTAAAATTCTCACCTTTCATTTTCCTTTCTTGGTTAATAAATTTTTCTATAATTTTACACAAAAAACTTATATTTCAAATATTTTATTTTGTATAAAACATACAAATTTTGTTAGAACATATCTTTTATGGTTTTAATTTTTTTAAAAACGAACTGTCTATTTCTTGAAATAATTTCTGGACATCTACCTCTTCGTGTCTCATTTTATATATAAAGCTTGAACATACAAAGCCAAAGATTCCTGACGCTATTATGTCTGGATCTTTATCTACTATCTCTTTTTTCTTTATTCCCTCTTTTACTATTTCTTCAATCATTTTTATGTATTCGAACACATAACGTCTGCACATTTTACTTCTTTCGTCGTTTCCCCAAATTTGACTTAGGATAATAGTCATAAAGTTTTCATATTTGAACAGTATTTTTATTTGTATTAACACTATTGCTCTAATTTTGTCCAATGAATTATTCATTTTTGCAGTTTTAATACTAATACTATTCTTTAATAATTTTACGCCTTCCTCTACTAAAAAATTAAAAATTTCTTCTTTACTAGAGAAATGGTAATATAATGTTCCCTTTGCCACACCAACCGTTGCAGTTATCTCCTCTATACTTGTAGCATCATAGCCCTTGTCTGCAAATAGCTGCATAGAGGCTTCAAAAATCTTTCTCTTTGTCTTATTCATTTACTTCACCTTTATCCAAAAACTATACTAATTATATAATTTATTAAGGAAATATGCAAGAGTATATTAAGGCAAAACTCCTACTTTCTTCTATCTAATGTATCCAAATTATCTAGTGCTTTACCTGTTCCCAATGCCACACACGAAATTGGCTCTTGTGCTATCATAACATTTATGCCTATTTTAGATTGTAAAAGTTTGTCTAATCCATCAATCAAGCATCCTCCACCTGTCATATAAATTCCTCTATCACTAATGTCTGCTGCAAGTTCTGGAGGAGTCTTTTCCAACACAGAGTGAACACTGTCCACAATCATCATTGCTGGTTCTATAAGTGCTTCTAACATCTCGCTTGAATGAATTATAACATTTTTTGGAAGTCCAGTAATTAAATCTCTTCCTCTTATTTCCATTTCTGTATCTTGTATTTTTGGATACACACAACCTATATTTATTTTTAAGTCTTCTGCGGTTCTTTCTCCTATCATAATATTGTGTTTTCTTTTTATATATTTTACAATAGCCTCGTCAAACTTGTCCCCTGCTACCTTCAAAGATTCACTGACAACAGAGCCTCCAAGAGAAATGACAGCAATATCGGTAGTACCTCCACCAATATCTACAACCATATTCCCACAAGGCTTTGAAATATCTATTCCAGCACCAATCGCTGCTGCAATTGGTTCTTCTATTAAGAACACTTTTCTTGCTCCTGCTTGAGACGCAGCATCAATAACTGCTTTTTTCTCTACCTCAGTTACCTGTGATGGAATGCATATCATAATTCTAGGGGCAAAAATAAATTTACCACAAATTTTGTTTATAAAGTATTTAAGCATTTTTTCTGTAACTGTATAATTTGAAATTACACCATCTCTTAATGGTCTAGTTGCAACAATATTTCCTGGTGTTCTACCAAGCATTCTTCTAGCTTCCTTTCCCACAGCTAAAACTTCCCCTGTATTGTTGTCCACTGCAACCACAGAAGGTTCTCTTAAAACTATTCCTTTACCTTTTACATACGCTATAACTGTTGCAGTTCCTAAATCTATACCTATGTCTTGCCCCCACTTAAACATCTTCAATCTTCCTTGCATATTATATTTAGGTTTTTAAATGGTCATACCTATAAACCAATTATGTATATAATTTTTCTCTTTTATTTCATTTTTATTACATTTTCGTTACAATTATATTACATTTATTGTAAAATAGCAAACATTTTTTTAAATTTTATAAAAATCCCTTAATACTATTATATTAAAGGACTTTTTATTTATACATTATATTTTATTAATTTTGAGCATTAGTATCTGCTAATCCAACAATAAATCTATCAACATTATCTCTTTTAAATTTCACCTCAAAAGTTTTTGTTTCCTGTGGATTTAGTGTTCCTATTTCTATATATTCATTTCCTACTGATTCGAAATTCTCATTAAATAATACAAAACACAAATATCCTCCACTAATTGTTTCGCTTCCGTTATTAATTATCTCCCCTTTTATATAACCATTTACATTTGTCGCTTTCGCTTCTGTAATTGTAACACTGGGGTTCGATACTCTAATCTCATAAGCTGTTATATCTTTATACATTGTTTTTACAGCCATATAAGTACCTACTGTTACAAATGCAAATAATAATATAAACCAAATGAGCCATCTTCTTAAGTTTCGTGTTTGAACTCTTTGGTCAATAAACCAAAAATCGTCGTAACTCATTTTAACCTCCATTCGAGCTAAAATAGCTCTAATAATATTATTTACATTTTTCTAAATACACCTATAACTTTACCTAATATTTTACAATCAGGGACAATAATTGGGTCCATTGTACTATTTTCTGGTTGTAATCTAATATGGTCTTTTTCTTTATAAAATGTTTTTACTGTTGCTTCGTCATATATTAAGGCAACAACAATCTCTCCATTTTCTGCTACGTTTTGTCTTCTTACTAATATAAAATCGCCATCTAGAATTCCTGCCTCAATCATACTTTCGCCTCTAACAACAAGCATAAAAGTTTGACTATTTCCCACAAAATCTAAAGGTATTGGAAAAGTATCTGTTATATTTTCAACTGCTAGTATTGGTGCTCCAGCTGTTATTTTACCAATAACTGGTACATCTACTAATTCCTTTTTATTATAAAAAGCTTTTGAAGGTTCTTTTCCTATTCTTCTAGGATCATATAAATCGTCTTCACCTTTTAATACTCTTAGGGTTCTTCCCTTTTGATTTTGCTTAGATATATATCTAAGTTGTTCTAATTTTTTTAAATGACAATGAACAGTTGCAGTTGAACTTAATCCAACTGCTTTACCAATTTCTCTAACAGATGGTGCATATCCATTTTCTTTTATTTCTTTTGTAATAAATCTAAGAATTTGTTTTTGTCTTGGTGATAGTTCTTCTGTATTTCTTTTTCTTTTTTCTTTTTTTAATATACCATCTAAATTTTTTGGTTTTTCTGCATATTCTTTTGTTGTTTTTTTAGCACTACCATTTTTACTTCCTGCAGGTCTTCCTCTTCCCCTTTTTTCATCTCCCATTAGTAATCACAATCCTTTCTTAAATATATAAATTAGTATTAGTTATTTTTTATTAAACCGCTTCATTTCCAACTAATTAATATAGTAACATACAAACAAAGAATTGTCAAACATTTTTTTGGTTTTTATTATTTTTATTCTTCCCACTCTAGCTCGTAGTCTTCTATTTGTACTATATCTCCTTCTTTTATACCCATTTCTTTTAATTTTTGATTTACACCTAAGTTGTCCAAACTTTTTTGGAAATAGTATAGTGACTCATTATCAGCAATATTTACCCTTCTCATTACTTTTTCTACTGATTCGCCTTTTATTACAAATTTTCCATCTACTTTTTGAATTGTGTATTCGTCTTCGTCTTTTAAAGTGTATACTTTTTTATCTGTAATTTCTATTAAATCTTCTTTAGGAATTGTTTTTAGAGTTGCTGATACATATTTCATAAGCTCACTAATTCCTTCTCCCGTTGCAGCAGATATTTTAAAAATATCCATATTATTTTCTTTTGCTACCTTTTCAAGATTTTTGTATAATTCTTCGTCTTGCATTACATCTATTTTATTTGCTACAATTACTTGTTTTCTTTTACTTAACTTTTCACTATATTTTTTTAGTTCTTCATTTATAGTATAAAAATCTTGAACTGGGTCTCTTCCTTCTGAGCCAGATACATCTATTACGTGTAAAAGTAATCTTGTTCTCTCTATATGGCGCAAAAATTGGATACCTAATCCCGTTCCTTCGCTTGCTCCTTCTATAATTCCCGGAATATCTGCTATAACAAAGCTATCCCCATAGTCTGTTTTTACAACTCCTAAGTTAGGCTCTAATGTAGTAAAATGATAATCTGCAATTTTTGGTGTAGCAGATGTAGTCATAGATAAGAATGTAGATTTTCCAACATTTGGGAAACCAATTAATCCAACATCAGCAAGCAATTTTAGCTCTAATATTAGTTCCTTTTCTTTTCCTTTTTCTCCATCTTGTGCAAATCTTGGAGCTTGTCTGGTAGATGTAGCAAAATGAGAATTTCCTTTTCCACCTCTTCCGCCAGAAAGTATTAGTGCTTTTTGGCCTGGATTAGATAAATCAGCTAAAACTTTATTTGTTTCTGCATCTCTTACTATTGTTCCAATAGGCACTTTTATATATAAGTCCTCTCCGCTTTTTCCATATTTATGGGCACCTTCACCATTTTTTCCATTCTCTGCTTTAAATTTCTTTTTATATCTAAAATCAATCAATGTATTGCTGTCAGGGTCAACCTCAAAATATATGTCTCCTCCTTTGCCACCATCTCCACCATCTGGTCCACCTGCTGCAACATATTTTTCTCTTCTAAATGAAATTGCTCCATTTCCGCCATTTCCTGCTTTCGCAGTTATTTTTACATAGTCTGTAAACATTTTTTATTTTCCTTTCTTTTACATATTTTCAAAATAATCCAATCTCATAGCCTTTTTTACTTTTTTCATAGTTTCTCTTGCAGTTTTTCTTGCTTTTTCAGTACCCTTTATCAACAATTCGTCAACTAATTCTGGTCTGTCCTCATAATATTTTCTTTTTTCTCTCATTGGCTCTAAAAAGTCTATAATGTTTTTTGCAAGCTCTTTTTTGCAAGCAACACATCCTCTTTTCCCTGCCTTGCACTCTTCACAAACCTTTTTACAATCTTCTGGAGATGTAAATAAATTGTGATAATATGCAACCATACAAATATCTGGATTTCCCTTATCATCTTTTCTTATTCTGTTAGGGTCTGTTACAGCACTCATAACTTTTTTAGTAATTTCTTCTGGTGTGTCAGAAAGATATATAGCATTTCCTAGAGATTTTCCCATTTTTTCGTTACCATCTAAACCTTTAATTCTCTTAGCACTAGAAAGTACCGCTTCTGGCTCAACCAAAACCTCTCCATAAATACTATTGAATTTTCTTACAATCTCTCTACATTGCTCTATAAGTGGTAATTGGTCTTCTCCCACTGGCACTAAGGCTCCTTCAAAGCAAGTTATATCCGCCGCTTGGCTTACAGGATAACCTAAAAATCCATAAGTCACACTTTCTCCAAATAGTTCTCTTTTTTGAGCGATTTCTGTTTTTACAGTAGGGTTTCTTTCTAATCTAGCAATAGTGACTAAATTAGAATAAAATACTGTAAGTTCTGCTACTTCTGGTATCATAGATTGAATATATATTGTAGTTTTTTCTGGATCCAAGCCGACAGAAAGATAGTCAAGCATAACCTCTCTTACATTTTTTCTTACTTTTTCTGGGTTATTAAAATTATCAGTAAGTGCTTGTACATCTGCAATTAATATGTATGGATCATACTTTCCAGAATTTTGCATCTCCACTCTAGTTTTAAGTGAGCCAAAATAATGGCCTATATGTAACCTTCCTGTTGGTCTATCACCTGTTAAAATTCTCTTTTTTTCCATTTAGTTTCCTTGTATAATATAATAAAATTTAATATATTATACTTACCTTTCTCCATTAATTATTTTATTTCAAAAAATTTTGGTTTAATGGTACCGTTATTTTTTATTATAGTTTTGTTTCGTATCTATACTTCTTTCTACTTCATAACTTTTTAATTGTTTTCTGCCTTTTTTAATAATCTCGAATTTCGTGCTCCGTCTTTAAAATACCATTTTACAAATAATGTTATAAAATAAATTGCACCAGAAATGATAACAATCATTGGTCCTGTTGGTATGTTAAAGTAATATGATGCAATTAATCCTGATATTCCTGAAAATAGCGAAAATACTACTGCATATAAGTGATACCATCGCATATTTTTTGCTATGTTTCTGCTTGATGCGGCTGGTAATATAAGTAATGAGTTTATTAGCAAAATACCTATCCATCTAATTGAAATCATTACAACTATTGCAATTAATACTGCAAATATGTTATCTATTTTTTTTGTTTTTATTCCCTTGCTTTTTGCAAGTGCTCTATTTATGCTAATTAAGTGCAATTTATTAAATGTAAAATACCAAAATACTAACACTACAACAGCAATTATGAATACATAAAAAATTTCTGTATCTGTTATGCTTAGAATATCTCCTACTAAATAGCTCGAATACTGGTTAAAGTTTCCAGTATTTGCTAAAATTGCTAGCCCAAGTGCAATTGCTATTGAAGAAAATACACTTATTATTGTATCTGCGCCATAAGTGGTTTTGTTTTTTACATAGTTTAATAAAAGTGCAAACCCAATAGCAAATATTATCATACCTATGTTCAAATTACTTATTCCAATCAAGCTACCTAGAGCAATTCCCGTTAAAGCAGAATGCCCTAATGCATCTGAAAAAAATGCCATTTTGTTGTTTACAATCATAGTTCCTAAAATTGCAAATATTGGTGTTATTAAAATAATTGCAACTAATGCATTTTTCATAAATTGGTAGTCTATAAATTCAAAAGGTAGTAGTACTTCTAATATGTTGTTTATTGTTTCCACTATTGTTCCCCCCTCTTTTTGATTGAAACATAATTGCATTTTGGCGTTGCCCAAACTTCGCTTCGAAAATCCTTTAGCAGTACTCGAAGTACGCTTCCGGTTTTCTTGCTCGTTCGCCTAGCCAAAATAGCAATTCTTTTTCAATCAAGTTACACTAATTCTCCAAACCTATTCTTAAACTCCAAGCTATTAAAAACTTCGTCCGGTGTTCCTTCTTTTATAACTTCTTTATCAAGCAAAATTACTTTATCAGCATATTTTTTAGCTAAATCTAAATCGTGCGATACAAGTATTATAGACATATCATATTCTGCTTTTAATTTGCTTATAATGTTGTAAAAATCTTTTATTCCGTTTCTGTCTATTCCTGAAACTGGCTCATCCAACACAAGCAAGTTTGGTGTTGGCTTTGTAGCAATTGCAATTAATACTCTTTGCAATTCTCCTCCTGATAAATCTCCAATGCTCTTATCAATTAAATTTTCTGCACCAAATATTTTTAAATGGTCCAAAATTTCTTTATATACCTTTTTGTCCTTTTTTAAAAAGACTGGCTTATATGTAATCCCTGATGCAAATAAATCATAAACAGTTGTAGGCATATGTTTTTCTACATTAATGCTTTGTGGTACATATCCTATTTTTATTTTTTTAGTTATATTATCCTTTATGTCCATAAACACAATATCACCTGTATGCTCTACTTCGCCTAAAATAGCTTTAAGAAGCGTGCTTTTGCCCGCTCCATTTCTTCCTATAATAACAGTTAGTTCACCACAGTGAATATGTATGCTAACATCTTTTAAAATAACATCTTTGCCTATTTTTACTCCAATATTATTTATTTTTGTGCAATGTAATCCACAGGCTTTATCCATTTTCTATTACATTCCTTTCTTTCTTGAATCATTTGAATGAGATTTTTATCCTTCGATTGTAATTATTTTTAATATAAATTTTACTTATTTTCTATATTAAGTTTCTTTATTTATGTCAATTTAACCAAATTAGTTTTTTATTAATTTAATCTCCTAGCAAAATTTGTATATTTTCTCTCATTTGACTAATATACGCATCCTTGTCTGTGCTACCTGTTAAGCCTGAATTAAGTTCATATATTTTTGCTCCTGTTTCATTTGCAATAGTTTCTGCATTAGATTTATTATCATTTTTATCAATTAAAATCATATCAATGTTCTCTGATTTTGAAGTATCTATAATATTTTTTAATTCTTCTGCTGAAATTGTACTTTCTTCGTGGTCTGTTTCTACTACAATTAAATCCATTCCTAGCTCTTGTCCAAAATATTCAAAAGCTTCGTTTAAGCAAATTGCTTTTTGCCCCTTTAGTCCACCAAGTTGTTCTTCAAATTCTGATTCTAATTGCTCTAGCTTATTTATGTATTCTACTGTATTTTGCTCATAAATCTCTGCATTATCTGGGTCACTTTCTTGCAATCCTTCAGAGATATTTTCAACTTGAGCAATATATTTCTCTATGCTTGTCCATAAATGCGGATTTGTTTCTTCCCCTTCAGAAATTAAATTTTGTATATTCCTACTAGAATCAATAGTTTTCATATTTCCATTTGATTCCAAAATTTTATCAATAAAGCTTTCCATTCCTAGCCCATTCGAAATAAAAATGTCAGCATCTTCTACTTTTTTCATATCTTCTGTTGTCAAAGTATAATCGTGTAAACAGCCAACATTCACATCTGCCATAAGGTCTAGCTTAATATTTCGAGCTCCCTCTGTAAGATTTTCTGCGATTATATACATTGGATAAAATGATGCCACTATTTTTGTATTTCTACTTTCTGAAACTTCTCTATTTGCTCTATCTATATTTTTCCATACTATAAATCCTATTAATGCTATTATACATAATACTATTATAACAATACTAATTATTCTTTTCTTACTCAAATCTTTTCATTCCTTATTATTAAATTTAGGTTTTATAAAATACCTATAAACTTTTATTTGTAATTATACTTGTTTTATATTATTTATGTTTATTGTGTTTTTTATATATAATTTTTTAACATTTAGTAATAAAACTACATATCTATAATAACATTTTTTTCCTTTTCTTGCAAGGTACATTGCAATTTATATTATTAACTTAACTTGTACCCGTAGCACTCTTTTTATTTCTTTAATTTGTTGTTGCACAGTATTATACCCACAATCAAAGCACTCCTTCATATTGTTTGCTTCCATCAAACCTATTTTATCAGTACGAATATTTAATAAAATGTCACTACTATTTACATCTTGTTCTATTATTTTATTTCCCATAATATCAATTGTTCTCATAACAATATCCATTGCATTACTGTTTGCATCAATCCTATCTTGGTCAAATTTTATGGTTATTACTTTATCTGCGCCCTGCTTTCTGACCTCCATCGTAGGTGCATTATCCAATGCCCCACCATCTATAAAAGCATGATTTCCGATTTTGCACACATCAAAAACAGCAGGAAAGCTACTACTTGCCCTTATAGCTTTCCCCAAAGGTAAATCTGTTATATATCTATCCTCTTTAAATTTTATATTTGTATTCATATTAATTTCAGACTTATCATTTTTCACATCATTCTCGCTTGAATTAAAAATTGGTATGCTTGGCAAATTATTTGTAAAAACGTATTCTTTTCCATCCAAAATATCCACTGCTGGAATTACAAGTGGCATTTTTATATTATTTATATTGTAAATATCTTTAGTTATTGCCATTCTGTTAAAAACTTTTTCTATACTTTCTCCTTTTCTTAATCCGTTATATATATTGCTTTTATTTCTTAACATTTTTACTGTATTAAAGATAGAAAATTTGCTTTTTCCTATTATATCTTGATAATTTTCTTGAAAGCATTTTAAAATCTCGTCCGGTTTATAACCAATAGCATACAAACTTGCAATCATACTTCCTGCACTTGTGCCTCCTATTATATCCACATTTATTCCATTTTCTTCAAGTGCTTTTAAAGCACCAGCGTGTGCAATCCCACGAACTCCACCACCAGACAACGCAATACCAATTTTCATAAACAGATTCTCCAATCTTTTATATATATTGTATAAAGTATTTGCTGTTTTTGTGATTTTTAAACTAAGAAAAACACACTTGCTTTAATTTGCAAATGTGTTTTCTTCTATATATAATATAAATTATTCAGCTGTATATGGTAATACTGCTATCTGTCTTGCTCTTTTTACTGCTAATGTTATATCTCTTTGATGTTTTGCACAAGCACCTGTTGCTCTTCTTGGAAGTATTTTTCCTTTATCATTAACAAATTTTCTAATTTGATCTGCATTTTTATAATCTAATACTAAATTTTTATCTGCACATAAAGGACATACTTTCTTTCTCATTTTTCTAAATTTTGGATTATAATCATTGTCAGCATTGTTGTTTCTATTATTTCTTTTATTTTTCTTATTGTCAGCCATTATTCTAACCCCCTAACTTGACTTATTTTAACTCTTATGTAGCATTTATGGAAATAGGTATAAACTATTGTGTTTAAACAATAATCTAAAATTATACTCTAAAAACTATTTTCCACTTGCTTTAGAAAGGTAAGTCGTCTCCTGAAGAGATTTCAAAATCTGAACCTGTACTTGGATTTGCACTTGGCATAGCACCAAATGTTGCATCAAAGTTTGCAGAACCAGCATCAGAATCTCTTTTGCTATCTGCAAAATATGCTTCTTCTGCCACAACTTCTGTAACATAATGCTTTTGTCCTTGTTCGTCATCCCAAGTTCTTGTTTGAAGTCTTCCTATTATTCCAACTTGTTGTCCCTTTTTAAAATATTTGCTACAAAATTCTCCTAATTTTCCCCAAGCAACAATATTAAAGAAATCTGCTTGTCTTTCTTCGCCTTGTCTTACAAATCTTCTATTTACTGCTAAAGAAAAAGAAGCTACAAGTGTGTTGCTTGTTTGTGTGTATCTTACTTCTGGATCTCTTGTTAATCTTCCCATTAAAATTACTTTGTTCATATTTTACACCTTTTAACCTTTCTTTTAATTAAAGGCCCCCGAATTTACGTTTTATAATAGCAATTATTTTTTAACTACTATAAATTTAATTACTTCGTCAGTAATTCTGTAATTTCTCTCAAGTTCTGCAATTAAGCTTGGCTTAGCCTCAAATTCAAATACTATATAGTATCCTTCTTTGTTTTTGTTAATTTCATAAGCTAATTTCTTTTTGCCTAATTCATTTACTTGTTCTACTTTACCGTCAGTATTAATTAATGCTGAAAATCTTTCGATTAATGCTTTTAAACCATTTTCTTCAACATTTGGATTAATAATGACAACACTTTCGTATTTATTCATTACTTTCACCTCCTCTTGGATTACAACCTATGAATTTCTCATAAGTAAGGAAAAATAGCTATGCTATTTTCATAACATAACTATTCTACCATATTTTTCTATGCATTTCAAGTGGTGTGGAAGAGATTTTTATTTAAAAGTGTAGGTTTGTCAAACATATGTCACACTTTCTTAGAAATATCTATCGTTGGCATA
>CAKNRV010000034.1 GCA_930991035.1 uncultured Clostridium sp. | reverse complement strand
CCTTGAAAAATCAAGGTTGTTAGTAAATAAATATTGATTTTAGTTTACACAACCTTTATGGACTTGGAGGTGACGAAAATGCCACATATTAATAGAGTAAGATTGGTAAATGTAAATTATAACGATGCGAAATCTTTGTATGATGATTTTATGATGGAGTTTAATGGAAAAGCTGCAACATATGATTTAGTAAATGGTGGAGGGAAATCTGTACTATTACTTATGTTACTTCAAAATGTTATTCCAAATGTATATTTGAAAAGTGATAGACCTATAAAAAATATATTTTTAGGTGGAGACCCACGAAGAACTTCACATAGTTTAATCGAATGGATTTTAGATGATGATTCGGAGTATAAGTATATGCTTACTGGATTTTGTGCAAGAAGAAGGAATAATGCTGATGAGACAGAAGAAGTGGATTCAAGGCTTGATGTAGAATATTTTAACTATTGCTATTTATACAATTCGTATAATGAGAATGATATAAAGCATTTGCCTCTAATGGAAAAGCATAATGACGAAAGAACTGTAATGAGTTATGAAAAGTTAAGACAGTATTTAACAGAACTGAAAAGAAGAGGAGAGGCAGTTGAGACTTTTTATACGAAAAGATCGTACCAATCATATATAGAGCAGTTTGGATTAATTGAAGCGGAATGGAAACTAATTGCGGAAATGAATGAATCCGAAAATCATATAGCAGAATATTTTAAGACAAACAAAACATCAAGAAAGCTAATAGAGAATTTTTTAATTAAAATTATTGATAATATTAATTTGCAAAATACAAAACAAAATGATGCAGAAGCGCTTACAGATACTTTAATTCAGCTAAAGGATAATCTTATTAAGTTTAAAAAGCAAAGTGATAATAGAAAAGAATATGAAGAAGTAAGTACAATTTTTAGCAATATTCAGGAAAAAAATAGAAGGCTAAAAGAAGAATTTGCTAAAAAAGATGAATTGGACAAAAAGGCATATGAGTCATATACATATTTTAATTATGAATTGCAAGAATTAAATGGAAGAACACAAGATGATATAGAAAGATTAAATTCAATTGCAAAAGAGTTGGAAGAATTAGAAAAAGACAGTAAAAGGCTAGATATATTCGAAAACAAAAATAAGGTAAAGCAACTTGAGGAAGAAATTAGCCGTTTGAAAGAAGAAGGAGACAAACTTCAAAGAGAAATAGACGAATTAGATGAAAAATATAGACTTGCAAAAGCGCAGAATGAGTATATAGAATACAAACAAAATTGCAACAAAATTGCTGAAAAGAGAAAACAAATAGAACTTATTACTGCTGAGTCTGGTGGAAAAGAAGAAGAATATAGAAAATATGGATATAATTACAAATTGCTGTTGCAAGAAAAATTGCAAGAGCTTAATAGGCGTAAAGATGAACTAGAAAAGAGATTCAAAAATGTAACAATTGAAATGGAAAAAGTAAAAGGGGATATTAAAACTAATAGAGATGGAATAGCTAATTTAAAGGCAAAAAGAGATACCTTAACTGAAGATGTTGAAAACAAAAACGCGGAGCTTGAAGAGTTGAAACAAGAATTTATAAGCAACGGAGAGCTAGAAACATTAATGAATGTTGATGAAGGCATAAAAGCGTATGAAAAGGCTTTAGAAGAAGGTAGGACAAGCTTAGAAAATACAAAAAAAGAAGTACAGACTTTAACAGAAAATATAACTAATGCAGAAAAAGAAATAATAATAAACGAAGGAAATATTAAATTATATCATCAGAATTATCAAAACGAGGAGAGTATATATAATAGATACTTAGAAAATAAAAAAAGTGTAGAGTCATTAACCAGAACTTTTGCTGTAGAAAATATAGAGGCTTTATTAGAAAAATTAAAGAGTGAAAAGAATACAATTACTAGAAATAAAAATCAAGAACAAATTGTGTTACAACAAAAAAATAGAAAAATAGAGTTAATAGAGAAGTATCATATAGATATACCAAATGAAGATATTATTAATCTAAGAAATATTTTAGAAAAGCATGCTAACTATGTAACTACTGGTATGGAAGAATTAAAAAAACTAAGCAAAGAAAAGCAAAAGCAAATAATAGCTCAAATTCCTATTATTGTATATTCTGTTTTGGTAGATAGTACTACATTTGAAAAAATAAAAAATAACAGGACTATTAAAATAGAAACAGAAAATCTTGTGCCTACCATAAATATTGATATTTTAAGAGAAGAAGATTATTCAAGTCTTTCTGCTTCAAACAATAAAAATATTGTATATTCTTTTAAAGAAGAAGTATATCAGCACTTGGAAGGAAAGAAATTAGACGATTATTTGCAAAAACTAAAAGACGATGTAGATAAAATTAAACAAATTATTCAAAAAATACAAGGTGAGGAAGATAGAATTAGCGGATATATACAAGAAGTAACTGAATTTAGAAAAACATATCCAAGCGAACTTGTAAGCAAAATGATTTCAAATATGGAAAACATAAAATCTAAAATAGATGGCTTTGAAAAAAAGAATAAAGAGTTAAACAGACAAATAGAAGATGACAAAGAAAGAATTTCATCAATGAATGCTTTGGTAGAAACATTGCAAGATAAAATAAAAGAAATTGCTGATAAAATAAATAGTTGCATACAAATAAAAAAATTATCTGATGAGCTAAAAACAATAAACAGCAAAATAACTCAGATGCAAAAAGAAATAGATGCATTAGAAGAAATAATGGAAGAAAAAGAAGAAACTATGGCTGGATTAGAGCAAGAAATAAGTAGTATGCAAAATGAAAAAATGAACAATGAGATAACAGATAGAGAGTATAATGATAAATTAAAATTATTACCTGAATTTGCAAGGACTGATGCAATTAATAAACCATTTGAAGAAATTGAGACTACATATAGAGCATTAGAGAAAGCACGTAATAGCTCTAATTCAGAAATTCAAGTGCTAGAAGAAACTATACAAGCTTATGAAAAAGCAAGAGAAAAGAACGAAAAAGGAATTATTGAAAATGGTCACAATATACAAGAGTTTTTACAAAAGGATGTAATACCAGTTTCTCAAACTATTATTAGAAAAATGGAAGATAGCAAAAAAATCAAGACTAGCCAACTAAACACAATAAGGCAAAATGAAGCTAAAAGAAATCTAGAGGCAGAAGGACAAAGAGGAGCTATAAAACTTTTGCAAGAGCAGTTACAAGAGATGGTTGAAGGCGAAACAAGTCAAGAAGAAATTTGCCATAAAAGAGAAGAAAATAAAAATAAGGAAATGGTATTAAATAAGGAAAGACAAGAAATTAAAAATAAAATAGGAAATGCAGAGAAAAGAATTAATGAACTAACAAAAGAAGTAGATAGGCTTGAAATATATATTTCAAGCAATGCTATTAAAAAATGGGAAGTAAATGTGGCTGAATTACTAGAAAGCGAACTATACAAGTCAGATAGAATTACAAAAGAAACTGCTACAGTAAGAAAGACAATAGAAACTGCAAAAATAAATTTTGAAAGATTTATCCAAACAATAGAAGAACAAATAAAAGATTATTATATAAAGCAAGATGTTTTAGATACTTTGCATAGATTAAATATTCCAGTAAATAGTGAGGAATGTAATAACATAGAAAAATCAATTAATGAAGTTATAGAAAATATTAAATTAAAAATTGATAATATTGATGTAATACTTAAAGATCTTGCTGAATATCAACAAAAATTTGTAACCAAGTGTTACGAAAAAGCAGAAACTGTAGTTAATGATTTGAAAAAATTGCCTAATTTATCACGAATAAAAATAAATGGCAAAAAAGTGAATATGATTAAACTTGACCTTTACGAATATGAAAAAGAAGAAAAAGAAAACAGAATAAAAAGCTATATTGACAGCATAGTTCAAGAACTCGAGAAAAATTCGGAAGAAATAAAAAGAGAACAAATTAGTGAAAAACTTTCATCAAGAGCACTAGTATCACAAATTGTGAATATGGATAGGGCAAGTGTTAAATTATACAAAATAGAAGATATTGAAGAAAATTCAGCGTACAAAAATTGGGAAGGAGACCTTGGCTCAGACGGACAAATTAATGCATTTTATTTTATGTTTGCAGTATGCATCATATCGTATATTAGCATGCTTACAAGAGGAGAAAGCAAAAATGACGGAAGAAAGGTAATTATAGCAGATAATCCATTTGGAGCAACCAGTGCAGTGTATTTATGGAATGCCATGTTTGATATACTAAAAGAAAACAATGTACAACTTATAGCACCAGGGCATAATATTAGCAAAGAACTAGTTTCAAAATTTGAAGTAAACTATGTACTAAAGCAAGAGGTATTTAATCAAAATAAAAAGGTGGTAAAAATAGAAAAAGAGATTTTGGCAAATCAGGATGAAGATTATATGGGAATGGATTATTTGGAAATGGAACAACAGAGCCTGTTTTAAAAAATAGATTTTGACTAGCTGTATATATCAAAAATTTTAAATAGCAACAAATTAACAACACATAATTATTTTTCATACTATATAAAAAGGAGGAAAGTGATTAGTGTGAAAACAAGTTTTCACACTAATGCTACAATCACTTTCGCCCTCAAAATTCTAAAGAATTTTGAGATGGCTAATAAAAACCTCTTTCATTCTCGCAATATAGAGGTTTTTAATTAAAGTTTTGTTAGGGGAGCATAAATTGCTCGAATGGAGGTTTTTATGTGTTGTAATATGTGTAAAAAATCATGTGTATTTTCTACAATAAGCTTAATATTAGTATGTATTTTAATATTTGTATCTATAATAGTTATAAACAATCCAGCAGAACAAGAGAAAGATATTTTAGTTGCTACTGCTGTGTCACGGAGATAACACACAAATAGGAAATGCAATCATTAATTTTAGTCAAAACCAAATTGTGGAGGGAATTGCTCTTTCTCATACACCAGGCTCAAGCGAAATAATGATTAATGAAGATGGAATTTATCAGATATCATATTCTCTAACTGGCGTAGGAGATGATATTGGCAGATTTAACTTTAATGCTATATTATCAGTTAATGGTACACCACTTAGTGACACTTTAAATGAAGGCCCTGTTATAAACGCAAGTAATTTTAATAATAGGGAAACGCGTACTGCTACGGTAATTCTTAGATTAAATGCAGGAGATGTATTGCAACTAAATGGACTTTCTCAAGAAAATATCACATATACAAATGCTAGAATTGATATAGAAAAGATTGGGTAAAATAACTATTGCCAAAATATTCTATTTATTATAGAATTTGAAATAAACTTATAATTACAAAAATAAAAACAAAAAATACTACACAAAATTAAAAAATATGCTACAATAAATCTATATGATAAAATTAAAAAGGAGGAATTAACTATGTCGGGGCACAGTAAATGGCATAATATAAAATCTTCTATCCTTAGAGCTACAACGGATGGGTAATTTCAAAAAGTGCTTTGGAAGTAATTTTGGAGCAATGAAATCAATAAAAATCCATAAAAACGATAAAAAAATGAAAAAATAGATAAAAAAGTAGTCAATTTTGGAGTAAAAATACTCCCCTATTGGCTATATTTTTTTATTAAAAGATGCAAATGTTTATAAAGTTTAAAGTGAATTTTTCATTGAGAATAGTAAAATTTCAGCTTTTTAACATACAACTAGAAGTTGTATGAGTTTTGGCAGAAAAAACATACAAATAAAAATTGAGTTAAAAACATATAAAACAAGCCTTATTTCTACAAATATTAGGCAAAATAGTTGACATAGAGGGGTACTGAATGCTACATTTAATTGGAAAATTAGAAAATCTTAAAATTAATTTAGAAAAAGTTGAAGAAAATCAAATTAACATTTTTGGACATATATA
This sequence comes from uncultured Clostridium sp., assembly GCA_930991035.1. Classification (GTDB taxonomy): domain Bacteria; phylum Bacillota; class Clostridia; order TANB77; family CAG-508; genus CALXVA01. The sequence continues at coordinate 9,951 of CAKNRV010000034.1, read as the reverse complement.
TGATAAACCGCTAGATAGAAAATTTGATAAAAAAATCATATATGTTTTTCTTATGATGTAGTTGATTATACACCTGTAAGTATAGAAATGATAAAACTATTGAATGATAATTAATGAAGGTGCTATTTTATGAATTATAAAAATGAAGGAAAAAAGGATATATTAATTATTCCCAAATTTAAAAATATTAATAAAATTCAAAAGATAAGAGAAAAATATGATGAATTATTTAATATAATAGAGCCTCATATAACTTTAGCATTTCCATTTAAAAACGATATTTCTAATGAAAAATTAAAACAACAATTATTAAATATTACTAAGGATATTAGTCCTTTTAAAGTGAAATGTAAAGGAGTAACTTTAAGAAAAGATAATAGAATTAATACATAATTACATATTTTTGAATATACAAGAAGGAAAGGAAGTAATAAATAAAATCAACCATAGAATTTATAAAAATATGTTAAAAGATGTAGATATAGAAAAGTATAATTACGAGCCACATATAACTCTTGGAAGTACAAATAATCCTAATGAGAAAATAGAACTTGATGAGGAGTTTGAGACAATAGTTGATAGTATTATAGTAGAGCAAATGGGAAAAAACGAAAAATCAATCATAGAATTTAGGATAAGATTATGAAAATAGTTCAAAGAATTAAAAAATATGTATTAATTAAATAAAATGTCATACTATTCACATGTTACAAGATAATGGTTTTTGTTTTTTCTCGGCAATATGTATGTTGTAAATGTTTGTTTTCGACCCCCAACTGCGTACAAACTGTAAATGCTCATTTTATTCGCATAACAGTTTGTAAACTTGTCGGTCCCCACCTTAAGCGCTCAAACAAAATTTAAAACATACATATTGCCGAGATTTTATTCAATACCATTATATAGTAACATTCACATAAGTAAAATACAAAAAATATTTGTAAAAACACTACACAAATAAAAAATAATGTGATAAAATAATTTAGAACGTTTGTTAAAAATTTCAAATTAGACAAAAACAAAAGTTCATAAAAAGTACATTAAAAGGTAACATAAAAATTCTAGGAGCAATTTTGGAGCAATCGTTTCTAATTGCGAACCATAAAATCCTAAAAATCAACAATGTTTGGGTAAACTAAAAAACGGTAAAAATAAGCAGTATCAAGGCTTAAGCCGCCCAAAATAAAGGGAAAAATTAAAAGGAGGAGAGAGAGAATGTCAGGACACAGTAAATGGCACAACATACAAGCAAAAAAAGGAAAAGCAGATGCAGCAAGAGGAAAAATATTTACAAAATTAGGTAGAGAATTATTGATAGCAGTAAAACAAGGAGGACCTGATCCGGCTGGTAATTCTAAACTTAAAGATGTAATAGCAAAATGTAAGGCAAATAATATGCCAAACGATACAATCAACAATGCAATAAAAAAGGCTTCAGGAGCTGGAAACAGTGAAAATTACGAAGAACTTACTTACGAAGGATATGGAGTAGGTGGCGTTGCAGTAATTGTAGAAGCAAGTACTGATAACAAAAACAGAACAGCAGCAGATGTAAGACATATATTTGATAGAGCTGGAGGAAATTTAGGAACATCTGGATGTGTATCGTATCTATTCTCTAAAAAAGGAGTTATTGTAATTGATAGAACTACTACAAACTTATCAGAGGATGATATGATGATGCTTGCACTAGACAATGGAGCAGAAGATTTCGAAGCAACAGACGAGTGTTATGAAATTACAACAGCACCAGAAGATTTTACTAAAGTAAGAGAAGCTTTAGAGGCACAAGGATTAGAATTTTTACAAGCAGAAGTTCAAATGGTTCCATCTACATACATAAAGCTAGACGAAAAAGATGGAGAAAAAATGCAAAGATTAATTGACAACTTAGAGGATTTGGATGATGTTATGAATGTGTACCATAATTGGGAAGAATAAAATTATAAAAGGGGGAAATTTTATGGAAAAAAAGAAGAATCCAGCGTTAATCGCAATCATTGTAATAATCGTTTTACTTGTTATATTAGGAGGAGTTTTTGCATATTTGTATTTTTGTACAGATATTCTAAAAACAGATAGGCAAGCATTTGCAAAATATGTAATGCAGATAGGAGATTCAAAAAGCAACTCATCTGAGACAATGCAGAGTTATGAAAATAAAAAATTAACAACAGCGTATACAAATAGTGGTAGCTTTACTGCTACAACACAAAAATTATCAAATTCACTTAGTGGTACAGAAGCTATGATTATGAATGCAATTCTAGAATATGGAAATAATGCTAATATTACTTTTTCAGGAAGAGTAGATAGTAAAAGCAAAAAGGTAGAGCAAGATATATCAATCAATTATAATGATTCTGTAAGTTTACCATTCAAATATAAACAAGATGGAGATATATATGGAGTTCAAGCAGATTTTATTACACCTAATTATATATCAGTAGAGAATAACAATTTAAAAGAATTATTCCAAAAGTTAGGTGCAACTGATGTATCAGAGATACCAAACAAAATAGAAGTACAAGAAATTCAATCATTAAACTTTACAGAAGAGGAATTAGATTATATAAAAGAAAATTATGTATTGCCAATTTTTGAAGGATTTAATGACGAAAATTTTTCTAAAGTAGAGAACTCAGATGGTAGCGTATCTTATGTTTTAAAAACAACTGTTTCTGAAATTGTAAATGTTGAGAAAAGTTTATTAGAAAAACTTAGTACAGATACAAAGATGTTAGACAAAATTAATGCAATTATAGCAGAATTATCAGGAGATAGTAGCAATGCTATAACTTCAGAAGATATACAATCAATATTAGACAATTGGGATAGTACAACTAGCCAAGATGTAAATGATATGGAATTAGAGATAAGCGTTACACAAAATAAAGGAAAGACTAATAAGTTAGAAATATCTACTAATGGACTTATAATTGAGATGCTATTTAATACAAGCGATTCTGAAGTATCAACTACTGTTAATATAGAATTAATGAATGTACTAAATATTTCAACAGAAATTAAATATGCTAATATAAACACAGATTCTGTAACAGAATCAATGAATGTAAATATGAATATTACTGGAGTTATGGACACTAAATACAGTTTTAATAATACAATTAACTTTGACAACTCTATAAATATAGAAGGATTTGGAACAAACAATATTGTACTTAACAATTACCAAGGAACACAAATAGAAAATTTTGTTACACAAGTTGCTATGGCAGTAGTACAAAAGAACAGCGAACAAATGCAACAACTTCAATTCCCAGAAGAATTAGGAAACCCAATGCTTATGTGGTTTGTAGCACCTGTTATGATTCCAATGTACGAGAATTCTAATTCTATGTTAGATAGAGCTGAACAAGCACAGGAAGCTTATGAACAAGATGCACTTGAAACAGAACAAATGGTTACAAATACAGAAGCATATTTGGATGAAGTGTTAAATAGAATGAATGTAAATTAGAATCAAAAATTTAATAAAATAGTTCTAAAAATAAAAAATACAGCATATATATTTAATATATATGTTGTATTTTTGTTTTGTAGGCAAATAAGTAGTGTTGCAATTCAAAAAATAAGAAAAGTGGCTTCGCCGCATGTGTATTTCGCTTCGCGAATATGCACAGCCCAAGGAAACTTAACATTGTTGTATACGGAAAAAATCGTTAAAATTACTGAAATTTTAAAGAAAAAGTCGATTTTTCCTATACAATAAAAAGTGCTTTAAAATCCATTCCATCTTTCTGGTATATATAAGGAGTAACGAAAAATGCAAAATAGTGTGAGAGATGTTTTAACATATTTTCCGACGCAAATACAGTACAAGCTTCAAAATTTGGATAATAAATTAGATAGGTTAGAAGAAATACGTTTACGTACTAATAGAAATATTTTGCTAAAAATTGGACAAGAAGAGGAAAGGATAAACTACATAGTTAGTACGGAAGAAGTATTAGAAATATTACAAAGAATTTGTGATAATTCGATTTATACATATCAAAGTCAAATTTGTAATGGCTATATTACAATAAAAGGCGGACATAGAGTACGGAATTACTGGTAATGTAGTTTTTAAAGACGGACAAGTTGTAAACATTTCGCATATATATAGTTTAAACTTTAGAATAGCAAGACAAATAATAGGTTGTAGCAAACCAATATTACCATTTTTATTAAATATAAGAGAAAATACAATTTTCAATACTATAATCTTATCTCCACCAGGAAGAGGAAAAACTACTATATTACGTGATTGTGTACGAACAATTAGCAATGGAATATTGGAGTATGGATTTAAAGGAATAAATGTAGGAGTAGTAGACGAAAGAGGAGAAATAGCAGCAATGTATAAAGGAATTCCACAAAATGATTTGGGAGAAAGAACAGATATTCTGGATAATGTTTCTAAAGATTTAGGAATGAAAATGTTAATTCGTTCGATGAGTCCAAATGTAATTGTAGCGGATGAAATTGGAACTTATGAAGACATAGAGGCAATAAATTATGCAATCACTTCTGGAGTAAAAGGACTATTTACAGCTCACGGAAACGATTTAAAAGATATTGTATTAAATCCGATTTTAAATAAACTGTATGAACTACATATAATAGAGAAAATAATATTGATTGAACCAAACAGAGAACTGACGTTGATTTATGATAGCTTTACAAAGGATACATAACCAAGATATGGATTTAAGACTAAATGAGAACATATGAAGTCCAGATAATATACTTTGAACTCTATATGACTTAAGATAAATGTTTTAGGAGGGATTTATGGTAATTATAAAGACGTTTATATTATTATTTATTTTTCTTGCAAGCTTAAAAGCAGGCAAAATAATTGCAAAAAAATATTCAAATAGAGTATTTGAACTTAAAGAAATGAAAAATGCATTAGTGATGTTCCTTACAAAAATTAAGTTTACTTATGAATCTGTGCCAGAAAGTTTTGACGAAATTGGAGATAAGGTAAATGGCAGTATAAGTAGAATTTTTAAAAAGTCTTCTGAACTAATGAAGACTAAATCTGCTGGAGAGGCTTGGGAAGAAGTAGTAGAAAATGAAGAGACATCGTTAACAAACGAAGATAAAAATATAATAAAAAGTTTAGGCAGGATGCTAGGGAAAACTGATTTGGATGGGCAAATAAGTGAAATAAAATTGGTTGAGGGATTTTTAAATACTCAAATAGAACAAGCAGAAGTAGAAAAACAAAAAAATGAGAAATTGTATAAAACACTGGGAGGAGTAATAGGTTTAGCAATTGTAATTATATTAGTTTAAATAACTATTTATAATAGGAGAATCAGTTGAACTAAATTAGCAATAAGATAATTTTATAAAAACATAAGAAAGGATATTTTAGGTTATGGATATTGATTTATTATTTAAAATTGCAGCAATTGGAATTTTGGTAGCAGTTCTCCATCAAGTTCTAGTAAGAGCAGGTAGAGAAGACCAAGCTATGATGACTACTTTAGCAGGACTAGTTATTGTACTTACAATGGTCATTAAGGAGATTAGCACTTTGTTTGAGTCAGTTAGAACAATTTTTGGATTGTAAAAGTTTTGTAAATATATAAAATTTGTTTAAGAAACTATGTATTTCTACTTCCCAAAAGTGTACTTCACTATAATTTCGCATAAAAATTGTAACATAAACTGTAAATTGTTTATATGAAATACTTTTGCATTCAGAAAGGAATATGTGAGCAAAATGGATATTTTAAAAATAATAGGTATAGGACTTATTTCCTTAATAATCATAATAATAATCAGACAGTACAAGCCAGAATTTACATTATACATATCTCTTTTAGCAGGTGCGACTATTTTACTTCTTATAACGGACAAGATAGGTGCTATTATAAATTTACTTACAACACTGTCAAATAAAACAGCTATTAATAATGATTTTTTGACATTACTTATAAAAATAACTGGAATAGCATTTTTAACCGAATTTGCAGTAAGCATAAGCAAAGACTCTGGCGAAAGTGCGATAGCAAATAAAATAGATATAGGTGGAAAAGTTATAATAGTATCAATGTCAATACCAATAATATCTAGCTTGTTGGAGACAGTTATAGAAATATTGCCATAATTTGAATTTGTAAATACACTGCAAAAGACTTATAGATACACTTGAAAAATCTGTTCCACCTTGCTGGTAGATAGGCAACTAAAGAAAAGAGGTGCAAATAAATGTGAAAAATAAAATACTTGTTTTAGTGGTGCTACTGCTAATGTTTTTTACTAATATCTCAAATGCTTCTGAAGAACTAAGCCAAGAAGACATTATGGAGTCTCAGCAAGAAAGCCTACATATAGACGACTTTATAGAAGAAGCGGATAAATATACACAAGATGTATATTCTGATATAGATATGAGTGAACTTTTTTCTTCTGCCATAACGGGAACCATAGATAATGAAACAATTTTTAGAAGCATTTTAAATGTACTGGGAGACGAAGTATTAGATGCAATATCAGTTTTGGAAAGTATATTAGTAATAATAGTAATACATAGCATATTAAAAAGTTTAAGCGAAGGGCTAGAAAACAAAGGTGTAGCACAAATTACATATTATGTTCAATATATACTAATTGTCACACTAATTATGACAAATTTTGTTCAAATATTAGATATAGTTAAAGATTCAATACAAAGTCTAGTAGGATTTATGAATTCACTAATCCCAATATTAATAACTTTAATGGTTTCAACACGGCAGTATTGTCTCTGCAAACCTTATACAACCAATTATACTATTTCTTATCACTTTTATAGGGAACTTCATAACAGGGGTAATTATTCCACTAGTACTTATATCAACATCGCTTGGAATAATTTCAAAAATATCAGATAGAGTACAAGTTGATAAATTGTCTAACTTTTTTAAGACAAGTGTTGTATGGATATTAGGTGTAATTTTAACAATTTTTGTAGGAGTAGTATCAATAGAAGGAACATTAAGTAGCAGTGTAGATGGACTTACTGCAAAAACTGCCAAAGCGGCGGTGTCAAGCTTTATACCAGTTGTAGGAAAAATCTTAGGAGATGCTGTGGATACTGTTATAGGATGTAGCTCAATATTAAAAAATGCAACTGGCATTGTAGGAATAATTATTTTGCTAGGAATAGCCATTACACCAGTTATCAAACTTACCATACTGATGGCAATGTATTATTTAAGTTCCGCACTTTGTCAGCCAATTGCAGACGGGAAAATAATTAGTCTATTAAGCCAAATGGGCGATACTTTTAAAACATTGCTAGCTATTATGTGTAGTATATCGGTTATGTTTATAATAGGAACTACACTGATTATAAAAATATCAAACAGCGGTATGATGTACCGTTAATAGGAGGAGGATATGATTGACTGGATAAGCAATTGGGCAGGAGCAATTATTGTAGCTGTAATGATAGGCACGATAATCGAAATGATTCTTCCAGAAGGAAACTCAAAAAAATATATAAAAGTAGTTATTGGAATCTATGTTGTATTTTCAATAATAACCCCTGTTATAAATAAATTTACTGGAAAGGAAGTTAGTGTATCAGATGCTTTAGATTTGGACGAGTACATACAAAATTCTTATGATAGTTTAGAAATACAAAACACTATGCTTACTGATAATGATAATAATATAATGGAAATATATTCTTCTGGAATTAAGAGTGACATCAAAGCAAAAATTGAAGGTAAAGGATATGAAGTAAATAGCGTAGATATAGAAGTTACAAATAACGAAAGCTATGAAATAACAGGTATACAAGTACAAGTTAGAAAAAAAGAAGAGAATAGTAATGAAGAGGAGTCGACAGTGGATAATAACATAGAACCTGTGCCAGAGGTAGAAAATGTAAAGGTAGGAAATATAGGAGAGAATAATGATACTTCCTTTGATAGTGAAAATAATTCGAATGAGGCTAATAGTGTAAGTAATCAAGAACAGGATACAAAAAAGGAGCTTTCCAATAAGGAAAAGCAAGAATTAGCGGAATATTTAAGTAGTGTATATGAGGTAAACGAGAACAATATAGAAATACTATAATTAAATTTTATGTGAAAGGAGTTATTGGTATGTTTATTGATAAACTCAAAAAAATGTTTAGTAATAAAGAAGGTGAGAAAGATGGCAATAATAAGAGAAAGCTTGAGAATATATTTGTTTTTGTCATTATTTTAATTATAACCATTATTGCAATAAACTTTATACTAAATGATGGTAAATCGGAAGAAATAGAAAGTAATGACCCGAATAAAAGATTAGCAACTACACAAGATACAAATACTTCCAATGATACAAGTGAGACTGAGGAAAAGGATGAGCTAGTAGAGAATTTAGAAAATATTTTGTCTAAGATAAATGGAGTAGGTAGAGTTGAAGTAATGATTACTTACTCTGAAACAAGTAAGACCATACCAGTATACAATGAAGAATCTACTCAAGAAGACACAGAAGAAACTGATAGTAATGGTGGCACAAGAAAGATTACGCAAACAGATACAAGAAAAGAAGTTATATATGAAGAAGTAGATGGAAATAGAACATTAATTACTCAAAGTGTTGTTAGTCCAACAATTGAAGGAGCAATAATCACAGCTGAGGGAGCAAGCAATGCAACAGTAAAAGCAAATATAGTGCAAGCGGTCGAAGCGGTAACAGGAATTGCTACACATAAAATACAAGTGTTTGAGATGGCAAGTTAGATACAATATATTATTTGATAAAATTAATTCGACGATATATTAGTGGAAAAGTAAACTCTCGAAACAAAAGTTTATATGGAAGAAATTACTTTCATAATTATAAGGTCTAGGAAGGAATGAATTGTGTATGAAAAATATTATAAAGAAAAATCAAATTGTTTTATTTGTTATAGGAATTATGATTATAGCGGCAGGGTATTTAAGTTTTACAAATGAAGCAAATAATGCTTTAGAAGCGGGTGCTTTGGCAGACTCAGAAGAAATGGCAAGCATTGGTGATGCAAGGTTGGTAAGTGCAAATGCAGCAGATAGCAATACAATAGGGAATAATGTGACAACGAACACAATAGATGGTGTAGAGGATAATACAATGAATGATGTGGAAAATGTAAATAATGTTGGAGATGGTATTAATGGAGAAAACAGTAATACCAGTAATGAAGATACAAACAATATAGAAACAAGTCAAACCGTGGAAACTTCTAGTACACAAGACGATGGATATTTTACTAAGTCAAGGTTAGAAAGAAATACACTTTATTCTCAACAAATAGAAAATTATCAAGATATATTAAACAACACAAATGTTAGTGAGGCACAAAAACAAATAGCTCAGGAAGAAATAACAAGAATAAATAATGAACAAAACGCAATAATGATAACTGAAAATTTAATAAAAACTAAAGGAATAGAAGACCTGGTTATTTTTGTAAATGGAGATAGCATCAATGTTATTGTTAAAGCGGAGGAATTAAATGAGGAAAAGATTGCACAGATACAGAACATTGTGACAAGGGAGTTGGAAGCGGAAATAGAGAATATACATATAATGAATAAAGATTAGTTTTTTGCTATTCAATTGAATTTTGCCAAATAAACCAACAAGTAAAAATCAAAAATATGTTGCAAAATGAAATTACTTGATGTAAAATTAAATACAATAGCAAAGTAAAAGATATAGTAAGAATAAGAAAAAATATAGAAGTATAACAATAAACATAATCATAAGAAAACACGAAGGAAGGAATTGATAAAATGAACAAAACCGTTGACACTGTAAGAGAGAGAGAGAGACAGACTGCCCAGCGAATATAAAAAAAGAAGAAATAAGTAGTCATAAAATAAAATAAAAATATAAAAAATCATAAATTCATGTAAATGTCAATAGAAAAATGCACTTTTTTTCCAATTTAAAAATGTAAGAAAG
>CAKNRV010000033.1 GCA_930991035.1 uncultured Clostridium sp. | reverse complement strand
AAGCTTCCTAAAAATGGAAAACACTAGCACTAATTTTATTAAAATTTTAGTGCTAGTGTTTAAAAAATTTTGGGACATTTTCAAAAACTATTGACATACTTTTTTTAACTTTTTTGCCGATTACGTTACAAGAGTCTAATCTATCTCTATTGCTCCTGTGTATAAGCCATAGTACATACCTTTCTTTGCGATTAATTCTTTATGATTTCCTCTTTCTATAATTCTTCCGTGGTCTAGTACCATAATTAAGTCTGAGTTTCTTATTGTAGAAAGTCTGTGTGCTATAACAAATACTGTTCTTCCTTTCATTAGCTTATCCATACCGTCTTGTACTATTTTCTCTGTACGCGTGTCTATGCTTGATGTTGCTTCGTCTAGTATTAGAACTGGTGCATTGTCTAATGCTGCTCTTGCTATTGATAAAAGCTGTCTTTGTCCTTGTGATAGTCCTTCTCCATTTCCAGTAATTACTGTGTCATATTCTTGTGGTAAATGCTGTATGAATTGGTCTGCGTTAGCTAGTTTTGCTGCTGCAATAACCTCTTCGTCTGTTGCATTTTGTCTTGAATATCTAATGTTGTCTTTTATTGTTCCTGTAAATAAGCTTGTGTCTTGAAGTACCATTCCAAGTGATCTTCTTAAATCGTGTTTCTTTATTTTATTTATGTTAATTCCGTCATAACGTATTTTTCCGCTTTGGATGTCATAAAAACGATTGATTAAGTTTGTTATTGTAGTTTTTCCTGCACCTGTTGCTCCAACAAAAGATACTTTTTCTCCTTCATTTGCTTCCAAAGTGATGTCGTGCAATACTACTTTTTTATCTGTGTATCCAAATACTACGTTCTCAAATTCAACGTGTCCCCTAAGTCTTGTATATGTAACCCTTCCGTCGTGGTGAGGATGTTTCCAAGCCCATATTCCTGTTCTTTCTTCTGTTTCTACTATTTTTCCGTTTTCCATTTTAGCATTTACAAGTGTTACGTATCCATTGTCTTCTTCTGGCTTCTCGTCAATTAATTTGAAGATTCTTTCTGCACCAGCAAGTGCCATTGCAATAAAGTTCATTTGTTGTGATACTTGGCCTAGTGGGTTTGTAAACGATTTTACATATTGTAAGAATGCTGCAATACTACCAATTGATAAAAATCCATTTACTGATAAAATACCACCAATTACTGCCACTAGTACATATCCAAGGTTACCTATATTCATAATACAAGGCATTAAAATATTTGCATAAGTATTTGCACTTGTTGCACTGTCGCATAAGTCTTCATTTATCTCGTCAAATCTTTTTATATTTTCGTCTTCATAGCAGAATACTTTTACAACTTTTTGTCCTTCTATCATTTCTTCTATGTAACCATTTACCCTACCTAAATCTTCTTGTTGCTTTACGAAATATCTTGAGCTATTTCCTCCTAAATATCTTGCTACAAATGTCATAACTATTACCATTGCTATTACAACTAAAGTTAAATATACATTTGTTGTAAACATAGAAATTAATACTGTTACCATTGTTACAATTGCAGAAAATACTTGTGGAATACTTTGACTTAAACATTCTCTTAATGTATCAACATCGTTTGTGTATGTACTCATTGTTTCACCGTGTGGGTGACTATCAAAATATCTTATTGGCAATGTTTGCATATGGTTAAACATTTCTGTACGAATTCTGTTTAATATTCCTTGTGAAATGTTAATCATTAATCTGTTATATATATAAGTTGCTATTATACCTACTGCATAAATTCCAGCCATACGAATTATTGCTTGAATTAAAGAGCTGAAGTCTGGGTTTTGCTTTCCAATTAATGGAACTATGTAATTATCAATTAATTGTTGTATAAATTGTATACCTAGAACACTGGCAATAGCACTTACAATAATTGCTACTAAAACTATAAAGAATTGCAATTTATATGTTGTAAATAAGTATTTTAAAAGCCTAAATACTATTTTTGATTTTTTAACTTTCTTCCCCATTTTTTATTCACTATCCTTTCCTAGAGCACTATTAGGTTGGAAAAGAATTAAATTTTGGCTAGGAAAACAAGTTTGAAATTCATGAGGCGTACTCATTGTACGTTGATTAATTTTCAAACGCAGTTTGTGGGCGCCAAAATTGTAATTATTTTTCAACCTCTTCATCTCCTTTCATTTGAGACTCATATACCTCTCTATAAATTTGATTTGTTTTTAATAGCTCTTCTGAAGTACCAATTCCATCTATTCTACCATTATTTAATACAACTATTTTGTCTGCATCTTCAATTGATGTAATACGTTGTGCTATAATAATTTTTGTTGTATTTGGTATTTCTTCTCTAAATGCTTTTCTAATTAACGCATCTGTTTTTGTATCAACTGCACTTGTTGAGTCGTCCAATATTAATATTTTTGGTTTTTTCAAAAGTGCTCTTGCAATACAAATTCTTTGTTTTTGTCCTCCTGATACATTAGTACCACCTTGGTCTAAAACTGTTTCGTATTTTGCTGGGAATTGCTTAATAAACTCGTCTGCTTGAGCTAATTTACAAACTCTTTCTAGTTCTTCGTCGGTTGCCTCTTTATTTCCCCATCTTAAGTTTTCACTTATTGTTCCAGAGAACAATACATTTTTTTGTAAAACCATTGCAACACTGTCTCTTAAAGACTCAATGTCATAATCTCGTACATCTACTCCACCAACTTTAACCTTACCTTTTGTTGCTTCATAAAGTCTTGGTATTAATTGAACTAATGTAGATTTAGAGCTTCCTGTACCGCCAATAATTCCAACTGTTTCTCCAGCTTGTATTTCTAGATTTATATCACGCAAAGCAAATTTGTCTTTGTCTTTTTCGTCACTATAGCAAAAGCTTACATTGTCAAATACAATAGAACCATCTTTTACAGTTTTTAAGTTTTTGCTCTTGTTCTTAATTGCTGGTTCTTGATCTAATACTTCTATAATTCTCTCTGCTGAAGATTGAGAAATAATTATCATAACAAATACCATAGAAAGCATCATTAAGCTCATTAATATTTGCCAAGCATAAGTTATAATGCTAGATAGTTGACCTGTTTGCATTGTTTCACCAACAATAAGTTGTGATCCAAACCACGAAATTAGCAAAATACAAGTATATACTGTAAGTTGCATTACTGGGCTGTTGAATGCTACTATTTTTTCAGCTTTTTTAAAGAAGTAATATACTTCGTCATTTACTTTTTTGAATTTTTCTTTTTCATAGTCTTCTTTTGCATAAGCTTTTACAACTCTAATTCCGCTTACATCTTCTTGCACAACTCTGTTTAAACTATCATACTTTTTAAATACTGTTTCGAAATTTGGATGTGCTTTTTTTGCAATAAATATTAAAAGAAATCCTAAAACAGGTATTGCCACTAAGAATATACAAGCTAATTCTGGGCTAATTGTAAAGCACATAATCAATGCAAAAATCATCATAACCGGTCCTCTTGCAAGGATTCTAATTATCATTTGAAATGCTTGTTGCACATTTGTAACATCTGTTGTAAGTCTTGTAATAAGGCTTGATGTAGAAAATTTGTCTATGTCTTCGAAAGCATAAGTTTGGATTTTATCAAACATTGCTTTTCTTAAATTTTTAGCATATCCTGCTGATGCTTTTGCTGCAAATCTTCCTGAAAGCATACCAAATACTAAAGAAAGAATAGCAGAAACAATTAGAAACACACCTATTTCTAGGATATACTTAACATCACTATTTTGAATACCGACATCTATAATTTTAGCCATTAAGTATGGAATTACTATTTCCATTACTACTTCTAAAATAACAAAAATAGGTGTTAGAATAGTTTCTTTTTTGTAATCTTTAATGTAACTTGCTAATTTTTTTATCATTTTTCTTTTCCTCCATTTCTTATTATATGTATTTTTATATGTTTTGTCGCAATAAAAAAAATGCTCTTATGCATTTTTTAAATTCTAAACGTATTACATTATGTTTATTTTGCTTAATACTAATGTATACACCTTACAATATCGCTTATATTTTTTCTTTATTGTCTCTGTATATTGTTTGGCATTTAGCACTATTTATTGTAAAACTATTTTTGCACTTTGTCAAGGGGTATGGTGAATTGTTTTTATATCATTTTTTCTTATATTCCTTTATTAAAATTACTAGATAATTTGTCCAAATAATACTCACATACTCTTATTGGTTTAAAATTATTTGTTTCTAATTGATCAATAATCTCTCTTGCTTCTTTATAAGCAAATTCAAATTCTTCTTTATCTATTACATTATTATTTAAAGCATCCATCAATTCTTCTTCGTCCAATAAGATAATTTTTTCATTAGATAGTTTCACTATATCTAGGAATAAATCATAAAAATACGATTCTCCTTGTTGTCTAATTATATTTTCTTTTGTTATATCTATATAATACTGTATTAATTTTTTATTACTATCATACATAGCTGTAATCCAATAATTTTTGTTCTTTATAGCCAATTGTAACCAATAATATCCGTTATCTGCTAACTTTACACTGATATCATTATATCTTTTATATAATGGTTCTGTTACTTGATTTATTTTTATTATAGAAACTTCTCCTTCTAGTTCTTCATATTTAAATAAACTATACACTTCTTCTTTATTTAAAACCCTCTTCCAGTTATCTTTAGATATGTATTTTTTTTCTAACTTATCATTCATACTTTTACCTTTCAGATTTTTTATTTAAATAATATGTACCCAGTAGTTTTATATTAACATAATATAAAAGCTTTGTCAATAATTTCTTTACGTTAGCAGTAGTAACAAATAAAAAGTTATTAGTACAAGAAAAACAGCCCCAAGAAGGAGCTGCTTTCTCCATAAGTACGGTATGCGTGTATTATGTCTACTTCAACACCTCACTTAGCACCTTTGACAAATACTTCATACTAGCTAGGCATTGTTCCATTGTGTTTCCTGTTGCTCCTACTTCGATTATGCTAGCTCCTGTTGCTAATTGTTGGTTATATCTGCTATCTCGCAATATTATTGGTTTAAATAATCCTGGGTACATTTCGTTTGCTTTTTCTTGAATTTTTATCGCAAGTTTTAAGTTTTCATTCCAGTTGTCGTGCTCGCTTCCTCCTCCATTGCTTCCTATTACAAACATCATTTGTGCTGCTTCTTCGTCCCCTATTTTTACTGTTGGGGCATACGAGCTGTCTCCAATTGCGTCTCTATGTATATCAAATAAAATATCTGTATCTTCGTTTTCTTCTAATAATTTTGCTACTCCTTTTAAAGACCTATCATAAGATTCACTATATGAAGAGTCATAAATTGTTGTGTCGTGTATTACGTTATATCCATAATGCGTCAAGTATTTTTCAAGTTCTGTTCCTACTCTTATTACTGAGCAGTTTTTGTCCTTTGTTCTAAAATTGCCAGATGCCTTATATTCAAAATTTTCTGTTGGTGTATAACTTTCACAACTATGTGTATGGTAGATTAATATGTTTTTCATATTTACATCTACTTCTGGCACCAGCATATCTTCTGTTAGTTTTATATTATCTGTCTCATTTCTTATCTTTACGCCGTTATATTCTGTCGTATATTTTTCTGGAACATTACTCTCTAGCACTTCTGTTTTTAAGCCCGTTTCCGCTTCTTTCAAATCTTCTTCATCTGCATCATCAGTTGTTTTCTCGCTTTCTACTACATTTTCACTATTTTCTTCTTGTTTCACTTCAGAACTATTTACTTCTTGAACTGCATTTTCTGCACCTTCTATTGTGTCCATCATTCCTAATTCTAACTCCAATGGTACTTTCAATGGAGTTTTGCTGTTATTATTTTGCTCTACTTCATATTCTTTGTTTGCAGTTTTTATACTTGGTATTACAATATCTAAGCACATCAAAAGGGAACTATTTTGTATATTTATTTGTGTCTTAAAACTTGAAAAATATTTAGCAAGTAACACGCACACAGTTACAATAATTGTAATTCTCACTAAATATTTTATTATATCTTTTAGTTGAATAACGGCTAAATTAATCATTCTTATTTCCTTTCACGTACAAGTCTACTATATATAAATATATTCTTGTACACAAAAAAATATAACCTTCAAAACAGATTTTGTACTAATCTCTTTAACTTTTTAGTTATCCATTAGTATCCAATATCTGTTTAAAGATTATATTTTACAATCCACAGTTGTATATATTTCTATCGAACAGTGTTATTTACAATTACCGTTCCGTTTTCAAAATTTCAATTGCCTTATCTACACTCATTTCTTCTTGCTCGCCTGTTACCATATTTTTTAGGCTAACTGTTCCATTTTTTTCTTCTTCCTCGCCAATTACCGCAACATAAGGAATTTTTAATTTGTCCGCATATTTGAATTTTGCTTTGATTTTTTTATCTTCTAAATACATATCCGAATTTATTCCTGCTTTTCTAAATTCTTTTCCAACTTCCAATGCTCTGTCTAGCTTATCAGTCATAGAAACGACTAGCACTTTCGAGATAGTTTCGTCTTTTTCTTGCATCAAATCAAGTTCGACTAATTTAGAGAATAATCTAGTTAACCCTATCGAAACTCCAACTCCTGGCATTTTTTTGTCAGAATAGAATTCTGTTAAGTTATCATATCTTCCTCCTGAGCATACACTACCAAGTTCTCTATAATCATCCAAAAATGTTTCATACACTGTTCCTGTATAATAGTCTAAACCTCTTGCAATTGTTAAGTCTATTTTAAAATTCTCTTCTGGTACACCAAATAATCGTACATATTTCACTACTTCTGTTAATTCTTGAACTCCTGCTCTATACAACTCATTACTAAAGTTTAATTTATTTAATTGCTCTATCTTTTCGTCATTTGAACCCTGAATGCTTATAAAGTCTAGTATTTTATCTACTTTGGCTGATTCAATTTTCATATCTAATAAGCAATCTTTTACTTTGTCTTTTCCTATTTTATCTATTTTATCAATTATTCTCATTATATCAACTGATTCTTGTTCTAATCCAAGCTCTGCAAATAGTCCATTTAATATTTTTCTATTATTTATTCTAATAGTAAACTTGTCAAATCCAAGTTCTTTAATAGTTGTATATATAACGCTTGGCATTTGGGCATCATTTACAATGCTTAACTCTTCTGCACCAACAATATCAATATCACATTGATAAAACTCTCTGTATCTACCTTTTTGAGGTCTTTCTCCTCTATATACTTTTCCTATTTGATATCTTTTAAAAGGGAAACTCAAGTCATTGTAATGTTCACTTACAAATTTTGCAAGTGGCACTGTCAAATCAAATCTAAGTGCTAAATCATTATCTCCTTTGTTAAAACGGTAAATTTGCTTTTCAGTTTCTCCTCCGGCTTTAGCTAGAAGAATATCAGCCATCTCAATTATTGGTGTATCCAATGGCAAGAATCCATATGCTTCATACGATTTTCTTATTTTATCCATCATATTGTTAAACTTCACTTGGTCGTTTGGCATAAGTTCCATAAAACCTGGCAAAGTTCTTGGTTCTACCTTCATTTTTTTCTCTCCTTTTGGCGCTGTAGGGACAGGTCTTTTCGCGCCATTTTTTTGTTTTGTGGAGTGGCCCTATCGTTCAAGAATTTGAACAAATAGGAGTGTCCCAAATGTTCAAACGTTCTACTCCTCCCCTGGCATTAGATTATAATAAATTGGTTCTTCTTCCACTATTTTAGTACTAATTCCGTGTCCTGGGTATACAATTGTATCGTCTGGAAGAACTAACAATTTATTGTTTATTGATTGTATAATATCTTCAAAACTACTTGTTGGTAAGTCTGTTCTGCCCCACATTCCTTTAAACAATGTGTCTCCAGAAAATAGCATTCCTTCTTGTTCACAGTATAAACAACTTCCACCTTTTGTATGCCCCGGTGTATGGATTACTCTAAATTCCAAATTTCCTAAATGTAACAAATCTCCATCATTTACTCTAGCAGACGCTTCTATACTTACTGGTGGCTTTTCTGATATTAATGCTGTTAAATTTATTGTTGGGTCTTTTAGCCCTTCGTAGTCGTCAGTATGTATAAGCACTTTTCCACCTTCTTTTTGCATAAGCTCTTGTACTGCGCCTATATGGTCTCCGTGGCAATGTGTTATATAAATATATTTTAATTTAGAGTTCAAAATATGTAATAACTCTATTATTCTGTCTGCATCCTCTGCTGGATCTATTACCATTGTCTCTTTTGTTTCTTCATCCTCTACTACATAACAATTAGTAACTATGTTTTGTAAATCAGACTTTATCTTTAATTCTTTTAGTATCATTGTTTTCTCCTTTTTACATCATATACACTATCTATTTTTCTTAAAGCTTTGAAAATTGCATTTAATTGTTCCGTGTTTTCGACTTCTATTGTTATTTCTGTTAAAGCTATTTTTTCTTTATTTGCTTTTGAATTTACTGCCATTAATTTGCATTTGTTATTTCCAAGTACATTTATTATATCTGCTAAAAGTCCTGCTCTGTCATTTGCGTAAATTTCTATATCCACGCTATATTCTGTTTTTTTGTTATCGCTCCAGTACACATCTATAATTCTGTTGCCCTCTTCTAGTAGATTTTTTGCATTAACACAATCTATTCTATGAACAGAAACGCCTCTTCCTCTTGTTATATATCCAATTATTTCGTCCCCTGGTACTGGGTTACAGCATTTTGATAGTTTTACTAGGCAATTGTCTATTCCTTTTACTATAATTCCGTTTTGTGATGGCTTTTCTTTGTGGTTTCTTTCTTTTGAAAGCTCTTCCAATGTTTTTTCTATATCGTCCTCTTTGTGAACTTTTCTATATTCTTCAAGCATTCTTGCAATTATTTTTCCTGCTGTAATTGAGCCAAATCCAACACTTGCATACATATCTTCTAGTGAGTTATATTTATATCTATTTAAAGCTGCTCCAATGAATTCTGGCTTAAATAAATCCTCGTGCTTCATTCCAATTTTCTTTATTTCTCTTTCTATTGTGTCTTTTCCTTTTTCTATGTTTTCTTCTCTTTGATTCTTTTTAAACCAAGATAATATTTTGTTTCTTGCACCAGAGCTTTTTACAAATTTTAGCCAGTCTCTACTTGGTCCTTTTGCTTGGTCCGAAGTTAAAATTTCTACAATGTCACCATTTTTTAGCTTAGTTACTATTGGCATTATTTTGCTGTTTATCTTACATCCAACCATATGATGTCCTATTTGCTCGTGAATTTGATAAGCAAAGTCTATTGGAGTTGCTCCTTTTGGCAATACTTTTATTTCTCCCTTTGGTGTAAATATGTATACTTCGTCCTCAAATAGCTCTTTTTTTAAGGTTGCCATAAACTCTTCTGGGTCTTGCATTTCACTTTGCCATTCTAGAGTCTCTCTAACCCACGCTAACTTGTCGTCCTCTACTTTTACATTTGCTTTTCTTCCTGTTAAAAAGCTTGACTCTTTATATGCCCAGTGCGCTGCTATACCATATTCAGCTACTCTGTGCATATCCCAAGTACGTATTTGTACTTCAAAAGGTGTTCCTTTTGGACCTATAAGTGTTGTATGCAAAGATTGATACATATTTGGCTTTGGAACAGCTATGTAGTCTTTAAATCTTCCTGGCATTGGATTGTACAAATCGTGAACAACACCCAAAGAAGCATAACAATCTTTAACAGAGTTTACTATAATTCTTAAAGCAAATAAGTCATAAATTTGGTCAAGAGTTACATTATCTCTTTTCATTTTTCTGTATATACTATATAAGTGTTTTGCTCTACCTGTAACCTCAGCATCAATTTTTTGTTTCTTTAGCTCTTCTTTTATTTGTTCCATTATTTGCTCTATAAATTTAAGTCTTTCTTCTCTTTTCTTATCAATTCCTTCTACTATTTCTCTATAATCTTCTGGATATAGATACTTAAAAGATAAATCTTCTAATTCCCATTTTAAAGAATACACACCAAGTCTATTTGCAAGTGGAGCATATAATTCCATAGTTTCTTTTGCGTTTGCAAGCTGTCTATCCCTTGATAAATATTTAAGGGTTCTCATATTATGAAGTCTATCTGCTAATTTTATTAAAATTACACGTATGTCTTTACCCATTGCAAGGAACATTTTTCTGTAATTTTCTACTTGTTGCTCTTCAACACTGGCATATTGTAATTTGCTTAATTTGGTAACTCCATTTACCATATATGCAACTTCTTCATTAAACTCTTTTACTAAATCGTCATAAGTAGTATCTGTATCTTCTAGAACATCGTGTAAAAGAGCGGCACAAATGGTATTATCGTCCAATCCCAAAGTTGCAAGCGTATATGCAACCTGAACAGGATGAATTATATATGGTTCACCCGATTTTCTAAGTTGGTCTCCGTGTTTTCCCTTTGCATATTCATACGCTCTTTGTATTATTTTTGTATCACGTCTACCTTTTTGCTTTTTTACCACAGATATTATATCTTCTATTCCTACTTCTTTATATTCTGACATTTGCAATTCCCCCTTTTAGTATGACTTGCGAATATCCTTTAGTATTATTTGCACATTTTCATTTCCGTTATATACATTTATATCTAAATTTCCTACTATATCCACCTTATCATCTAATAAATATTTTTCTGATAATTCTCCCATATTAAAACCAATAGCGTTTATCATATAATTATCTTCTTTTAATGTAAGTTTTAAATGTTTTCCTTCTGAAAGTGCTCTTATTGAATTGATTTTTAAGTTTTTAAATAAGAACAATGGCATTTTATTTGCCTCTCCATAAGGTTCAAGCATACTTAAACTTTTTACACTATCTATGCTCACATCTTTAAGAGATAATTCACTATCAATTTTAATTACAGGTTGTATCTTATCAATCTCGTTTTCTTTTGCATACTCTTCTAGCTCGTTCTTAAAAGATTCAAACTCTGATTCTTTTAAAGTAACTCCCACTGCCATTGAGTGTCCGCCAAATTTTTCTAAATGTTTTTCGCATTTCATTAGTGCTTCGTGTAGGTCAAAACCTGGAATACTCCTTCCAGAACCTTTTCCCTCTCCATCTTCAAAGCATACTAAAATGGATGGTTTAAAATACATATCTGTTATTTTTGATGCAACAATACCAATTATTCCGTGATGCCATCCCTTGCTTCCAACAATTACACAAGTCTTATCTTTTTCATTTGCTTCAACTTTTTGTACCGCTTCATCAAAAATCTGCTTTTCAATAGTTTGTCTTTCTATGTTATATTCATTTAATCTAATTGCTAATTTTTTTGCTTCCGCATAATCTTTGCTTAAGAATAAATCTAAAGCAACTTTTTCATTACCCATTCTGCCACAAGCATTTATTCTTGGTGCAACCCCAAAAGATATTGCCGAAGAATCTATATTACTAAAACCTATTACTTCAAGCAATGCTTTAAGTCCAATATTTTTTGTTTGAGCAATAAGTTTTAACCCAAGCTTTGCAATTACTCTATTTTCGTCCACCAAAGGAACAATATCTGAAATTGTACCAATACATACAATATCTAAATATTTTAGAAACTCTTTTTCTTCCAGATTTAGCTTTATAGAAATAGCTTGTATTAATTTAAACACAACTCCTACTCCCGCTAATTGGTTAAATGGATATTTATTATCCTTTCTTTTTGCATCCACAACTGCCAATGCATTTGGAAGTACTTCAGTAGGCTCATGGTGATCTGTTATTAAAGTTTCAATTCCTAAGGAATTTGCATATTCTATTTCCTCAGTTCCGGAAATTCCACAATCAACTGTTATAATTAGTCTGTACCCTTGGTCATATATGCTTTTTATAGCGTTTTTGTTAAGACCATACCCCTCATCTAATCTATTAGGTATATATGTACCAACTTCCAAACCTCTTTCTTCCAAAAAGTTCTTAAGTACAGTAGTGCTAGTAATTCCGTCAGCATCATAATCGCCATAAATTATTATTTTTTCCTTATCTTCAATAGCCTTTAAAATTCTGTTAACCGTTATTTCCATATCAGGCATCAAAAATGGGTCATAAAAATCTTTTCTAGTAGGATTTACAAAAAGATCTATATCTTCTTTTTCAGTTATGCCCTTGTTAACAAGAATTTTAGCTAATATACTATTTAATTTATATTTTTCAATTAAACTATTTACTTGTGCCTCATCAATTTCGTAGCATTCCCATTTTTTATTCATTTAAATCTCCTTAAAATTTACAATATACTATTTATTTTACTACATATTGAATTATTTTTAAAGGGGTATGGGAAAAAAAATAAAAGTTGAACCAAAATTCACGACTGTCATAATATCGAGAAGAAGTAAATTATAACAAACGGACATTTCTTTTGTTCCATTTTCATTTTTTAAATTAATGCGGCAATGCTTAGGATAATAATTTTTACTAAGTTTCCTACTATAATGGAAAAATTGGTTGCTGGAATTCCAACTTTATTTATTTCGTCAAATTTTTCTACTAGTAAGTTTACATCTTCTTGGCTAGCATTGCTTTGCATATATTCTTTTGCTACGTATTTTGCTTTGCTCATTGCTTCTGTTTCTAGATAACATTTTATAGCGCAATATATTATTGCCATTATCGAAAATACTTGAATAAATACAAATGGGTTGCCTATATCTAATAATATCAAACCCAATGCCACTAGGAAGTACAGTATAAATATATTTGAAAATACAAAGTTAAAAATTAATGTTACTCTATTTTGTATTGAATGGCAACATTCGTGTGCAATTGTTTGAATTCTAGAAAACGTATCATTTATATTTGCTATTATTATTTTGTTTGTTAGCGCTATGTATAAACTGGTTTTTGATTCTGCATTTTCTTCTATTTTTACATTTGTATTTTTTAGCTGTTTTAAAATATCTTCACATATTTTCTTATTATTTGGAAATTTATTTGCGATTTTGTTTAATTCTTTATCATACCCTATTTCTTTTATTTTCTTAATATCTTTTATTTTTACATTAAATCCTATTTTTAATAAAATAATTGCTATTATACTTATTATTATAATTACTACAAATTCCATTTTTTCCTCCCATTTCTTTTATATTATATTTTACATTATATTTATTACTACTCAACTTAAATATACAGCAATAGATTTATTATTTTTTATAGTTCAATATTGTAGATATAAAAAATCTATTAATACAGTTATATGTCGCTTTAATTTACACAAAAAACTTTTGGTATACTTTTAAAGTATATCAAAAGTTTTTTAACAACAATTTCCTTAAAATTCGACAATTTTTTATTTAAAATCATTTAAGATTTTATAACTTAATCTTATAAAAGTAATTCCACCGGAAGATATATTCTATAATACATCTCTAATTGATTCTGCTATTATTTTATTTACATCAGCAATCATAACATTGAACTTAACTTCCAAATCAAAGTATTCTTTTATTTGCTTATCTTGAACTAGCATTGCATACATTTCTTCTAGTTTTTTTGATTTTTCTTCGTCTTTTTTCTCTCCAGTATATTGAATTAGTTGTACATCATATCTAAGTTTTTCAAATTCCTCTACTTTGTTTTTTAACTCGTTATTTGACATTACTTCATCTTTTAATTTTTTATACTGTTTATATTCATCAGATTGTTGAATTTCATAAGCTAATCTATTAGCTGTATCATATACATTCATTTTATTTCCTTGCCTTTCTTTATTCTTCACTTTTATGCATCTCATATTATAGCACTTATTTATATTATATCTTTAATTTGCTCTTTCTAAGCATAAGCGTGTTTCTTTTTGAAACTTAATAAATTTGTTATTTCTTTTTCCGTATTCTTTGCTTTTTTTGCTTTTTGAGCTTTTTCTTGTGCAATTTGCTCTGCTTGTCTTTCTGCCATAGTTTTGCAAATTGCTTTTTCGTATATATAATGTGTATCTTGAGCAATCTTATTCCAATTATATTCTTCTTTTACTTTTGCTTTTGCTTTTTTAGCACAATTTGATGCAAGTCCAGCATCAAATAATAGACTTAAAACAGAGTCTGCAATTGAGTTTGGATTTCCAGCATAGCTTTTCATTCCATCAACTCTATGATCTACAATTTCATTTAAACCTCCAACATCAGAAACAACTGTTGGAACACCTGCTAGCATCGCCTCTAAAGCTACTATTCCAAATGGTTCGTATGTACTTGGGAATACCGCAACATCAGCACATTTATACATTTTTTGTACTTGTTTTGAATTTAAGTATCCTGTAAAATACACTTTATTTGATAATCCAAGACTATTTGCTTCTGCTCTTAATTCGTCAAGCATTCCACCTTTTCCTGCAATTATAAGTTTTGCATCATTATAATTTTGCAAAATTTTTGGCATTGCAGCAATTAAGTGTTGAACACCCTTTTCATAAACTAATCTTCCAACATAAAGAATAATTTTTTCATTATCCATAGCATATTGTCTTCTAAAATCATAATCTCTGTCAATTCCTGTAAAGTTATTTAGATTAATTCCATTTGGTACAACATTTATTTTGTCAAATGGTAATCCAAATAAGCCTTGCACGTGACCTTTCATATAATTGCTATTAACTATTACTTCTGTTGATTCATAAGTTAAAAGCCATTCTGTATCATTTATATATCTTTGTGTATCATCGTGTATTCCTGAATTTCTTCCAGATTCTGTTGCGTGTATTGTAGAAACAACTGGTATATTAAATGAATTTTTTAGTGTTTTTGCTGCATTTGCAACTAGCCAATCGTGTGCATGAATTACATCAAATTTACCATTTTTATTCATTATTTCTGTTGCTTTTGCAACCAAATTAAAGTTTAACTGTAAAATCCAGTCTATAAAGTTGTTTGGGTGAATTATATAATTATCAACTCTATAAACATCAACACCTTTGTCATTTTCATAATATGGTGTTTCCCCATCTCTATATGTTACAACTGTAACTTCGTGTCCATCTTTTATTAATCTTTTAGATAAATCGTGTACAACTCTTGCTATTCCACCTACTATTCTTGGTGGATATTCCCAGGTCAACATTAATATTTTCATTGGAAAAAGGCCCCTTTCAATTTTTTCTTTTGATTATCTAATTTAATCAGATATATTGTATACAAAAACTATTCAAAAGTAAACATTTTTTGATAAATTTTTTGCTTTTTTTGTCAATATTTTTCCATTGATTTTTTTTACTAAATATTGTATAATTATTAATGTACTTGGGGATGTATTTGGTTTCGACAATAATTCTGAAGTATAAATAGCGAGTAGTGGATGGTCGCTTTGGCCACTATAAAAAAGCGAAAATAAAAATAAACGCTGATAACGATAGAGAATTAGCATACGCTGCTGCCTAAGTATAGGTAGCCCGTCTTACTAGAGCTCCCCACAGTTTTAGATAAGGCGTTAACTAGTGGGATAACAAATTTACTTTTTGTTGCAAAAGTAAAGGGTATTTTAGCAACTACTTAAAAGATAAATTTGTTTGTTAATTTACTTTTATGGAATTTTTTTAACAAACTGCACTCGGAGAATTTTATATGGACGGATTACTGGACAGGAGTTCGACTCTCCTCATCTCCACCAAAAAAACATTAAAAAGTATTTATTCAATATTAAAATTTGCATTTTTATGTAAAACGCGCTATAATGTATATAGTTGCAATTAGCAACTGTACAAATGAATTCCTCGCTCTTGCGTAGGAAAATTTTCAACTAAGCTGGGGGAATCAAAAATGAGAAGTGGAAATTTTGTGTCAGTTGTTATGGGAATAATGCTTTTCTGTGCACTTTTTCTTTTGCTGTTGATATTCAACGGTATAAAAGTGGCTTTATTAGGAGCATTATTCATAAGTCTTCCTTTCGCTTTCGGTATCTACGTAGGCTATGACATTTGTCAAAAGTCTATCCAAAATCGAGATGTCGAAAAACGTAAAGAAGACAAAATTAGTAAATAAGGCACACAGACGCAAGTTCCACCGAAAAAGCAGCACATTCTATGAGCTGCTTTTTTCATTTAATAGAAAACGCAAAATGGAGAGAAATTCTCTCCATTTTGCATTAAATTTTTTAGTCTTTTTTGTTTTCCATCTCTTTCAGTTTATTGCTAAAATCTTCTGACTCTTTATCCCAAGTTATAATCAATATCATAAGCTATTTCAAATATATCACAGGCTACTTCATCTTCTAATACGACAATTAGAGGAATACATAACAAGTATATAATTGGAATTAATACTTTTAATATTATTGGAAATGCCGGAAGCATTGCAATAAAAATTACAAATACAATGCATGGACATCCAATAATAAACAGAGCAATAAAGATAATTACATACAAGATAGAAAATATCAACTCTTTTTTAGTGCCTTCCCAGAGTCCTTTCAGGGGACCCCATACTATAACATTTATTACATACGCCAAAAGAATTATAGTAAATGGCATAGCAACAGATGATGAAAAATGAGACCATAGATAGGCACACTCTGCAAAAATGATGGAAAAATACGTGTAAAATGAAATACTGCCTTCAGTGAGAAATCAAGTTATTCCATTTTTCCATAATTTGACTACTTTTTTCATATGTTTAACCTCCTTAAAATAATTGGTTGTGTAAACTAAAATCAATATTTATTTACTAACAACCTTGATTTTTCAAGGT
>CAKNRV010000032.1 GCA_930991035.1 uncultured Clostridium sp. | reverse complement strand
AAATGAAGAAAGGAGTGTATGGTTATTTAAGTTATTAAATATATCATACAAGAAGTAAATGGAAAAATTTAAAACGATAGAAGGACAAGTCACAGCCGAAGTAGAAGAAAAAAAGTCTAGATTTATAGCAAATCTGTTTTATGTAGAAAGTTTGGAAGAAGCGGAAAACTGCTTAAAACAGATAAAGAAAAAATACTATGATGCTAGGCACAATTGTTATGCGTATGTTGTAAAAGAAGAAAATATAATAAAAAAATCGTCAGATGACGGGGAACCAAGTGGAACTGCTGGTTCTCCTATTTTGAATGTCATAGAAAGAAACTACTTATGCAATGTCATAATAATTGTAACTAGATATTTTGGAGGAATATTGCTAGGTACTGGTGGTTTAGTTAGAGCGTATACAGAAGCAGCAACTAATGCTGTAAATCAAGCAAAAATTGTAGAACAAGAAAAGGGACTAGAAGTCGAATTTGAAGTATCTTATGCAGATATAGAAAAATTTAAGTATTACTGTAACTTAAAAAATATTAAGATAGTTAATATAGCATATACAGAAAATGTAAAAATTGTTATAGATTTAACAGAAGAAGAAAAAAATGAAATTTTAGAAGAATATAAGTATAATGAAAAATTACCTAATATAATAGAATATACTATTTTAAGTGAAAAATATCTTAGAAAATAAGCACTTATAGAGAAAATGAAAAATAAAAAGTAAAAATTTTGGAAAAACTATTGTAAAAAATTGGAAATAGATATATAATGTGACTGTAAAATTTTTACAATTTATATTTGTTAGGGGGATAAAAAATTGAACGAGAAAATCAAAGTTTTAGTATCAGACGACAATCAAGATTTTGCAAAAACATTAGTAAATTACTTATCAAAAGATGAAGACCTAGAAGTAGTAGGTATGGCAAGAGATGGACAGGAAGCATATGACAAAATATTACAAACCAAGCCAGATGTAGCATTGTTGGACATAATAATGCCACACGTAGATGGACTAGGAGTTTTAGAAAAACTTAATTCTGCAGATGTAGAAAAGAAACCTATGTGCATCATATTATCAGCAGTAGGGCAAGACAAAATAACACAAAGAGCAATTGAATTAGGCGCTCAATATTATATCGTTAAACCGTTCGACATAAGTATTTTAATAAAAAGGATAAAGGAATTAAAGTATTATCAACCATTGCAGAATAAATCTAGTATAATTGGTAGAGAAATCAAATCACAGTATATAGATATATCCCCAGCAAATAAAAGAAGCGAAGAAAATATAGAAGCTTTAGTAACAAACGTAATACACGAAATAGGTGTACCTGCCCATATAAAAGGATATCAATATTTACGCGAAGCAATTATTATGGTAGTAAGTAATATTGATATGATTAATCAAATTACAAAACAGCTTTATCCAGAAATAGCTGAAAAATATCACACAACCCCAAGCAGAGTAGAACGTGCTATTCGTCACGCAATAGAAGTTGCGTGGGGAAGAGGACAACAAGATGTAGTAGAAAGCATATTTGGCTATACAATCTCAGCAGCAAAAGGCAAGCCAACAAATAGTGAATTTATAGCAATGATAGCTGATAAATTGAGATTAGAATTAAAGAGTGCTTAAATTATTTTTAGGACTAAGTTTAAATTATTTTTAGGAGAGAGTCAAAACTTCCAAGACATACAGGTTAAAATTTATAAACTGTATGCCTTGGAAGTTTTTTTCAAAAATATGATTTGTTTCGCTAGACAAGTAAGTAAAAATATACTATACTATTAAATATAGGAAATGAGAATAAGCGGAGTGTGTTGCCACCTTTTACTCTTTAATGTATACATATTTATTCCACAGCTTTTAGCTCGTGAGACTGACAACTGGGGGTGGTGCTATGGTAGAAACAGCATTATTATTAATCATCAAACTACTTTTCTTTGGATTAGTAGGTGTAACTATCATAAACATTGTTTTGTTAGGCATCATTTATTGGTTACTACATAAACAATAAAAAATAACCATTCTGCTTTGCCCGGTTGAATGGTTATTTATAAATTCACTGGCAACCACGAAGTGGTTTCTCTATTTCCTATAAATATTATACACACCTAATTAGAATTTGTCAAATGATTTTATTAAATATTATGATAAAATTATACTAATAAGTATTGAAAGAGTGGTGGTAAAAGTGGGAAAGTTTTTTGTGCTTTCCTGCTTTTAATGTAATAAAAAATTTTCAATTATATAAAAAATAGTTGAAATCAAAATTAATCTTTAAATTCCAAACAGGAAATAAAATGCATACTTGTACGAAACTAATACTAATGGTATACTTAGAAAAAAACAATAAGGATGGAGTATTAGTATGAAAATTAGTGAAAAATATAATTTGCCGGCACGAGAGTTAAAATTTGTTAATGTGGACTTATCGATTGACAATCGTTTTTTTATTGATCCATATAAGTTAAGGAATGGAAAAACAGATCTACACAAAAGATGTTATTATGCTGTATCAAGTTTTATAGATTACTTGCTGAAACTTGCTAAACAAAAAGAATATGAAAGGCTCTCTCAAATGATTAATAATCTGCACGAGCGTAATGAAACAAAATTTGGTTATTCTCTGTCTTCTCGTTATGGAAAAAGTTTTGGAATAATTGCAGGAACGGATTTAGTTGGAACATTGTCACGAGAAAATATTTGGGAGTCAGGTGTTATAAAGGATATTTTTGATTGTATAATGCTAATTCCAAACGTTGGCGAAGATAAAGTTTCAGATTTGGTAACAACAATTATTCTTAGTGAACTAATAACTTTTACACAAGAACAGTGCAAATTGTGGAAAATTCCAATGGAAAAGAAGAGAATAAAGAAACAATGTTGGAATTATGAGTTAAATGATTGGGAATACAAAAGAGAGGAATTACCAGTTCACAATGGTAGACCATTTATCCTTGTGCCTAAATCATTTACAGATAAACAGTTTAAATTTTCTTATGAACGATTATATAGAGAATTAATTATACCTTTTTACAAAAAAAGAGAAATAGAATTGGAAGACAGTGAATTTGTAGTACAGTATAAAAATGGAGAAAAGCACGTATTAGGAAATTTGCTTAGAAAAAGATATCCGTGTACAAAGTATGTTGTTATGGATTTTATAAAACAGTATGACGATGTATATAGAGAGTATAAGAAGAAAATTTTGAAGTAAGAGTCTTTTTTATTATCTAGTAACAACTAGATAGACAAGTAGAAAAAATCCACTTTAAAATTTCGACAAATTATGATATAGTATACAAAAAAAGAAAGAAGGAATAAATATGATAAATATTGCAGTATTAGGATATGGAACAGTTGGTTCAGGAGTTGTAGAGTTATTAGATAAAAATAGAGATACTATAAAGAAAAACGTAGGAGAAGAAATAAATGTTAAATACATTTTAGACATAAGAGATTTTGAAAATGACAAGTACCAAGAAAAAATAATAAAAGATTTTAATACAATAATAAATGATAGAGAAATAAGCATAGTTGCAGAGGTTATTGGAGGTGCAACAGTAGCGTATGAATATACAAAAAGGCTACTTCAATCTGGAGTAAATGTTGTGACATCAAATAAGGAGTTAGTTGCAACAAAGGGAGCAGAGCTTTTAAAAATAGCAAGGGATAAAAATGTTAAATATTTATTTGAAGCTTCAGTAGGCGGAGGAATCCCTATTATTCATCCATTGTTACAATGCTTAGAAGCTAATAATATAAATGAAATAATTGGAATTATGAATGGTACGACTAATTATATTCTAACCAAAATGAAAAATGATAATATTAGCTTTGATGTTGCTTTAAAGCAAGCTCAAGAGTTTGGATATGCGGAAAGAAATCCAGATGCAGATATAAAAGGATTTGACACTTGCAGAAAGATTTGTATTTTATCTTCACTAGCGTACGAGGAAGAAATTGACCCAGATAATATAAGTGTTAAAGGAATAGAAGACCTTACATTGGAGGATGTAAAAAAGGCGGAAGAACAAGGCTATGTTGTGAAATTAGTTGGATTTTCAAGAAGAAATAATGAAGGCAGTATAGAAATTTTTGTAGAACCTTGTGCCATAGAAAAAAATAATCCATTAGCAAATGTAAATGATGTGTACAATGCAATTTTAGTAAATGGAGATATGGTTGGTAATGTAATGTTTTATGGCAAGGGAGCTGGAAAGTTCCCAACAGCTAGCGCTGTATGTTCAGATATTATTGAATGTGTAAATTTAAAATCTGATAGAAATATAAATTTAAGAGAAGATAGAGTATATATAGGAAAGCCAGAGTTACCAATGTTAAAAGGAACTAATTTCCCTATTGTAGGAGAATAATGATATTGGCGAAAATATAGGAGATAAAAATGATTGATTTAAGAGAAAAATTATATGAATTGGCAGACGAAAAAT
The DNA here is from genome assembly GCA_930991035.1 of uncultured Clostridium sp. Classification (GTDB taxonomy): domain Bacteria; phylum Bacillota; class Clostridia; order TANB77; family CAG-508; genus CALXVA01. The sequence goes on along the minus strand of CAKNRV010000032.1, from coordinate 13,700 downwards.
ACAAGAAATTTCAGAGCAGCTTATGTCCAAATGTAGACGATATTATAGGTGTTAGGTTACCAGATTTGCGTGAGCTTGCAAAGAATATTGCAAAAGAAGAGCCAATAGAATTTTTGAATACATATAAATGTGAATTTTATGAAGAAAAAATGATTTACGGTTTAGTAATTGGATATATGAAAAGAGATTTTCAAAAGAGGTTGGAATACTTAGAAAAATTCGTACCACTGATTGATAATTGGGCTATTTGTGATTGTTGCTGTTCTACATATAAGTTTACAAATAAAAATCTGGAAGAAATGTGGGAATATATACAAAAATATTTACGCTCAAAAAATGAGTTCGAAGTAAGGTTTGCAGCTATTATGTTAATGGACTATTATATTACAGATGGATATATAGACCAAGTACTAAAAATATATAATGAGATAAAACTAGAAAAATATTATGTACAAATGGGGATTGCTTGGGGAATATCTGTGGCATTTGTAAAATATCCAGAAAAAACAATGAATTTCTTAAAAAATAATAATTTAGATAAATTTACTTACAATAAGGCATTGCAAAAAATAATTGAATCATATAGAGTTGATAAGAGTACAAAAGATATTATCAGAAGTATGAAAAGACAGTGAGTTTTGAAAGAATTGTCTGTCCATACCTAAAAAAGTAAATCAAAAAAGTGACAAATATTTAAGTAAAATAATTAGAAAGGAAATGTGTAATAATGGAATTTGACGAGAGTAAGAATGACGACAAAGATTATGTTTTAGAAATGGTTAGTATGCAAGGTAGTTTGTTAGACTTGGCATCTGACAGACTAAAAGATGATAAAGATATAGTAATGGCAGCTATACAGCAAGATGGAAATGCATTAGAGTTTGCAAGTGCAAGACTAAAGGATGATAAAGAAGTTGTATTAGAATCCATAAAAAAAGTAGGTTGGACAGCTTGTTATGTAAGTGAAAGGTTATCAAATGACAAGGAAACTATGTTAGATGCTGTAAAAATAGATGGACAAGAGTTATATTATGCTTCAGAGCAATTAAGAGACGACAAAGATGTGGTTTTAGCAGCTGTAAGCAATAAAGGTTTGATTTTTAAATATGCTAGCAAAAGATTAAGAGCCGATAAGGAGGTTGCAAAAGCGGCTGTTATGCAAAACAAAAAAGCTCTTGATTATATTTCGGATGATAATGTAAGACAAGAAATTTTAGCTGAGTTAGAAGCGGCGGACGCAAAAGAATAGAATTAAATGAACTTGCTGTAAAAAATAAAAGCAAGCTTTTGTTCCGTTTATGGCTATAAATGATATAGAGTGTAATAAAATATATAACATAAAAAATTGAATATTTATAAAAAAACATCAAATACTAATAATAGACGTATGAAAAATTATACAGAAAGGAAATTGTAAGCAATATGAAAATGTCTTGGATTAAATACGAAAAAGACGATTTGAGCTTTAAAGTACCAGAAAAATTAGGATTTGATGTTTTTAAATTGATTGAACCAGAAGAAACTGATAATAAAATAAAAGAGTTAATAAATAAAAATTACGATTTTATTATAGTTACAAGCGAAATTGCAGGGTTTTCTGAAGACATAATAAAAAAATATGATAAAGATAGAAATGTAAACATCATAATTGCAAGGGATAAAGAATAAAATTCATTAAAGCAAAAAAAGATGTTGTATGCTTTTGTATGCATAAAACGAATATAAAGCACACAAATTTGTATGCAATCAAACTTGGAAGGATGATAATTAATTGCAAGCAGAAATAGTAAAACTTACCAAAAGCTTAGAAGAAAGAATATTAAGAATTGGAACTGAATATTCCAATTTGATATTTTTATGTGTTGGAACAAATGGCGTAGTGGGAGATTCAATAGGTCCTATGATAGGTAGTAAAATAAAGCAATTCGAAAATGATTATTTAAAAGTGTATGGAACGATGGATGACACTTTGAATTTTAGTAATGCAAAAAATATTATAGAAAAAGTATATGAATTTTATTCAAAGCCATATTTAGTCACAATAGATGCGGCATTAAGCAATAGAACACGTTTTGGAGATATAATAGTTGGAAGCGGATTTATAAAAATAGGAAAGGCGCTAGAAAAAAGTATCTGCTTTTATTCAGATGTAACTATAAAATGTGTGGTAGGAAAATGCTACATAGATAAAGAAAAAAATTTGCAGGAACTAAAAAGGCTTAGTGCAAGCAAGAGTAATAAAATTGCAAATGATGTATCAACAAGTATAAAAAATGTTTTAGAAAAAACAAAAATTTATGCATAGGAATGTATAAGATTAAAAAATTATGGTCAAACTCTAAGTAATATTAAAAAGTTTACTTAGAGGAGGAAACATAATGAATATAAGCGATTTAAAAAATATAGTGGTTTTAAAAAATCTACCTTCAAATATAGTAGAAGAGGCTATTGTTGTGTTAAAACCAAATAAAAAAATACATAAGTATCAAATAATAAATGCAAGAGAAGATAATGAAAGTAGCAAAGAAAAATACGAACCAAACAATAAAGAAAGCAGCCAAAAAAATTGTAAAGCAAAAATAGAAAATAACAAAGAAGATAACACGTATATTATAAAAGAGGCAGAAATGCTTGTGAAATCTTATACAGAGAATTTAGAAAAAAAGAGACCTAATAATAGAAAAATAGAGCAAAAGCTAAGAAAATCTATAATTGTTAATATCATTTTATCAATTATTACTGTTTTAGCTATTATCTTGAGCTTATTATAGAAAAAACTTGAACAAAAGGGACACTCCTTTTCGTTCAAGTTTTTGAACGTTTGGGACACTCCATTTTGTTCAAGTTTATGAACGCTTAGGAGTGTCCCTTCTGTTCAAGTTTTTGAATTTACGAATAAAAAACACTTTTTCCTCATATAAATGTAAAAACAACAAAGGAAGAGGTGTTTTTTATTGGAACGAACCGTTAGTCAAGAAGAAAGAATAAGAAGAGCAGAGGAGATATACAATCGTAGGAGAATTGCAAATGGAGTGAGAGTTTCTTCAAGCAGTGTTAATAGAGTTGAAAAAAAGAAAGTTTCGCTTTTTAAAAAAATGATTATGCAATTGGTAATCTGTTCTGTTATTTATATTATTTTTTATTTAATTAAGAACACAAACTACATTTTCTCTGACGATGTTATAAATAAAACAAAGGAATTTTTAAATTATGATATTAATTTTGGCTATATTGGGCAACAAATAACATCATTTCTAGAAGAAAATTTTAATGGATTTAATATTTTTAATTCATCGCAAGAAGATAATAGTTCTGATGGTACAAATGGAATGGTATCAAATGAAGTTACATCAAATGAAATATCAAATGAACAAAGAGCAACAAATAATGTGCAGGAAAATAATATAGACCAAAATGCCAATCAAGAAAATATCATAGAAGGAAATACTGTTCAAGAGAATAACACAGCAGAAAATGCCGAAGATGATTCAAATAATAGTGATAATGCAAATGAAGTAGTTGGTGGAATTGGAGGAGCAAGTGAAGAAGAAAATAGCGAAGAAGAAAATTTGTCACAATCAGAGAAGGATATTAAATATTTAAAAGAAAATTATAGCTTTATTGTACCTGTTACAGGAACTGTAACATCACCGTATGGAGAAAGAGAGGCAACTGAGGTGGTCTCTGCAAATCATAAAGGAATAGATATAGGTGCAAATGAAGGTACTGCAATATATGCTTCAATGGAGGGGACTGTTAAAGTCTCCTCAGAAGAAGGGGAATATGGCAAGCATATAGATATAGTAAATGGAGATGTTTTAACAAGATATGCGCATTGTAGCAAGCTTTTGGTTAAAGAAGGGGATAAAGTGAAGCAAGGCGATAAAATAGCTGAAGTAGGTTCTACTGGAAATTCTACTGGACCACATTTACACTTTGAGATAAGAATAGAAGATAGAACAATAAATCCATCAGACATAATAGACTTTTAGAAAGAAAAAAAGGAGGTAAAAATGAGTCTAAAAATAGATTTAAAAATATTCCTATTTCTGTTCTTATTTTTAATAACATCTCAACTTGAAATTTATATTATTCTTATGGTGTTTGCAATAATACACGAATTAGGTCATTTAATAGCAGGATTAATATTAAAATTTAAACCAGAAGAAATAAAATTATCTCCAGTAGGATTAAGCATAAAATTTAGTATGTATCAAGAAAGCAGTTATAACAACCTAGAGCAAATAGGACAGAAAGAAACTGAAGGCAATAAAACAGGAACTGAAAAAATAGAAACTAAAGAAATTACAAGCAATAAAATAGAAATGGAGAAAATATGCAATAAAAGAACTAATAAAAAAGAGTTAAAATATATTAAGAAAGGCAGTATAGATAATAAAGCAGAGATAGACATAAGAAAAGCCGAAGTAGCACTAGCTGGACCACTTACGAACCTAATAATTGCGACTATTTTTGTAATATTGATAAATTATAATATATATATTCTCAATGCATATATAAGCTATATTATAGTATATGCAAACTTACTGATAGCTATGTTTAACCTAATTCCAATATATCCATTAGATGGAGGAAGAGTTCTAAACGAAATACTAATAATTACAGTTGGAAACAAAAAGTCATATAAATATACATATTTAATTTCAAAAACTATATTAATATTACTTACAGCACTTTCAAGTGTTTTAATATTATATGTACATAATGTTTCAATAGTTATAATTATAGCGTATTTATGGTACTTAGAATTAGCAGAAATAAGAAAATACAATAGAAGAAAAAGTATTGAAAAATTGGTGCAGAAGGTAGAAAACAAGCAGAAAAGTATGGTATAATAGAAATTGTTAGTTATAAAAAATCTTTTTAAAATAAAAGACAAGGAATATCATTTTTGAAGTAATCAAAATTATATAAATAGAACCAGAAGGAAAGGTAATATAATGTTTAATATAGAAGAAGAATTAAAAAAATTGCCTTCAAAACCAGGTGTATACATTATGCACGACAAAGACGACAAAATAATATATGTAGGAAAAGCAATTTCATTAAAAAATAGAGTAAGGCAATATTTTAGAAAAACAAACAAAACCAAAAGAATACAAAATATGGTTGCTTTAATTGACCATTTTGAATATATAGTTACAGATAATGAGGCAGAGGCTCTTATTTTGGAATGTAACCTTATAAAGAAAAATATGCCAAAGTTTAATGTGCTTTTAAAGGATGACAAAACATATCCATATATAAAAGTAAATATTAAAGCTGAATTTCCAGATGTATATATAACTAGAAGAATACTAAATGATGGCGCAAAATATTTTGGACCTTATGCAAATGCAGGAGCTGCCAAAGAAATGGTGGAGTTTATAAAATCTAAATTTAAAATACGCCAATGCAAAAGCTTTAAATATAAAGATAGACCTTGCTTAAACTATCACATAAAAAAATGCTTGGCACCTTGTATGGGATATATTTCAAGAGAAGATTATATGAAGCAAATAAATGAAATTGTAGATGTGCTAGAAGGCAAAACAGAAAAACTAACCAAACAAATTACCGAGGAAATGGAAGAAGCCTCTAAGAATATGCAATATGAAAAAGCAGCATATTTAAGGGACAAAAAAATTGCAATAGAAAGAATATCAGAAAAGCAAAAAGTTTCTAATATTTCAGAGAATGATATTGATGTAATAGGCTTAGCTAGAAGTGATACTAAAGTATGTATAGAAATCTTTTTTGTTAGAAAAAGCAAAATGATAGGAAGAGAGCATTTCTTTTTGAATGATTTAGTAGACGAAGAGTCAAAAGACATTTTATCCGACTTTATAAAACAATACTATATAAATAGACCAATATTGCCTAATAAAATTATGATAAGAGAAGAAATTGAAGATAAAGAATTAATACAGGATTGGCTAACAAAAACAGCTGGTAGAAAAGTGGAAATAAAAACCCCACAAAAAGGAGAAAAATTGCGTTTGGTAGAAATGGCAGAGAATAATGCACTAATTACATTAGAAAATAAAGAAAAAGACAGAAATGCAATTTTGACTGAGCTAAAAGAAACATTAAATTTGGACAAACTACCAAGAAAAATAGAGTGCTATGACATATCAAATTTATCTGGAACTAATATGGTTGCAGGTATGTCGGTAATGCAAGATGGGGTAATTAAGAAAAATCAAGCAAGAAGGTTTAGAATAAAAACTGTATTTGGACAAGATGACCCTAAGTGTATGGAAGAAGTAATAACAAGAAGATTAAAGCATTCGATCGAAAATCCAAATGGTGGCTTTGGAAGAATTCCAGACGTAATTTTTGTAGATGGTGGAATAACACAAATACGAGCAGCGCTAGAGGCTATAAAAAACGTAAAAAATGAATATTTATCAAAAAATAAAGAGTTTGATACAAGTATTTTTAATATACCTATTTTTGGAATGGTAAAAAATGACAAGCATCAAACAAGAGCACTTATGGACACAAATAGAAACGAGTTACCAATTTCCAGGGAGCTATTTAATTTAATTACTGCTTTTCAAGACTCTGTACACGATACAGCAATAGGGTACCACAAAAAATTAAGAGATAAGGAACTTACAAAATCTGCATTGGATGAAGTAGACGGAATTGGAGAAGTAAAGAAAAGAGCATTGCTTAAAAAGTTTGGCAGTATTAAGAAAATATCAGAAGCGGATATCTCAGAAATAGTGGAAATTAAAGGAATAAATGAGGATTTGGCAAGAAAAATAAAAGAAAAGTTGCAATAGAAAAAGTTATAGCTGTACTTTATTGTTGACACTGTAAATCTTCATAAAAAACTTGTAACAATTTGACATACGAAAGTATGAATAAATTCCAAATTCTAGAATATCTATATAATAAGTAAATATAGATAGGGGGATTTTTTATGGAGTACGTAAAAAAGAATTTTTGGAATTTAAAAAGAGGACAAGCTGAGAATGTAGGAAAACATTTTGATATTAAACAAAACAAACTATTAGGCGAAGAGGGCATAAAAATAAAGACGGATTTATTTAGATTTAAAAGTTTTGCAAATCACAAAATCATAACTACAATAGTTATTGCAACAATTGGATTTATTTTGTTGGATGCGTCATTACTAATGTGTTTTGTAGATGTGCTAGCAAGAATATAGGCGGAAACAAATATTTTTTTAAGAGAGGAAAGAATGAAAAAATGAATGTAGCAAATGAATGGAAAGATTACGAAATATTAGATATGGCAGATGGGCAGAAACTAGAACGCTGGGGAAATGTTATATTAATTAGACCTGACCCACAAATTATTTGGAAAAATAAAAGTTTCCCAGAAAAGTGGAATAAGGCAAACGCAAAATATAATAGAAGTTCAACTGGAGGAGGAAGCTGGCAATATAATAAAAAAGTACCAGAAAATTGGCAAGTTAAGTATAAGGAACTTACTTTTAATATAAAACCAATGGGCTTTAAACATACAGGATTATTCCCAGAACAAGCCGTGAATTGGGATTGGATGATTAGCAAAATAAAAAATGCAAAAAGACCAATAAAAGTCTTGAACTTATTTGCATATACTGGTGGAGCAACAGTTGCTTGCAGTTATGCGGGAGCAGAGGTATGCCACGTAGATAGCTCAAAAGGAATGACTACGTGGGCTAAAGAAAATGTGGTATCTTCAGGTTTGGCTGATAGAAAAGTTAGATACATAGTAGACGATGTTGTAAAATTTGTAAACAGAGAAATTAGAAGAGGCAACAAGTATGATGGAATTATTATGGATCCACCATCTTATGGAAGAGGAACTAATGGAGAAGTATGGAAATTTGAGGAAAATATTTCGGAATTAGTTGAACTATGCTCAAAAGTATTATCAGACAATCCATTATTCTTTTTAATTAATTCATATACAACAGGAATTTCTAGTACTGTTTTAGAAAATATATTAAGATTAAATATAAAGAAAAATGGAAAGTACTCAAATGGAGAAATTGGTTTGCCAATGAGTGGAAGTGAATTGATTTTGCCTTGTGGGATTTATGGCAGATGGGAGAATTAGGAGTAAAAGATGCAAAAATTAAATGTAATTTATGAAGATAACCATATAATAGTAGTTGAAAAGCCTGTTAATATTCCGTCACAGGGAGATAAAACAGGTGATATAGATATGCTTACTATAATAAAGAATTATTTAAAAGAAAAGTATAATAAGCCTGGTAATGTATATTTGGGATTAATACATAGGCTTGATAGGCCTGTTGGCGGAGTGATGGTATTTGCCAAAACTTCAAAAGCAGCTGCAAGGCTAAGTGAGCAAGTACGAGAAAAGGTATTTCAAAAAACATATTTGGTTATAGTGGATGGAAGAATGGAAAGTCCAAAAGGAGAATTGAAAGATTATTTACTAAAAAACGAAAAGAATAATTTAAGTAAAGTTGTAAAAGAAGGCACAAAAAATGCTAAATTAGCTATACTGGATTATGAAGAACTAAAATATAACCCAGAAATAGATTTGTCTGTATTAAAAATAAATTTACATACAGGAAGACATCATCAAATAAGAGTACAGCTTTCTAGTAGGAACCATAGCATTTATGGAGACCAGAAATATGGCACACGAGGAAGAGGTAAGCAAATAGCCCTATGGGCATACGGATTAAAAATAGTTCACCCAATAACTAAAGAAGAAATGTTTTTTAAGTCAGTTCCAGAGCAAATTGGCTCGTGGAAGATATTAGAAGGAATAGAACTTTAATTTTATGTAAATTTTACGAAAGGTCCAAAATATTATATGAAAATCAAAATTTAAGTTTTCGTATAAGATTTTGGACCTTTCGTATATGAAATGGATAATTTGTCAAAAAAAGTATTATTATAATCTCAGTTCAAATGAGGTGAGCAAAATGATAGATAAATTTTGTGAATATATACTAAAGAAAATGAAAAAGAAGATGCCAGAAATAAATGATGAACAAGCAGAGATTATAACTTTTGGGTTACAAATGATAATTGGCGAGTTACCTAAAATGTTTATACTATTTGGAGTAGGATTCCTGTTTGGGATAGGATGGCAAATGCTATATGCATATTTTGCAATGTTACCATATAGAGCAACATCTGGAGGATTTCACCTAAAATCTCATATAGGTTGCATTGTAGCAACAGTGCTATTCTATTATGGAAATATAATTATTAGCAATTTATTATACTTAGATAGTATACAAAAATATATAATAATTGGCTTAACTTTAATCTTTGGACTATTAATGGTAAGCATATACGCACCAGCAGATACAGAAAATGTACCAATAATTAGCAAGAAGGAAAGAAAAAAGAAGAAAATATTATCATATATTACATTAATTCTTACATTAGTAGCAGCAACACTAATACAAGATAGAGTGTTATCAAATATATTAATTATAGGCACAATAATACAAACATTATCAATTACAAGACTTGCATATAAAATAACCAGAAATAAATATGGATATGAAGAATATCTTAAACAAGTAGAAAACAATACTTAAGTTCAAAACATAATGAGTAATGAAAAGAATGTGATGCAGTACAAAAGTAAACATTAGTAGTAAACTAAAATAAATTTGGATAATAAACATTGCCGGCAAATGTATTATTATAAAAAACTAAACAATGGGGGGAATTTATTATGTTAAAAACTTTAGCAAAAATGGCAGAAAAGTATGCAAAATCAACAAATACAGCTTGTCTTATAATGAGCTTATTTCACCAACCAAAAATGCCAGCATCTTTAATTAAAAAAGATAATTAAATAAAATAGGAATAACAACTATTTCCTTAAATAATAAATTACAAAATATCGACAAACCAAAAAATAGCCTCGTTTAAGAGACTATTTTTTGGCTCGGAAATCTAGTATTTAGATACTATTTATATATTTCAAATTGCTGTGTGAAGAATTCGTCATTCTTAGTAGTAAATAAATTCAAATTATTGTTATGCATTAATATTTGTCTTACTTTCCATAATCCAAGACCACTATGATTTTCTTTACTACTAATACCTTTTTGATAAATTTCTTCAGTATTTACATCTTTGTTTTTATAGGTATTTTGTATAATTACTAAAATCATATCATTACTCAAATTCTTCCTAAATGTTACATTAATTATTTTATCGTCACATTCAGTTGCTGCTTCAATAGCATTATCAAGTAGAATACCAAGTATTCTGGTAAAATCATAAATTTTCATACGTTTTTCTATTTCGTTTAAATCTAGAAAAACGTCAAGATTTATCTGAACTTTCTTTTGATTTGCTTCATAGTACTTAGTTGCAAGCATATGATAAATTGCTGGATGATTTATAACATCAGGTGAAAGTGCATATAAATTATTTGTTTTATGACATTCTTCTAACAGCTGATTATAATATCTTTTCAAACCTTCCATATCTTCACTTACAACATAACCGCCAATTATGTTTACAATATTATCAAAATCGTGTTTGAAAGCTCTAACTTGGTCGTGCAAAATTTTAGTTGTTTGAACTGTACATTGTGCATTTTCTAAATCTCTAGTAGTAACTGCTAATTTTGAACTATTAATAATACTGTAAATACTTACAGCAAAATATGCAATTAAGAAAACAGTATTTATTACAGATATAAATGCAGGTAAAGTATTACTATAAAATGTAATTAAATAGAACTGCATTGCAAGTACCAATAAAATTAATAGAGCATTTATAATTAAAAGAATTTTCGTTTTAGTACTCATATTATCAAATACTTCTATATTTAATTTGAATGTACGAATAAGTCTTGTTAATAAATACATTATTAAATATATGCTAAGTGCAACACCAAGACGATAAAGCGGTATAGAAAGAACTAAATCAGTTGGTATGCCAAAAGCAAGTAATATTTTTGAAAATATAAAATCAAATATTGATGTAGTTACCATTGTAATTACTACTGACAAAATTGATTTTAGTATAGTTGTTCTTAAGATAAAGAATATGAAAATAGGCCAACTAATAATATTTACATAAACATTAAATGGTATAGGAACTAAGAAATAACAAATATTGCATACAGTACCATAAACTAAGACGTAAATTATTTTTCGCCTTTTACTTATATCAATATTTAAAATTGTAGAGAAAAATAACATACCTATGTAAGCATCTAAATACATAATTGGTATTGATAGTATTTTAAATAGTTCTTCATTTGGCACAGTCAATGCTGACCAGATTGTTTGTAAAGTATTCATTTTCTAAAACCTCCATAAAATTATTTTTATATTTTGGACCAATATAGCATTTATCAGTCTTATTAAAGAAAACTAGATTATCATTCATATCTATATCGGTTATTTTGTCTATATTAACTATATAAGACTTATGACATCTTACAAAATTATAAGGTAACATATCAGATATCTTACTAAAGGAGCTATAAGTTTCATAATCTCTGGTATCTGTGTGAAATATTACCTTCATTCCATCTTTTTTTATAAATCTAATGGTATTTTCCTTTATTACGGTCTTATCATTATCTAATTTTATATAATCTGTTTTATTCCCAAAAATGTCTGAGTACAATCTTAAAATTGTTTCTTCAAATCTTTCTTTAGTCAATGGCTTTTGTAAAAAATCGAAAGTTTTATATCTGTATGCAACCATACCAAATTCAAAATGACCAGTTACAAAAATAATGTATATATCTTTATCAACTGCGCGTATTTTCTCAGCTATTTGCAAACCAGAAGTTGAAGACTTTAAATCAATATCTAGTAACAAAACATCAGTAGGATTATTTTTAACAAATTTTAGTAAATCATTAGGGTTAGTTGTACTATAAGTAATTTGACCTTTTAAATTATGAGATATCAGTATAGAATTCAACATTTTTGATAATTTTTCAATTGCATTAAAATTGTCATCGCATAATACAAAATTCAACATCTTTTATCTCCCCATAAAATAATAAATAACTGAAATAAAATTCGACAAAATGATTAACTATAACCAATTTTTTCCAGTCACTATAATAATATAATCTAAAAATTTTGGCTTGTCAATATAAAAAAATTAGAAAAATAAATTTATTTGTCGAAATATAAAATCTTGTAAGTGTTCAGATATAAGAAATTTGCAAAAATATAAAAATATATGTATTAGAGATATCGAAATGATATTTCTTTTTTGTGATTTAAAAAGTAAATATAAGTATTTAAACAAATTATTAAAGAATAGAAAATTTAATTGTATAAAAAAGGAATTTGTGATATTATAAATTCAGAATAACAACGAGAAAAAGGAGACAAGCCTTTATGGAAGAAAATATTAAAAATATTATTTTATTAGGCGAAAATGTTAATACAGAATTAAAAGAAGCCACTAATGGATTACCTAAAAGTGTGTTTGAATCTGTATGTTCATTTTTAAATACTACAGGAGGATATATTATTTTAGGAGCAAATGATAACTTACTATAAAAAATTACACACCATTTGCCAAAAACAAAACGATTGCAAAATTTTTTAGAGAAATAGGATATGCAGATGAGTTGGGTAGTGTTTTTATAAAAATTACAAAAAATTCATATTTGTATTCAGGAAAACCACCTATTTTTGAAGATAAAGAGATGTTTAGAGTAACAATTCCACTATTAAGGGATGAAAAATTAGAGGAAAAAGATTTAATTAATTTAGCAAATGATACTTTAAATGATACTTTAAATGATACTTTAAATTTGTTAAAAATAAATCCTAATATGAAACAAAAAGATATTGCTATAAAATTAAGAGTTTCTGAACCAACAATAAAAAGAAATATAAAAGAATTAAAAGAAAAAGGATATATTGAAAGAGAAGGGTCAAAAAAGACAGGGCATTGGAAAATATTAAAAAATGACTAATATAAGGTTAAAGACAAATTACAATTTATTATTCTAGATAAAATATATGCGCTAGAGGTATCAAAAGTGATATCTCTTTTTTGATTTAAAAAATAAATTTCCAAAATTTTGTCCGATTTTAATATTTTATAAGAGACCTTAATAGTAGAGGAATAATTTAAAATATCATTCATAAGATTAAATAGATTAATATAGAAAACATATAGGAGGGAGATATGAATAAAAAAAATATAAGAATAATTGCAAATTCATTTATTATATGCTTGATTTTCATTTTTTCATTTTCGGTTATTAGTATGCAAGATGATGAAATATTGCCGACTAGCTCAACTGGTGTAGTAAGTGACAAAAAAATAGAATGGGGAATAAAAAGAGGGAATAATCATGAGCAACCAGACTTAGGAAGCGAAAACAGAAGAATAATTGACCAATATGAAGGTATAAGCATTGGAAATAGTGAAAAACCTTATGTATATTTAACCTTTGATTGCGGATATGAAGCAGGTTATACAGAAAAAATATTAGAAGTATTAAAGCAAAATGATGTTAAAGCCACATTCTTTATAACAGGACATTACTTAAATTCTCAGCCAGATTTAGTAAAAAGGATGATAGACGAGGGACATATAATAGGAAATCATACACCTAAATGCTTAATGTCCGGAAATGATATAGAGACAAAATGCTAGAGTAATAGCCTATTTAGAGCAATCATTTGTAATGATACTTTAAGATACTATAAATGATACATTAAATGATACTTTAAAATTTCA
>CAKNRV010000031.1 GCA_930991035.1 uncultured Clostridium sp. | reverse complement strand
TACTTGGTACATTTAATATAATACCACGATTGATTTTCAAAGTCAATACTTTTTTCTACTTTTTTTGCACTTTTTTACTGGCAATTTTTACCAGCTCTGTAATATGCAATTTCCTAGAATTTAAAAACCCAAATAATAAATTTACATATATTAATAATTTATTATTTGGGTTTTAATATTCTCCTTAATCTTTCTATTCTGTTCCAACTTCAATGCCAATCATTGCAGCTTTTTCGGAAAAAGCATTCATAAAAGCCGTATACCAATTATTAAAGAATGTAGTAAATTGCTCCGCTTCATAATTATTAGCAAGTACAGTATTTGAATTTGTAAGTTCCGGTATTTCCTCTACGCTTGACGCTTGTGTTGTCATTGTATCATAAGAAATTGTATATATTGTTGGAATCTCGTCTACTGCACCGCTTAAAGTTATAGAAAAAGAATTGTTAGCAGAATTATTTTGTATATTACTATAATTTGCTACTATATTTATATTTGTGCTTGTATCCTCTATATTAGGAGTAAAGTCAATTGTGGTCACACTCGCACTATCTGCTATTTGTTTTACTATGCTTATTCTTCCATAAGTTGTTGATGCTAAATCTTCTGCTTCTTGTGTTAAATCAATTACTTCATTTCCCGTGCCATTATTCTGATTTGAACTTTCTATTGTGTTGGTATTTTCCCCTGATGTCACATTTTCGTCTACTACATTGCCATCATTTCCTGCTGTTTCTGTATTCTCGTTATTCTGATTTTCAGAACTGTTTTCAGTACTATTTTCGTCGTTAGTAGTTGTACCATCCTCATTATTTGCATTTGTATTATCTGTTGCACTATTTTCTACCCCGTCTGTTACAGCATCGCTTGGTACATTTTCACCGTTTGAGCTTTCTCCGCTTTCTGTTGTAGGGAAGAAACTCGTTATTGTTTCTTCAATATTTCCCATTACATTATTAAGAATATCTTCTTCTAAATCTATTGTTAGAGAATTATAATTTTGCACTCTGTCATAAATTACATTTATTATTCCTTCCATTTCAAAAGAAGTTCTTATGACATTTCCTCTATTTTCATAAACATTTATAATCAGATCCGGTATAGTCGCATTTTGCAATTCTTCTATTTTTCTTTGTAATAGCAAAGAAAAGTTTGAGATATCTGTGTAATTAATTCCCATCTTTAAAACACTAAATTTGTTACTAAGCAATATTAATGTTTCGCTATCTGATTGTAATGTGTTTAGCATTTGAATTAATATTTGTTTTACATTATCTCCTGTTATTTGAACTCTATATATGTTTGCGTCATAAGTACTACCATTTATCTGTACGCTTTCTCCCATTTTTTGATATTGATTTTCTTGAACAATATTAGTAATTATTGGAAGATAAGTATTAATTATATGGCTTTTTTGTTCATCAGTTAAGTCAAATACTCCTTCATATTCGCTTAAATCAACTCTGTCCGGTAGCCTGTCTACATTTCTCGCTCCATATTTTGCAACTAAACTGCTAAAATCTCCATCTCTAAAACCAATATATACTGGAGTAACTTCTGCACATTCTATTGCATAAATATCTCCACTATTTATATATGAAACATTGAATATGTCTAGCTCCCCATTTTTTAATGTAGCGTCTGCATAAGTTCTACCAGTATTAACATCATAGCGCGCAGTGGTATCTACATTTATTTGCTTTATGTTATTTTCTCCTTGTTCCATTGTTAATAAAAGGTTACCTGTTGAAGTATATGAATTACTTTCCTTTATGTTTTTTTGCGCCACTTGTTTATCGTTTTCTAGAATATCTACTATATCAGCATTTTGTACTATGTATTTCCAAAACATCTCTGATGGTGATTTAAAGATGTCAGTAGTTAAGTTTAATATAAGTAAAACTAATCCTAAAACTAAAAGTACTGCAATAAGTATAATAATTAGTAATAAATGTTTTTTCATAAGTTATCTCCTTCTTTCTTTTAAATGATAGGTTTTAATCTACATCTATATTTACCAATCTTTATTTTCTTTGTTTTACTACTTCGTACATTATTATTCCGGCAGATACAGACGCATTTAATGATGTAATTTTTCCTTTCATTGGAATTTTTACAAGAAAGTCGCAATTTTCTTTTACTAATCTGCTAATGCCAAATCCTTCACTTCCTATTACAATTGCTATTCCTCCTGTAAAATCTTCGTCATAATAATATTTGTCTGTATTCATATCTGTTCCACATATCCAGACATCATTTTCTTTTAAATAATTTATTGTATCAGTTATATTATTTACTCTAGCAATTTTCATATATTCTACCGCACCAGCTGATACTTTAGCTACCGTACTATTTACTCCAGCAGCCCTTCTTTTTGGAATTATAATTCCATCAACACCAGCAGTCTCGGCAGTTCTTATAATTGACCCTAAATTATGTGGGTCTTCTATTCCATCCAAAATTAAAATAAACGGCTTTGTATTTTTCCTTTTTGCTTCTTCTAAAATATCCTCCACTTCGCAGTAATTAAATGGTGGAACTACTGCAATAACGCCTTGGTTATTTTCTGTTTGTGCCATTTGATTTAATTTAGTTCTGCTTATTTCATTTATTATTATTTTTCTTTCTTTCGCTTTTGCAATAATTTTATTAATAGAACCATACTTTTCTCCTTCTGAAACATATATTTTATTTATGTCTCTTCCAGATTCCAAAAGTTCTAAAACCGCATTTCTTCCTTCAACTTGGTCAACATATTCTTTTTCTTCAATATCATTTTTATTTCTTTGATATTTATTCAATTCCGTATGCTTCCTTTCTTTATATCATTATTTCTTTAATCTTTTATAGATTATATAATTGTATTTGTAATATAACTTTCCACATATTTATAAACTATTTTTATAACTAACTATACTAAATTTTCCAAATTACCTTTTAATGAAATAACATTCCAGCCTTCTAACTCGTCTCTATATGGTTCGTAAATATCATTTAATAAGTAAATCTTTTTATTAAAGTAAAATGCCATTGCTATTTCTGCAAATGTATTTGGTCCTATATAATTTTCTATTCCATTTTTTGTTACATTAACTGCTAAAACTATATCTGTTTTTTCATTTGTAATTTCATCAAAATGTAATTTAGCAGCATCTCCTTTTGTCATTTCCACTCTAAATTCTTTCGGTGTAACTACTTCATATCCTTTATTTTTTAAATATTCTTCTACTTCAAATATTTTTTCTTTTAATTTCATACTGCCGCATAATACTATCCTTTTCAAAATTCTCACCTATTCCTCATCTAATTTAAGAACACTCAAGAAAGCCTCCTGTGGAATTTCCACATTACCAATTTGTCTCATTTTCTTTTTACCACGTTTTTGTTTTTCTAGCAATTTTTTCTTTCTAGTAATATCTCCACCATAGCATTTGGCCAAAACGTCTTTTCTTAATGCAGATATTGTTTCTCTTGCTATTACTTTACCGCCAATTACTGCTTGGATTGGAATTATAAATAATTGCCTTGGTATAACTGTTTTTAATTTTTCTACCATCTTTTTTCCACGTTCATAGCTATTATCTTTATGAACTATAAATGAAAGTGCATCTACTGGTTCGCCGTTTACGTGAATGTCTAATTTTACTAGTTCTGATCTTCTATATTCTTTAAATTCATAGTCAAATGAGGCATAACCTTTTGTTCTTGATTTTAGTTGGTCAAAGAAATCATAGATAATTTCATTTAATGGCATTTCATAAATTAATGTAACTCTATTTTCGTCTAGGTATTTCATATCAACATAAATACCACGTCTATTTTGGCATATTTCCATTATGTTTCCAACAAAATCTTTTGGCGTTAAAATTTCTGCTGTAACAAAAGGTTCTTCCATATATGATATTTCACTTGTTGGTGGTAAATCAGAAGGATTGTATAGTTCTATTATTTCACCATCTGTTTTGTGTACTTTATATATAACTGATGGTGATGTTGTAATCAAGCTTAGATCAAATTCTCTGTCTAATCTTTCTTCTATTATTTCCAAATGCAACAATCCTAAGAATCCACATCTAAATCCAAAGCCTAAAGCTCCAGAAGATTCTGGTTCGTATTCTAAAGCTGCATCATTTAATTTTAATTTTTCCAATGCTACTTTTAAATTTTCATAGTCGCTACCATCTACTGGATAAATTCCACAGTATACCATAGGATTTACCTTTTTATATCCTGGAAGTGGCTCAGCTGCTGGTCTATTTTTTAATGTAATTGTATCACCAACTCTAATATCTGATAAACTTTTTATACTAGCTGCTATGTATCCAACCTCTCCTGCCTCTAATTTATCGCTAGGTGAGTATGAACCTGGCTCGAAATATCCCACTTCTGTTACAGTAAATGATTTATTATTGGACATAAGAATTATCTCATCCCCAACTTTTACTGTTCCGTCTTTTACTCTAACGTAGGCAATTGCTCCTTTGTAGTCATTATATATTGAATCAAATATTAAACATTTTAATGGAGCATTTTCGTCGCCAGTTGGTGCAGGCAAATCTGTTACTATTCTTTCTAAAACCTCTTCTACATTTAAGCCTGTTTTTGCAGAAATGCAAGGTGCATCCTCTGCTGGAATACCAATTATATCTTCAATCTCCTTTTTTACTTCATCCGGTCTTGCATTTGGTAAATCTACTTTATTTATAACTGGAAGAATTTCAAGATTATTATCAATTGCAAGATACACATTAGCTAGAGTCTGCGCTTCTACCCCCTGTGTGCTGTCAACAACCAAAATAGCACCATCGCACGCAGCTAAACTTCTAGAAACTTCATAATTAAAATCCACATGTCCTGGTGTATCTATTAAATTAAGTTCGTAGTTCTTTCCATCCTTAGCCTTATAGGTCATTTTTACAGCTTGAGATTTTATTGTAATTCCTCTTTCACGTTCTATATCCATATTATCTAGTACTTGATTTTCCATCTCACGACTAGAAAGCACTCCTGTCATTTCAATTAATCTATCTGCCAAAGTCGACTTTCCGTGATCTATATGAGCAATAATACTAAAATTTCTAATTAAGCTTTTTCTATCTTGCATTTTATTACTTTCCTTTCTTAAGCCTTACTTTTATCTCCTTTTCTACTGCAACAATTATATAAAATTTGGGCTGTTTTTGTCAACTACATTCATTGGATTTTGACACTCTGTACTATTGAAAATTTTTTTAGAGACGAAGTATATATTTTTTTAATTGTAAAGTTGCACCTTTTACCATATTGTGGTACAATATTTACGATTTACATTACAAATAGAAGAAAGGATTGATTTTATGTCAAGAGTATTTGAGGAATTGATGGAAAGAGGTTACATAGAACAAGTAACACACGACGAGATTAAAGATGTTTTGGATAACAGCTCTATTCCTTTTTATATAGGTTTTGACCCAACAGCTGACAGCTTACACGTTGGCCATTTTGTTTCTATGATGGTAGCAAGTCAAATGCAAAGAGCTGGTCATAAGCCAATTATTCTAATTGGTGGAGGTACTGCAACAATCGGTGACCCTTCTGGCAAAACAGATATGAGAAGAATGATGTCAAGAGAAGAAATTAATCACAATGTTGAGTGCTTTAAAAAACAACTTTCTAAATTTATTAATTTTGATGGAGATAATGGCGCTATTATAGTAAACAATGCTGATTGGCTTTTAAAATTAAACTTTGTTGATTTTATGAGAGATATCGGTTCATTGTTCTCTGTAAATAAAATGCTTGCAGCAGAATGCTATAAACAAAGAATGGAAAGAGGATTAACATTCTTTGAACTTGGATATATGCTTATGCAATCTTATGATTTTCTACATTTATATAATACTTATGGTTGCAAACTTCAAATGGGTGGAAATGACCAATGGTCAAACATCTTAGGTGGTGTTGATTTAATAAGAAGAATTGGACATTCTGATTCTTACGGTTTAACATTTAAACTTCTTACTACAAAAGAAGGAAAGAAAATGGGTAAAACAGAAAAAGGTGCTTTATGGCTTGACCCAAATAAAACTTCTCCTTATGAATTTTATCAATACTGGAGAAACATAGACGATGCCGATGTAAAAACTGTTTTATCGCTTCTTACATTTTTACCAATGGACGAAGTAAATCGTTTAGCAAGTTTAAAAGACGAGCATATAAATGAAGCCAAAAAGGTTGCTGCATTTGAAATAACAAAAATAGTTCACGGCGAAGAAGAAGCTAAAAAAGCTGAAGAAGCAGCAAAAGCATTATTTGAAGGCTCTGGTTCTTTAGAAAATATGCCTACTTCTAAAGTTGATAGCAATATTTCTATTTTAGATGCTATTATAACAGCTGGTATGGCTCCTTCAAAAGGACAAGCTAGAACTTTGATTAATCAAGGTGGAATTACATTAAACGACGAAAAAGTTGAAGATGTAAATTATGTTTTATCAGATAAAGACTTTAAAGATGGATTTGCCATTTTAAGGAAAGGCAAAAAAGTTTATCACAAGTTAGAAAAATAAGGTTGCTAATAGCAACCCTATTTTTTTACAGTCTTCTTATATTTTTCGATGGCTTCGTCAATTCCTCCATCGAATGTTTTTTTGCCATTTTCCATAACAATTCCTCTAGAGCAAAACTCCTTTGCCATAGAAGTCGAGTGTGTAACAAATAGAAGTGTTACTTCATCTTTGTTAACTATTTCATTAACCTTTTTTGTGCATTTGTTTTTAAATTCTTCGTCTCCTACACTCAAAGCTTCGTCTACAATTAATATTTCTGGTCTTATATTTACGTTTATTGAAAATCCCAACCTTGCTTTCATACCACTTGAGTATGTTCTAACAGGTTGGTCTATATATTCAGAAATTTCTGCAAATTCTATAATCTCTGGTTCCAGTTCTCTAATTTCGCTATCTTTTAATCCAAGCAATTGCCCCTTTAAATATATATTTTCTCTTCCTGTAAACTCTGGGTCAAATCCTGATGTAAGCTCTAGTAAAGCACTTACACGTCCA
Organism: uncultured Clostridium sp.; assembly: GCA_930991035.1. GTDB lineage: Bacteria > Bacillota > Clostridia > TANB77 > CAG-508 > CALXVA01. The sequence continues at coordinate 12,616 of CAKNRV010000031.1, read as the reverse complement.
TTTACAGTAATTTCTCCACTTGTTGGAAATGTAACACCAGTTATCATTTTTAATATTGTTGATTTTCCTGCTCCATTTTTTCCAAACAAAGCAACCGCTTCTCCTCTTTTTATTACAAATGAAACATCATTTACAGCTTTTTTTTCTTTATATTTTATACTTTTTATAAAAGTATGTAATAATCTCCTCTTATCATTTTTGAAGAGTTTATACATTTTAGTTACGTTTTTAAATTCTATTACAGTATCCTGCATTAATCTTATCTCCTTTTAGAATTCAGATTTAGTTATAATATTTAATTTAACACATCTGGAATTTCTTTTCTTAATCTTCTATAAACCCAAATTGTTAAAATTATTAGCACTACAAAAATTATTCCAAAGTAAAGTAATCTTTTTGGCTCTTCCCATATCCACACTTGATTTATAAAACAGTTTCTGTATCCTTCTATTATAAATGTTACTGGATTTAGCATAAGTAATGATTTTAGCCAAGGTTCGGAAATTGTATTTATATTAAATATTATTCCTGACAACCAAAATACAGCTGTTACAAGTGATTTCACTAAATTTGCAAAGTCTTTGCTCATAGACGCTAGAAGTGATGCACATAGCGAAAATGTTGTAAAGAAAAGAAAACTTAGTATCATATATATTGGTAATTGTAAAATATATGCAGTAGGGAAATATCCCATTGCAATAAATATAATTATTACAATCAACATAAGTACAAGGTTTACTATAAATTTTGATATACTAACAAAAGTAGGTATTGTAGAAACTGGAAACTTCATTTTTGTAACTAAATAACTATATTTTCTTATAGCTTCTGTTCCAGCAGTTAGCATATCGCTTATGTAAAACCACGGAACAACACCTGCTATAAGCCATAGGAAAAATGGGAATCCATTTACACTTGCATCTCTTCCACCTCTTATACCTATTTGAAATGTAAACCAATATACAAATATAGTTACAGCTGGTTTGATTATTGCCCAAGCCCAACCAAGTGCAGCTCCACGGTATGTTTTTACCAAGTCTGCTTTTGCTAATTTAAAAATTTGCTGTTTATATTGTAAGTGATCTTTAATTATTTCTACAATGGTGTGCAAATTTTTTCATTCCTTTCATATTAATCTAAATTTAATTTAACAAGCAAAAAATTTTATTATATGAAAATTTATTTACTCAATATAATACACTATAAACATATTTTATTTATTATTTTCCGTATTATTTCTTTCTTGCTTAGTTTCTGGTATTTGGTCTACCCCATTAATTGGCTCTTGTAAACCTAAATCTTTTTTTATCTTTGTTGTTGATATTCCTTCGGTTCTATCCAAATATACTACATCGCAGTAATCCTTTAGGTAGTCAAATTTGTCACTACCTGCCCAATCGCTTCCCATTACAACAATGTCCACATCATATTTCTGCACATCAGAGATTTTTTGTTCCCAGCATTCTTCTGGGATAACCAAATCCACATATCTTATTGCCTCTAACATTTTCTTTCTTGTTTCGTAATTATGATATGCTTTTTTCCCTTTTTGAGCATTAAATTCGTCTGTTGATAATGCTACTATTAAATAGTCTCCCAATGCTTTTGCTCTTTTTAATAATCTAATATGTCCATAATGTAATAAGTCAAATGTTCCATAAGTTAGTACTCTTTTCATAAATTTTCTTCCTTTCTAATTTATCTAAACTGCTATACATATTTTCTTTTGGATTGACATTTTATAAAATTAATTTTTTTACTAGATTAAACAACTTTTTCAAAATCATCTAAGCTGTCTATATTATCTATTAATCTAACATTTTTATTATTTTTGCAGTATTTACTTACTATATCAAATGTTTCTTGGTCTTGAGTTAGTATATAATCATATTTTTCGTATACTTTTGGATTTATACGTTTATTAAAATCCTCTTTACTTGTTAAGCACAAAATCTTTTTGCCTTCCCAAAGTGAAAATTGATATATTTTTCTAACTCCTATTTTACCAAATAATATAACACCTTCAAACTTTATATTGTCATAAATTCTTTGAGTTTCTATTTTATAAATTGAATCTATTCTATTTTTAAATATGTTATATAGTGATTTTATTCTTCCTGTTAGAGAAAGTATAATAAGGTCTAGTCTACCCATATTATTCAGTGTTCCTAATTGTCCCCAATAATTCATACCAGCTTGTTCTAGCACTTTTAATTGTCTTTTATTTTTCTTTACATTTCTTGTTACATACGAAATATAGTAATTATATTTTTTGTTTGGTGTATTTTCACATATTGAAATTAGCTTGTCCGTTCTTTTATTCTTTACTAAAGGACCTGCATAAATTAGCATTAGTTTTTTATCATTATGTTTAAAGTTCTCTGTTTTTATGCTCTTCTTATCATTTAAAATTATAAATTTACATATTTGTTCAGAAGTATTTACTTTATCATAATTACAGTAAGTTTTTATAAATTCTGTGTCATCATACTGTTTAGGCAAATTAATTTCTTTTATTAACTGCTTTACATCTGTTACTTTTGGGAATGGTAAATCTTGTAGCGAAATGTACATTCCTCTATCTTTTAAATATTCTTCTTCGTCATAAGTAAATAAAATAATTTTGTTTCTAGTTATTGCATAATCAAAAAATACACTAGAATAATCTGTAATTAATATATCACATAAATTCAAGAAATCGTAGGTCTCATATTCTTTTGGAAAAGGAAGAATTTTGTCATAACAGTCAAATTCTATATTATTTCCTACATAAGGGTGAAAGTTAACATATAAAACTTGATTTTCTTTTAAAGAATCATTAATTTCTTTTAAATATTCTTTAACTCCTTCCAATTGTTCCTCTAATAATACTTTTCTAACATTTCCTCTCCAAGTAGGCATATATGCTATAACAGTTTTTCCATTTAAGTTTAGTTTCTTTTTTAATTCTTCTCTTCTATTTTTATCAAGAAATATCTCATTTCTTGGATATCCACATAAAATAGCTTTGCCTTTTGCTGTATTTTCTAACATATAGTCTCTTTCCATTATGTCCAACATATATTTACTAGGATAAAGCAAATAATCTGATACCACAAAATTCTTTTGCAAATTTGCTATGTCGTGAAAATCATTTGCAGTAGCTTTTCCTAATGTTTTCAACGGTGTTCCGTGCCAAGTATTTAAGTAGACTTGTTCTTCCCTTTTTAGGAAATACACTGGAAAACTTGTGTCATTAAATAAATATTTTGCAGTAGCTAATACTTTTACATATGCTTTTGTATTTACTTCAATCAATTTTAATTTATTCAAATTATAATTTTGCAATTTTTCTTGAAAACTTTCTTTTTTTCCATATTTATATGCAACATATATCTTATAATCTGCATAAGTTTCATTTTTAAGTAGTTCTTTTAATATATAAAACATATTTCCATTTATGTTATCCCCTTGTTGCGAATTCAATAATATGCTCTTTTCGTCAATTGGATGTTTTAAATATTTTAAATATTTTTTACCAATAAACCTTTCGCTATTAGTTAATCCTTCTATTTTGTTTATTGTATTGATTAATTTTTTTATTTTTTTCCTTTTCCCCTTTTTTACGTAAATTCTAATTGTCCAATATGCTTTTGAGGTATAATGTTTTTTATTCTTTTTAAATTTTTCAAAATAAAAATTTTCTTTCCAATCTTTAAAGTTTTCGTTTAAATATTTAAAGACCTCTTTAATGTACTTTTTCTTTAACTTAGCAGTATCACGTGTTACATCTTTTTCAAGTACCACATAAATATGTTTTAATAATGTAAAAATTATCTCTTGTCTGAATTGTTCTAAACAACCTTTTTGGTTCATATACTCTGTTAAGATTCCAAAAGCTTCAAAAATGTCAAATCGTTTTTCTGAAAATTTAAAAGTTAAAGATGTTTCTCTAGTAACAGTATAGAAATACAAAGGTTCAAATACTTTTGATACTCTATTAGCCTCGACAAATAATTCATATGTAAACACTAAGTCTTCATATATCTTTAAATTAGGGAATCTAATCTTGTTATCCTCAATTATTTTTCTTTTAAAAATTTTGTTCCAAATGTATGGTACACTGTCTACTATTAAATATGGATTCTCAAAAACGCTATTTCCATACTCTGGATTGTAAGCAGTTTCTTTTTCTACACATCTTGTTTCTGTTTCCCTGTAATATCCACAATTAACTATATCTGCATTATCTTCAATAGCTTTATTATATAGTTTTTCATACATATCCTTAGCAACATAATCGTCACTATCTACAAAGCCAATATATTCTCCAGTTGCTTTGTCTAAAGCATAATTTCTAGCATTTGCTACTCCACCATTTTTTATTGTAAATGACTTAATTTTATCAGGATATTTTTGTACATAATCGTCAATAACTTTTTGACTATCATCCGTACTTCCATCATTAACAATAACAACTTCTATATCTTCCAATGTTTGATTCACTAAAGAATCAATGCATCTTCCAATATAGTTTTCCACATTATATACAGGTACAATTACGCTAACTTTCTTCTTGTTTTGCTCTATCAATTTTTACACTCCTTACTCTAATTGTGTTACAAGTTACTCCTTATTTTAACATCCTTATTTTCCGTTATGTACATTTTTTTAGGTTTCTTTCAATATTCTCTCAACTACTCTTCTGCTTGCTTGTCCATCATCCAAATAGTTATATTTTTCATTGAACTCTTTATATTTTGCATCATAACTAAAATTCATATCCACTTCTATAATCTCTTTTTCCAGCTCTTCTTGTGTTTGTGTTATTTTAAATGGTAATTCATTTAAATCAATATAGAATCCATTTGATTTATCCCTATAATGCTCCAAGTCATACATATAAAATATAATAGGTCTCTTCAAGTTTGCAAAATCAAAAAACACACTTGAATAATCTGTAATTAACATATCACTTATTATATACAAATAATTTATATCGTCAATTTTTGACACATCATATACAAATCCTTTAAACTTTTCAAAATCAAAATTATTTGCAATAAAATAGTGTGGTCTAAACAATATTATATATTTGTCTCCGATTTTCTGTTTTAAGTGCTCAAAATCCAACTCTTCCTTATATACATACCCCTCATTACTGCTATGCTGGTCAGATCTGTATGTTGGTGCATATAAAATTATCTTTCTATTATCTTTTTCTATACCCAATCGTTTTTTTATCTTCATAATATCTTTTTCTGTATAATTAAACAAAAAGTCATTCCTTGGGTACCCTTCTTCTATAATAATATCTTCTTTGCCAATTTCTTTTAAATTCCACGCAGATATAAACTTTTCGCTTGCAAATTTAGATGGAGACAAAAAATATGTAAATTTTTCCGCTTCTATTTTATATCTTTTTTTCATTTCTTCAATTGTATTTAGCACATTATCAAAATGTTGTAAGTCACATCCAAGTCTTTTTAATGGAGTTCCGTGCCAGCATTGTACAAATACTTGATTTTTCTTTGGGTATATGTAATCTGGTATTTTATAATTAAATATCCAATATTTAGCCATTGCTAAATATTTTTGATATTGTTTAGAATTTTGTTTTACTACAATAGTATTTTTGTTATTCTCTAAAAATTTATATTTTTCTGGTTCTATAAACGACCACACAAATTTATATGTAGAATATTTAGGCTCACTTACTATGTATTCATATATAGCTTTTGGACTACACGAATAGGACTTTCCATTAAAAGAACAAAATATCAAAACATTATTGTCTACTTTTTTGCCCAATGTATTTATTTTAAATTTTAAATTTCTAAAACTATTTACTAAATCTCGTATTATTCTACGTAAAACAATACTTCTTTTTGACATTCCTAAGGCTATGCGTTTTAATACACTCATTATTTGTTCCTCTCACTGTATATTTATGACAAGCAATTTTCTCCTATTTTATAACATTTCTTACGTTTTTTCAACCTTTTTTAGTTATATAATTACAAATCCTTCTTGTGTTATTTGTATCAATTGTTTCAACATATTTTTCTCTAAATTTCTTTAATTCCTCATAATTATATGTATCTTTTTCTATTATTTCAATAATCTCGTTTATAGTAGTTTTTGTATAGTTTGGCATTTCTTGCCTAAGGTCTATATTTACACCTCTTCTGTCTTTGTAATTGTCCATATCAAATAAGTAAAAGAATAATGGTTTATTTAGTGTTGCTATTTCAAACGCAATTGCAGAATAATCTGTTATTATATAATCTGCAAATTTAATTAAGTCAAACGTACTATATTTTCTGTTTACTAAATATTCTTCACTTACCTTAGTATTGTCTAATGGGTGTAGCCTTATAATTAAATTGTATTTTTCTCTATTTATAGCATTTTCAATCTGACTTATATCAAGTGTTTGACCTCTTCTAAAAGTAGGAACGTACAAAATAGTTTTTTTGCCACTAAAATTTGGATAATCCCTTTTTAGTTCTTCTACTTTTTTATTTATCTCATTGTCTTTACCTAAAATATAGTCAATTCTAGGCATTCCCATCACTTTTATTTTATCCAAATCAGTATTAAAAGCCTCGGCATATATTTTTCTGGTTGCCTCACTTGCACAAGTTACACAAGTATAATTTGAATGCATATCCATTATTTTTGCCACTTTGCTACTTGTTCCCTCTTTTTTATCCAAAACTTGATAGCCAAACTTTTTAATTGCTCCAAGCGCGTGCCAAATCTGTATTATTTCTAAGTTCTTCTTATGCTTAAGTGCGCATATAGGAATATTGTACCCATCTACTATACATGCTTTTGAAGTTGCTATGTGATACATACATTTTACTATATAAAAACAATAGCTTAATTTTCCTCCAAAATTTTTAGGAATTTTTTTGCATAGAATTTTAATTTTTATTTCAGCGCCATTATTCTTTTCCAACTCTTCTTGTATTAGTCTGAAGTCCAAGTTTATACTATTTGACTGTCTGCTAAGCATTGTTACTTTGTTTTGTTGTCTTGTAAAAATCTTAATGAAAAAGTATATTATTTTCATTAAAATTTTTGCTATATATAGAAGTATTATTAAAATGAAATTCTTCATTATTAGTATTGTCCCTTCCTTCTTTGTATGTGATAAGCCACTTCTTCTAAAATTGCATCTGGTAAAATCTTTGAAAAGAACCTCACACACTTGTTTAAAAATCCAGGTACTATGATTAACTTTCCTTTTAAAGCCTTGTCTATTCCATATTTTGCAACTTTTTCACTTGGCATACTTGGAGCTTTAAATACTACATTTGCAACATTGTTAAAATTTGTATCTACTGGTCCTGGACACAAAATACTTATTTTTATGTTTGATTTTTCTTTTCTTAGTTCTTTATTTATAGCTCTTGAAAGCCTTATTACATAAGCCTTAGATGCATAATATGCTGCCATAAGAGGTCCTGGCTCCATTCCAGCAATAGATGCGACATTTAAAATATGTCCTTTATTTTTACTTTTCATTTTATTCAAAAAAACTTTTGTTAAAATATGAACTGCTGTTATATTTGTATTTATTAAATTTACCTCTTTTTCTAAATTAGTTGTAGTAAAATTTCCAAATACTCCAAATCCAGCATTATTTACTAATAAATCTACATCAATATTTTTTGTTTTTTCTACAATATTATTTATATCTGCTAAGTAGCTTAAATCTGCTTTAATTACTATTATTTCTCTGTTTATGTTCTTATTTTTTTCCTGCAATTTGCTCTCTAGTTCTTGTTTTAATTCTAGCAATTTATCTTCATTTCTAGCAACTATTATTAGGTTATATCCAAGACTTAAATATAGATATCTTGCCATATCTCTACCAATCCCAGAAGAGGCACCTGTAACTAACGCCCACATTTTACACAAACCACCTTTTTAACATTATTTACCATTTATGCTTTTTTATTCAAAATATATCATAAATTGTTAGAATTATCAATGGTTTTATAAATGTTTGTTTTGGATTTATAACGTCTTGTCATTTTTTGGCAAATATTGTATAATTGTATTGTGAAAATTTAATGTATGATAGGTGAATAAATGAAAATATTAATAGTAATAGATCAATTTGATAACTCTAATAATGGAACTACAATAAGTGCAAGAAGATTTGCCAAAGGATTACAAGATGCCGGAAATGAAGTTTATGTTGTAAGTACTGGAGATAAACAAGGTGAATATAAATTTAATTTAAAAGAACTTCCACTTCCTCCAGGAATATCTCATATTATAAGATCTCAAGGAATGAGTTTTGCAATTCCTAACACCGAAATTTTAGAAAAAGCTATTTCTAGTGTAGATGTTGTGCACTTTTATATGCCATTTTGGTTATCTAAATCTGGTTTAAAAATATGCGAAAAGTTAAATAAACCACACACAGCAGCTTTTCACGTGCAACCTGAAAATATTACTTATACAATTGGTTTAGGAACAAAAACTAAAGTAAATGATTTTATTTATAATCATTGCAGAGACACATTTTTTAACAGGTTTAAGCATATACATTGTCCTAGCCAGTTTATTGCAGACCAATTAAAAGCGCACGGTTATACAGCTAATCTTTATGTGATTTCTAATGGTGTTGACGAGGATTTTAAATTTTATGGTAAGCAAAAATTACCAGAATTTAAAGATAAATTTGTTATTACAATGATTGGTAGATATTCTAATGAAAAAAGGCAAGATGTTTTGATTGATGCTATTTCAAAATCAAAATATGCAGATAGAATTCAATTAGTTTTGGCTGGTAAAGGTCCTAACGAAGAAAAATATAGAAAGTTAGGTGAAAAATTACCTATTAAACCATTATTACAATTTTACGATAAAGAAAATTTAATTAAGCTTTTACAATCAACAGATTTATATGTACACAGTGCCGATGCAGAAATTGAAGCTATTTCTTGTATTGAAGCTTTTGCGTGTGGTAATGTTCCAGTTATAGCAAATAGCCCCAACTCTGCAACTAAACAATTTGCACTAGTTCCAGAAAGTCTATTTGAGGCTGGAAATAGTGAAGATTTAGCAAATAAGATAGATTTTTGGCTAGATAATGAAAATTACAGAAAAGAAATGGAATTAAAGTATTCGAAAAGTGCTGATAATTATAGATTAAAAGATAGTATTAAAAAGATGGAGGAGATGTTTGAGGATGCAATTAGAGAATATAGATAAAAAGGAAGAAGAAAATATTCCTGAAGATTCTCACGTATTACATTTTTGGCAACCTTGTAAATTTGAAATTGACGATAACTTTACTTTTGTTAATGATAATTTTATATTTAATACTTGTTCTAATATGCTTTATGTTATTGCATATCCTATTTTACTTTTTATTACTAAATTCTTCTTTGGCTTTAAAATAGAGGGAAAAGAAAATGTAGAAAACATTACAACTGGTAAAGTTACTGTCTCAAACCACGTACACCCATTGGATTGTACTATGGTTGGACTTGCAAATGTGCCACAAAAAACTTTTTATACATCGCTTGAGACAAATTTTAAAATTCCAATTGTGCGTAAAATTATTAAACTTTTAAATACAGTACCTATACCTCAAAATATAAAATATACAAAAGCTTTTATGGATTCAATTGACAAACTTTTGCAAAACAATAAAACTGTTCACTTTTATCCAGAAGGCTCTTTGTGGCCACATTATGATAAAATTAGGCATTTTAAAAATGGTGCATTTGATTTTGCTGTACGAAACAATGTTCCAGTAGTTCCAATGGTAATTAAGTTTAATAAAACTAAAAAAATTAGTAATTTAATAAAAACAAGAACAACAATCACTTTAGTAATTCAAAAACCAATTTATCCTAATAGACTACTTGGCAAAAAAGATGCTATACTTGATTTAAAAGAAAGAGTTAGAAACTCAATGTGCGAAGAATTAGAACAAGATGCATAAAATTTTTATTGTAACAAAAATAACCTTGGAAAATCCAAGGTTTTTTTGTTATTTATTCAATATCAATATATTTCTTGCCTTCTAATTTTGGTTGATCATTTTTTGGGAATGTTAATTTTAATGTACCGTTTTTAAAGCTTGCTTTTATGTCCTCTTCTTTTATGTTATCTCCTACATAAAAGCTTCTTGAACATTCTCCAACATATCTTTCTTTGTGTACATAAGAACTATCTTTATCTTCGTCTGTTTCTTTGTTCATACTTGCGTTAATTGTTAAGTATCCGTCTGATAGCTCTATTTTAATATTCTCTTTTTCATATCCTGGTAAATCTACTTCTAATTCATAGTGGTCCTTTTTGTCCTTAATATCTGTCCTCATTAATTTGCTTTCACTTCTTGTGAAAAATGGGTCATTAAACATCTTGTCAAATAAATCAAAATCATTTCTTCTTGGTATCATCATCATAACTATCAACTTCCTTTCTTTATTTTTATGTGTTGACACCTTCTGTGTAATAATCAATAGCTTTCTTTTGTTTTGCTAATGCTTATATAAAAAGTATCTTTTTCTTTTTACATTATGTATTATACACCCATTTTTAACAAAATCAATAGGAGAGTGCTAAAATTCACAAAACATTCACATTTATGTTACAACCTATGACTATCAAGGATTTCGTTAAAATTAGTATTACTTTTTTTATTTGTAAATATATATAATTTTAATTTTTTATAGCCAAAATATAAATTGTTTTAACTATATTTGTAAATTTAATTCTTATAATGACCTATGAATCAAAACAAAATTATTTTTCCATTTTTCTTGAGCCATTTGTTTATTTCGTCATAATTTGGTATATATTTTCTGACTAAGTTATAAAAATCTTTGCTGTGGTTTGGATAAACCATATGGCAAAGTTCGTGGACAACAACTGCATCAATTTTATCCTCTGGAAGCATAATTAGCCTAGACGAAAAATGCAAAATGTTAGTACTAGGCACACAACTTCCATATCTGCTAGTTGCATCATTTACTTTAAACAATTTATATGGAATATTGGTAACCTTACTCCAATATGGTACTTTTTCGTGTAATAGCATATTGGTCTGATTTTTTAAAAGTTGTTTTATTCCTTTATCTATATTATACTTTTTACTTTCTTCGCTTAAATTATCGGGGTACGAAATATGTACTTCCTTTTTATTATTATCAATACGTAAATTAATCTCATTTGCATTATGTATTTTTTGAATATCTATTACATACTCTTCTCCTTTTATTGGAAAAGTTTCTCCATTTACCCATTTTTTTGTTTTAGTATCTTCACTATCTTTTAATTTAATATACATTTTATAAATTTCGTCTTTGTGCATTTCTACATATTCCATAGCTCTTTTCACACTTACATATTGAGGCTTACTAAGATACAAAACATTTGCTTTAAAATATATTTTTAAATGCTTAGATGTTCTATAACTTTTTATAACTATGGAAATTTGTTCATTCTTTATCTGTATATACGTTTGTTGTTGCATTTTATTTCCTTTCTTTTATTAATTATTAAAACTTTTTATAAAGCCAAACATAAAAATACAAAATATACATTGTTTGGCGTAACACTTTTAAGCTTTCTTTATTTTTGCTACAAAAAATCCTTCTGTTTCTTTTGAAGGCAAAATTCTAATAGCCTTTTTTACCTCTTCTACTACCGAAGTTGCACCTATCTTTTCAGAGCTATCCATATCTAAATGTTGTAAATTTCCTGTTTCTGCATTTTTTATGTTGATTTTAATAGGTAATAGCTTTATTCCTAACTCTTGTATTGCCCAAAGTAAAATATCTTCATTTTCTTCTTTATTTAAAGTGCACGTAGAATATACCATTTCTCCATCAGGTTTTAATGCTTGGTATGCACTTTTAAATAGCTTTTTTTGTAATTTTGCAAGTTCTCGCACTGTCTTTTCTGACCAGCTCCTATATGTTTTGGCATCGTTAGCTAAAAATCTTCCTTCTCCACTGCAAGGAGCATCTAGAAGAACTTTATCAAAATATCCTTCATACTGCTTTCCTATTGTCTCCCCTCTTCCATTGTTTACTTCCACAATTGTTGCTTCTTGTTTTTCCACATTATATTTTAGTCTTTCACATCTTAATACATCTAATTCATTTGCTAAAATATATCCATTATTTTTCATCATTGCTGCCATTTGAGTTGTTTTACTACCAGGTGCAGCAGTTAAATCCAAAATTTTTTCATTAGCTTTTGGACCAAGAACAAGTGGAGGTACCATACTAGATAAGCTTTGTAAATATATAGAGCCACTTTCATAAAGTTCTAACTTTTGCACTTGTTTTTCTGATGCATTTTTTAAAACCAATGCATCGCCATACCATTGCACTCTGTCAAATTTAATGTTATTTTCTTTCAAATCATTCATTACGGCTTGAACATTACTTTTTAATGTGTTAACCCTTAAAGTTGTATTCCTCTCCCCGCTCATTCCAGATAGAATTTTATCCACTGTAAGGGGAGTATAGTTTTCATATAGCCTTTCTACAAACTCTTTTGGCAATCTCTTTTTTACTTCTAAAACACTTAGCATTTTTACTTGTATGATATATTTAATAACTTAAATAACCATACACTCCTTTCTTCATTTATT